>NZ_JBEZYN010000009.1:43788-336665 GCF_040638605.1 Streptomyces sp. NPDC026092
GCTTGCTGCCGAAGCCGGAGGCGATCAGTTCGTCCATCGAGGCGAACGGTACCTTCGCCCCGCCGATGATCCCGGCCTGCGAGGGGGTACTGGCCTGCTTCAGCCTCGTACCGTCCGCGATCTGGTTCGGGAGGCCGTCCCAGACCCGGTCCGGAATGGTCCACATCGGCTTGCTGCCGAAGCCGGAGGCGATCAGTTCGTCCATCGAGGCGAACGGTACCTTCGCCCCGCCGATGATCCCGGCCTGCGAGGGGGTACTGGCCTTCTTCACCCGCGTGCCGTCCGCGATCCGCTGCGGGAGCGCGTCCCAGACCCGGATCGGGACGACCTGGCGAGGCTTGCCGCCGTAGCCGGCGTCGTTGCGTTCGGCTTCCGTCCAGAAGTCGACCCTCGCCCCGCCGACGACCGCGGCCTCCGACGACCACCCGCTCTTCGCGATGCGCGTGCCGTCCGCGATCCTGGTCGTCATCGCGTCCCACACCCGGGCCGGGATGTACTGGAGCATGACGCCGCCGTAGCCGGCGTCGTTGCGTTCGGCTTCCGTCCAGAAGTCCACCCTCGCACCGCCGACGACCGCGGCCTCCGACGACCACCCCGCCTTCTTCAGCCGGGTGCCGTCCGCGATCTCGGTCGTGAGCGCGTCCCACACGCGGTCGGGGATGGTCCACATCCGCTTGTCCCCGAACCCGCAGGCGATCAGTTCGTCCATCGACGCGAACGGCACCTTCGCGCCCCCGACGATGCCGGCCTGCGACGTGGCACCGGCCTTCTTCACCCGCGTGCCGTCCCCGATCCGGTCGGGGATCAGGCTGAACGCCCGGGCGGGCAGCGCACGGACCTTCGACGCCCAGTCGGTGCCGAAGCCGGAGTCGATGACCTCCTGCGGCGAGGCGAAGTTGACCCGCGCGCCGCCGATGATCGCGGCGACGGGCGAATTCCCACCCGTTCCCTGGACCAGCGTGCCGTCGTCGGGTACGTCGGCGCGGATCATGTTGAACGCGCGCGTCGGCACCGTCCGGACCTTCGACGCCCAGTCCGTACCGAAGCCGGAGTCGATGACCTCCTGCGGCGAGCCGAAATTGATCCGCGCACCGCCGAGCATCATGGCCACAGGCGTCGGGACGCCGTTCGCGATGCCCTGGACGAGCGAGCCGTCCGGCGGGATGTCGGCGTGGAACTCGTTGAAGGCACGGCTCGGGATCGCGCGTACCTTCTGGCGCCAGTTCGTCCCGTACCCCGTCTCGACCACTTCCTCGGGCGAGGCGAAATTGATGCGCGAGCCGGCCACGAACATGGCCACCGGCGTCGAGGCACCGCCGCCCGTGCCCTGGACGAGCGTGCCGTCCGCCGGGATCGTGCCGAGGTTGTTGAACGAGTAGTCCGACACGATGACGACCTTGGAGGCCCAGTCCGTGCCGAAGCCGGTGTCGATGACCTCCTGCGGGCTGCCGAAGTTGAGCCGCGCCCCGCCGACGGTCTGCGCGACGGGTGTCCCGTTGCCGCCGTTCCAGCCCTGGAGCAGATTGCCGTCGGCCGGGACCTGGTTCATGTGGTCACGGGCGTCGATCGACCAGTCCGAGATCTTCGGCGGCCTGCCGCAGTTGACCGGGGAGTTGCAGTGCGACTGGTGCAGCGGCGCACCGCCGACGTAGATATAGATCCGGCCGCGCTGGTCGATGGCCGACGAGCCGTTGCGCGGGGTCTTCGGCCCCGCGTCGATGACCGACTGGGTCGTCGGTCGTGGCGGGGAGTCGCAGATGCCGCTGTCACACGTGGCCTGCCAGACCGGTGCGCCACCGACCATCTTGTAGATGCGCCGGGTGTCCGTGGTGTGCAGGAGCGTGCCGTCGGCCAGGCCGTGGACCGACGTCACCGGCTGCGGCTGCGGCGGAGCGGGCGGGTTGGTCGTACCGGGTGTCCCCACCCCGCCCCGCCCCAGGGGCATCGAGACCTTCTTGAATCCTTCGCTCTTCGGGAGCTGCAGCCACATGGCGCTCTGGAAGTTCTGAAGCGTGTACGGCCACCCCTTGTTGCACCCTGCCGGGGACCAGGTCCGCTCCATGAGGACGCGTTCGGTGAAGACGCCGTAGTAGACGTGGGTCAGCTCGTGGGCCGGGGAGTTGGTGTTGGTCTTCAGGCCCACCGAACTCGTCCATGAGACCTTCGTGCTGATCCCGAGCTCGGCGTTGACCTTGGCCACGGCCCACTCGGCCGATACGCCGACGGTGAGCTGGGCGCCGACCTCGATGGTGCGGGACTTGGTGACGGTCACCTCGAGGTTGTCTCCGGGCGCCACCCGCCAGGGCCCGTCGGCCGGCGCGAACTCCTCGTAGTGCTGGGTCAGATTCCAAGGACCCGGGTTGCAGGAGGAGGGAGAGGGCAGGGGCAAGGGCGGTTCGTCGGCCTGCGCGACGTGTGGCGTCATGGCGACTAACGCGCCGGCCACCAGGGTGCCGGTCAGTGCGGAGAGCGCCGACCGCAGCCTCTGTCTGAGCATCGTGTCTTCTTTCTCGAGCGAGATCTGACACATGCATGACGCGATTCAGGCCGACTTGGCTCCCGTGTCCGCCGCGGACCAGAAGCGCAGGCACAGATCGACCCGTCATCGTTCTGGGCCGCCGCGACGTCCTGCGCCCTGCCGGCCGCCCTGGACGCCCGCGTCCCGCTGTAGCCCGCGCCGACTGCGTGAGGCCGGTCGTCTCGGCGCCGCGGCCGCTTCAGACACGCAGTTTCAAGAGGTACAGCCCCCGTGCGCCCCCTACCGCGAGTTCGTTGGCGGGGCCCCACGTGCATGCGTACAGTTCCCCCTCGGCTCGCATGATGACCGCAACGTCCCCATCCACTGCCCTCCAGATCCGCACGGTCGCATCGAGACCGGTGGTGGCGATCCAGGCCCCGTCCGGCGAGATCGCCAAGGCATTCAGTTCGCTGGAGTGTCCGGTGAAGGTCCGCTGGAGCGCCGGCGTGGGGGCGTCGGGCAGCGGCCACAGGGCTTCGAGACAGGGGCGTTGGGCGAGGTCGTTGTGGCGGCTGGTGATCTGTGGCTGCCAGTGCGGGTGGGTACCGAGGCGCGTGTGCAGGACGTTGTTGAGTGCCTGGGGCGGTTCGGTGGGAGACAGCAGGTGGTTGATTTGCGCGAGGCTGTGTGCGAGAGGACGCGTGTGAGGGGTGTCGATGCGGGTGAGGTCGGTCCACGGAGCGGTGGGGCCGCGCTCGGCGAGGCGTGACTCCACCCAGCGCAGGTCGCCGGCGACCGCCTCGGCCAGGGGGACGCGTCCGGCCGCCACGAGATGGTCGATGAGGTGGCCCTGCGCGACCTCAGCGGGATCACCTCACCGCTCCAATCGGAAGGCCCCTTCGCCCGGCCGAAGGGGCGGTCAACTGCCCCCGAGGTGTGTGGTGATCAGCGTCCAGAGTCGCTCGGAGTCCTGCGCCGAATCCAGACCGCTCTTGGGGAGGACCATCACTCCCGTTCCCCACACATCGGGGGTGAGCAGCACGAACACGCGCCGACCCTCAACGGCGCGCCCGTAGAACCCCCAACCGGTGTGCAGCGTGTGCCGCGCGGAAACGGTCTCGATCCCTGACTCGTCGACCGTCACGCGGTGTTCGCCCAGATGCCGGGCGTAGGCGAGCAGGGCCAGAGCCATCAACCAGCGGAAGGCGACCAAGGAGAGATAGGCGAGGGCCACGAACTTCCACAAGCCCACACCCGGGGCGTCAGTGCCCCTGGTCAACACGTTCGCGATGATCACCAGGCCGAGCAGGCCCGCCGCTGCCCACAGGACGCGATACATCCATCGGCCGGCCGGGCTGTGCCGCAGCTGAATTTTCAACCCGTCAGATATCTCCCGCCAAGTCACCACGTACGTCAGCTGCACCGGCACGTCAACGGCCATGTGTCCTCCCTGGATTCTCTCCGTCGGGACTGTACCGCTTGGATCTACGGTGTCGGACACCCGCTGGACCGAGTGCTTCAGCAAGCGGATTTATCCAACAACGGACCTCGATCGCGGATCTCAAAGGCCGTTTCGTACCCCTTGTGAACGGGGTCTTGCAAGCAGCATTGCCGTCGATTGTCCGCATTGTCCGTCGCCTCGTGTTGGTTTCTAGAAAACCTGTATAACCGGGCCACCTTGAATGCGTGGCGATGAGCGCCGCGCCCTTTCGACGAACCGAGGCCCTACACCAAGGTCGGGCGGCCGGGGCCCTGTCCAAAAGGTCCCGGCCGCCTCGTTCGCGGGTCGTGATCGTCAGTTTCCGGTGGCGTAGGGGGAACTGCCCGCGGCCGTACGGATACCCGGGAGCGCGGAGTACAGGCTCGCGCCCGGGCAGAGTGTGGCGTAGCCGTCGCGGTGGCCGGAGACGGTGTGCAGAGTCGCTGCCTGGCCCTTGGTCCACACGCCGGTGTCGGCGGCGGCCGTGAGCGTCACCTTCGCCTGCGGGTCGACGCCGTGCAGACCGAGCTTCCAGGCGGTGAGGTCGGCGATGGCCTGCGTGGCCGCGGCGGTCGGCGTCCCGCCGTTCTCGTAGTTGCCGAGCAGGGAGATGCCCGAGGAGTAGCTGTTGAACCCGTAGGTGTGCGCACCGAGCACGGGTCGGTCCACACCGCCCGCACGGCCCTCGAAGACCGTGCCGCACTTGTCGACGAAGAAGTTGTAGCCGATGTCGTTCCACCCGTTCGTCCGCACGTGGTACGTGAGGATCGCGCGGATGATGGCCGGAGAGTCGGCACAGGTGTAGTCGTTCGTCCCGGCGGTGTGGTGGACGAAGACGGCGTCGACCTTGTTGAGGTACGAGGGCGCGTCCTCGACGAGCGACTCGTCGGCGCCCCAGTCGGCACGGCTGACGATGGCGGGAGCGGTCGGAGCCGTCGGAGCGGTGGTGCTGGGCTCGGCGGTGCGGCTGGGCTCGGTGGTGGGTTCCGGTCCGGTGGGGTCCTCCGTGGGTGTCGTGCCAGGAGTCGGGGCTGTCGGGGGCTCACTGGTTGAGGGCTCGGCCGAGGGCTCGTCGGTGGGCGCCTGGGTCGGAGCCCCGGTGGGTTCCTCCGTCGGTGCTTCCGTCGGGTCCGGGACGGTGGTGGGAGCCGGGTCCTCGGACGCGCCGGCCGATTCCGTCGGTTCCCCTGTCGGAGGCTGCGATGCCTCGCCGCTGCCTGAGCCTCCCGTCGTGTCGCCCGGTTCGGCGCCGGGCGCGGCCGTCGTCGGCGCGTCGGTCGGCGCGGGGGCGACGGGGGTGGTGCGCGTGGCGTCGGGGGAGGCGGTGGGCCTGCCCTTCTCCTTCCCGCTCCCCTTGCCGTCGCCTTTGCCTCTGACGGCCTGTCCGGGGTCGATCATGTCGAGCCGGAGTGCGTCGGGCACCGCGGTCTCCTCGCCGTCCGCGACGACTCGCGCCTCGACGCCGTCCGACGGGCCGACCCACAACGGCTCCGAGGCGCCGCGCACGTCCGTCGCGCGGCCCTCGGCGGACTCCGGCGCCCGGATGTCGAAGTCGAGGTCGCGCCATTCGCTCCACTCGCCGGTGGCCGCCTTGCGGGTGCGAATCTGAGCGGTGCCCTCGAATGTGTCGCCGCTGTCCTCCCACGAGGCGCCGATGAGCGAGAACGTCTGCGTCCCGGTGCGCGGGAGCGAGCGCCTCTTCGGGTCCTTGCCGTCCAGGGCCAGTACATGCGCCTTGGCCGGTCGCGACCCGTCACCGGGCCCGGCATCCTCGCTGCCTCCGGAGGCGCCGACGGCCGTCACGCCCGTGCCTGCCAGGACGACGACTCCCGCCGCCAGCCAGACCGCGCGCTTCTTTCCGTTCGCCCGCCTGGCGCGGGCTCCTCTTGGACTCATGTCCCATCCCTCGTACGTATGTGGTTGGGCGGTATCTTCGGCCGGCCGTGGGGTGCTGCCTCACTCCTGGCCGTCGCCGGGCGGCAGGTCGCCGGTGCACGTGGCGCGCCCGAACTCGCCCATGGCGGTGGCGCGCTGGACGTGTTTGCCGCGGATCGCCAGTGCGCAGGACGCCTGCCCGCCCTTTCCGTCGAGGACAATGGCGACGGTCGGGGCCTGGCCGAGAGGCACCTGGACCGACTTCCTCCAGGGCAGCGTGACGGCCTTCTCGACCGTGGCCGTGCCGGCCTCGCTGCGGGCGAGGTAGGAGATCTCGGCGACCCCCGTCCCCGAGACCTCGTACGTCACCTCGGCCGTCGGCGCCGCGCTCGGCTTCGGCTGTTCGTCGGTGTCGAGGACGCCGTAGCCGACGAGCCCGAAGCAGGCGAGCAGGGCGATGCCGGCGATCAGCAAGCCCCGCCGGTCCGGGGAGGCCCCCGTGCTCTCGTGCTCGTTCTCCTCCCGCACCGCGTTTTCCGCGAGTTCATTGGACGACATGAAAGAGCCCGGCTTTCGTGAGCTGACAGATGAACCGGGCGGTTATACACCACGCCGTCACTCCTTCGCGAGCGAGCGGAAGAATCGGGCGAACGACACCTCTCTCCGTCACACGATTGTCCGCTATGCCCTCAGGGTTGACCGGGCGTCAGAAGACTGATTAGAAAGCCCCCTGCAACACCCGCATTCTTCAAGCCGGGCGAAAATCCGCCGCGGCTCGTTCGGCGTGCCCATTTCGCGTGCAGTGAATCGGGTGCGCCGATACCGAAAGGTACAGAGGTGAAAGTTCCGTTCAGGAGATATCTCTCCTGTCTTGTCGTGTCGGCGGTGGCGGGCACGCTATTGCCACAGATCGCCCATGCGGCTCCGCAATCACCGTCGACCGACGACGACAAGGGCGTTGTCGACACCATCGCGGGCTGGTTCTCGGACGAGGACGACGACCAGGGCGAGGCGAAGCCCCCGGTCGGCGGGAACCTGGAGATACCCAGCCGGGAGAAGTCGCCGAAGGGGGAGAAGCTCCCGAAGGCGAAGCGGGTCAAGGAACTCACGGGCAAGCGGACGTCACAGGCACGCTTCTGGCAACTGTCGGACGGCCGGATCGAAGCGGAACTGACGGCCGTGCCGACCTCGTACAGGTCGGGAAGTTCCTGGAAGCCGATCACGACCGAGGTGGGTGCCACCCAGGACAAGGGCTTCGACTTCGCCAACACCGCGAACGCCGGCAGGAGCTGGTTCGGTTCCGACGCCGACAGGTTCATGCGGTTCGAGGCGGAGGGCGGTGGGGCGGTCACGTTCGGCCTGGCCGGCGCGGGTGCGCTGAAGCCCGAGGCGAAGGGTGACCGGGTCCTCTACAAGGACGCCGTCGCCGGCGCGGACCTGTCGTACCGGGTCGGCAACGGTCAGGTGAAGGAGGACATCGTCCTCGCCGAGCGCCCGGCCGGTCCGGTGTCGTTCACCTTCACTCTGGAGACCGAGGGCGGCCTGACGCCGAAGACGCGCAAGGACGGCTCGATCGCCTTCTTCGGCGAGGCTCCGGGCACTCCGGTGATGGTGATCCCGGCTCCGTACATGACGGACGCCACGAAGGATCCGCAGTCGGTCACCGGTGGTACGTACAGCACCAGGGTCACCCAGAAGCTGGTCCGGGACGCCGACGGCAAGGGCTGGAAGCTGACGATCACGCCGGATGCCAAGTGGCTCGCGGCGAAGGAGCGTCAGTACCCGGTCGTCATCGATCCGACGATCACGATCACGCCGATCGCCTCGGTCTCCGAGGACACGATGGTCCTGTCGGACCAGCCGGCGGTGAACTTCAACAACACCTGGAAGCTGTCGGTCGGCAAGACGGACACCGGGATCGCCCGTTCACTGATCAAGTTCCCGCTGACCGAGATCCCGGCGGGGGTGAAGGTCGACGCGGCACGGCTGAGTCTGTACTACGACCAGTCGCACACGACCAACGGCAACGTTGTCGCCCTCGAGGCGCACCGGGCCACCGGGGCGTGGAGCGAGGCCGGCGCGTCGCCCGCGACTTGGTCCAACACCAGCGCTCTGGTGGGCGAGCTGTCCGGTACCACGGTGCAGTTGGACGACGGTGACGCCGGTACGGCGGCGGTCGGAGAGTGGCCGCGGTCCACCACGACCGGTGGCGCGGCGACCAACGACGACTACGCCTCCAACAAGAACGCGCTCACGGGCGAGACGTACACCTGGCAGCCCAGGGTCCCGGAGACCGACACGTACCGGGTGGACGTGCACTACCCGGCCGCGGCGGACGCCGCCACGGCCGCTCCGTACACGGTCACCCACAACGGCGGCACCAAGAACTACACGGTCAACCAGACCGGCACCGGCGGCGTCTGGAAGACCCTGGACGCCGCGGAGCTGAGCTTCGCCAAGGGGAACGCAGGCAAGGTCGTCCTGGGCGACACGGGCTCGGCGACGACCCGTACGCTGGCCGACTCGGTACGCCTCGTGAACCCCGCCGAGATCACCAAGGCGGCCTGGGACTACAACAAGTGGCACGACTTCCCCGTCGCCGACACGGTCCAGCAGTGGGTCTCCGGCGCGGCGACCAACCACGGCTTCGTGCTGAAGGCGAAGGACGAGTCGGGCACCGCGCCGACCGGCGGCCCGCGCTACGGGGCGGCCGACGGCAACGCCTACGGCGGTGAGACCTCCACCTATCCGCGTCTGACGGTGACCTACGGGGCCGTCGGTACGTCGCTGAACTCGCCGACCGTGGTCCACTCCACCGGCCCGGAGCTCTCCTGGCCGGCGTACGCCAACACCAGTGGTGACACCGGTCTGGACATGGTCGAGTACCAGCTGCACCGCTCCACGCAGCAGGCCTTCACCCCGTCCGCCGCGACGCTGATCGCGCCGATCGGCTCGACCGCGACGACGTACACCGACACCACGGCGGTGCCGACCCCGGACTCCAGCTCCAGCGAGATCGGGAAGTCGTACTACTACCAGCTCGCGGTCAAGACCAAGAACGGCCAGCTCCTCGGGTCCCCGACCCGCATCGTGGGCATCCCCAAGGCCGGCCGGACGATGAAGATCATCCAGGCGGGCCAGACCGACACCACGCTCTCCTCGCAGCAGCCGACCGTCAACCATGACGGCCTGGTCTCCGGCAAGGCGCAGACCTGGCTGAGCGTGGGCAACAACTCCGGTACGTACGGCAAGACCCGCGCCGCCATCAAGTTCCCCACCACGGACATCCCCACCACCGCCACGGTGCTCGAGAACAAGATGTACCTGTGGGGCGCCGAGACCACCAGCACCACCAACGGCGCGATCTACGAACTCCACTCCCTGACCCGGGACTTCACCGAGACCCAGGCCACCTGGAACAACGCCAACTCCACGACCCCGTGGACGACCGCGGGCGGTGACTTCTCGGCCGCCGTCGCCGACACGGTCCCGCAGATCACCGACGAGGTCGGCCGCCACTGGTGGGACGCCACCGGACTCATGCAGTCCTGGGTACGCACCCCCGCCAACAACAAGGGCGTCCTGGTCAAGCTGAAGGACGAGACCACCACCGGCCCGCAGGAGCGCACGCTGTTCCTGTCGTCCGAGGCGTCCGACCCGCAGCTGCGTCCGTACATGCAGGTCATCTACGTCGACGCGACGACCGAGGACACGTACTACGCGCCGCAGACGCCGGCACGGATGACCCCGAACTCCACGTACTCGGTGGAGTTCACGGTCACCAATACGACCTCGACGGCCTGGGCCGCGGGCGAGCGCGAGCTGTCCTACACCTGGAAGCTCCCGGACGGCACGGACGTGACGACCGGCGGCAACCAGCTCAAGACGGCGGTCCCGGCCCTGCTGCCGGGCAAGTCCGCCACCCTCCAGGCGCAGGTCAAGACCCCGAACAACTCCGACTCCGGCAACAAGCGCAACGAGTACGTGCTGGGCTGGGACATCCGGAAGATCTCCGACGGCACCTGGCTGTCCGCCGGCACGGGCGGCATTCCGGCACTGAAGCAGAACGTCGCGGTCGAGGACCCCACCTCGAACAGCCTCGGCCTGGAGAAGTTCTACAGCTACACCGGCAAGAACACCGGCGCCGGCTCCACGCTGATGAACAACCTGTCCTCCGGCAACGGCGTCTGGCAGTACAACGCCTTCAGCAATCCGGGCCGGGGTCTGAGCACCTTCGTCCGGTTCGCCTACAACTCGCAGGACACCTCCGACACCGTCGCGGGGCATGGCTGGTCGATGCAGGCCGCGGGGCCGATCCGGCTCGGTGCGCCGCTGGACTTCCACCCGAACCCGAACCCGACGGAGATCCGCCTCCCGGACGGTGACGGCACCACGCACGTCTTCCGCTGGGACGCCGCCAACAGCGTGTGGAAGGCGCCGGCCGGTGTCCACTACAAGCTGACGATGAAGGCGGGCCTGGACTGCAAGCCCACCAAGGACCCGGTACCCGATGCCTGGACCATGACCAGGCCCGATGGCACGCGGTTCCTGTTCGGCTGCGATGGCTACCTGACCTCGACGGTGGACAAGAACGGCAACACACAGTCGTTCACCTACGAGGAGCGCAAGTCCAACAACAAGCCGACCAAGTTCCTGACCTATGTCACGGACCCGGCCGGCCGCCAGTCGCTCACCGTCGACCACTACAAGAAGGGAGACGCGTCCTACGAGTACATCAACGACTCGGGCGCGAAGGTCACGGGCTCGAACCTGACCAACTCCAAGATCTACGACCACGTGAAGTCCATGACGGACATCTCCGGGCGCAAGATCTCCTTCTACTACACCGACAAGGGCCTGCTCGGCCAGATCACCGACGGCGTGGGGTCCGGACAGCCCAAGGACTTCAAGTTCACCTACGACGCCACGCAGGGGAACAAGAACGTCAAGCTGGTCAAGGCCACCGACCCGCGCGGCAACGCGACGAACCTGTCCTACTACGCGCCGCAGACCGGTGGCGACCCGAAGTACCACTGGTGGACGCAGCGGATCACGGACCGTCTGGGCGGTCCGACGGACTTCGCCTACGCGGTGAACGCCGGGAACACGAAGTTCACGGACACGAAGGTCACCGACGCCGAGTCCCGTGCCACCGACTACGTGACGGACGACTTCGGCCGCCCGGTCCAGACGACCAACGCCAAGTCACAGACCACGAAGATGTCGTGGGACGCCGACAACAACGTCACGTACATGGAGGAGGCCAACGGGGCGAAGACCGCGTACTGCTACGACCAGAAGACCGGCTACCCGCTCTGGTCGCGTGACGCCGAGAACAACAAGGGCGGTGTGCCCACGGCGGGGGAGTGCGCACCGGGCACGTACCCGGCGAACTCCTCCCGCTACAGCTACCAGACACGCCTCGACGGCTTCTCGGCCGACCTCTTCACCAAGACGTCTCCCGAGGGCCGCAAGTGGCAGTTCGGCTACGACACGTACGGGAACCTGAAGACCGTCACCGACCCGAAGGGCGTCGCCACCCCGACGGCGGGTGACTACACCACGTCGTACGACTACGACTCCTACGGCCAGTTGACCAGGGCGACCGACGCCAACGGCAACCCGACGGTCAACAGCGACTTCGTGGCGAGCGGTTACCCGGCCACCATCACGGACGCGCTGGGCGAGTCCACGTCGTACCTCTACGACGTGCGCGGCCAGGTCACCGAGGTCACCGACGCGCTGGGGAAGAGGACCACGCAGGCGTACGACACCTTCGGGCGCCCGCTGGCCTCCACCGCGCCCAAGGACCAGGCTGCCGGGGAGCTGATCACCACTCCGGCACCGGTCTTCGACGCCAACGACAACGTCACGAGCGTCACGGCGCCGCACGGCGCGGTGTCCACGGCCGTGTACGACGCCGCCGACCAGATCACCTCGGGCACGGCCCCGAAGGACTCGCCGACGGCACCGGTGCGGACGACGACCTACTCCTACGACAAGGCCGGCCATCTCCGGACGACGACCGAGCCGAAGGGCCTCCTCACCCCGGCGGACCCGTCCGACTTCGCGACCACCAACACCTACGACGAGATCTACCAGCTCGTCTCCGTGATCAACGGGGTGGGGGACACGATCTCCTACACCTACGACAACGTCGGCAACGTGGTCACGGTCGTCGATCCGAAGAAGAACGCCACCGCCGACACCACCGACTACACCACCAAAACGCTCTTCGACCTCAACCACCGCCCGGTCGAACTCACCGACGCTCTCGGCAAGTCCAGCAAGCGCACATACGACAAGGACTCGCTGCTGGTCTCCACGACGGACGCCGAGAACAACACGTCGACCATCACCTACGACGAGCGCGGCCGCCAGACCGAGGTCAAGGCGCCGCACTCCGGCACCGGCGCGGACATCGTCCACCGCACGACGCGGTACGAGTACGACCAGGTCGGCAACGCCACCAAGGCGATCTCGCCGCGGGGCTCCGCCACCACCACGGCCGACGACTTCACCGCCCGTACCGAGTACGACGCGCTGAACCGCCCGGTCAAGCAGTTCCAGCCGTACGACCCCGCCGACCCCCGCTACAACAAGCCGGACGTCTACACCCAGACCTCCTACGACGAGGTCGGGAGGGTCTCCAGGACCTCGATGCCCCCGTCGGAGGGCCAGACGGTCCGCAACGACACGGTCTTCGAGTACTTCGACAACGGCTGGTCGAAGGCGTCCACCGACCCGTGGTCCATCGTCACCTCCTACGACTACAACGCCATCGGCCAGCAGACCTCGCGGACGCTGACGTCGGCGGGCGGCTCCTCCAGCCGCACCATGGGCTGGTCGTACTACCCGAACGGCAGGCTGAAGTCCAAGACGGACGACGGCATCCCGGTGGGCAGTGCGGTCGTGCTCGTCGACAACTCCGACACCCAGCACACGTCCTCCACCGGCACCTGGACCGCCGGCAGCGCCACGGGCCAGACCGGGTACGACCACCGGACGCACGCCTCGGGCGCGGGCACCGACGCCTACACCTGGACGCTCAACGTCCCGAAGGACGGCACGTACACCGCGTACGTCAAGTACCCCAGGGTCACCGGCGCGACGGCGGCCGCGAAGTACACGGTCACCCACAGCGGCGGCACGACGGAGGTCACCAAGGACCAGAACGCGCAGACCGGTACCTGGGTCCCGATCGGCTCCTACGCCTTCACCCAGGGCAACACGGCGAAGCTCCAGCTCGCTCAGAGCAGCGGGGGCGTCGTCGTCGCCGACGGCGTCAAGCTCGTGCGCGACACGTCGTCCGAGTCCGACACCGAGAAGCACACCTTCGCCTACGCGTACGACCTCAACGGCAACCTGACGTCGATCGACGACACCTCGTCCGGGGCCAGGGTCGACGCCTACACGATCGCCTACACGGGTCTCAACCAGGTCCAGAAGGTGACCGAGGCGCTCGCCGGCCAGGAGAAGAAGTCCAGCACCTACACCTACGACGCCAACAGCCAGCCGGAGACGGTCACGCACGCCGACCAGTTCTCCCGCTACACCTACGACCCGCGTGAACTGGTCAAGACGGTGTCGGTCGGGACGAGCCCGACGGACCCCTCCCCGAAGGTGTCCTCGTACACCTACACCGACCGTGGTGCGGTCGCCCGGGAGACCAAGGCCAACGGCAACACCGTCGACAGGGCCTACTTCCTCGACGGCGCGGTCCGCACCACCACGGAGAAGAAGGGCAACGGCACCCTCGTCGCCTCGCACACCTACGCCTACGACGCCAACGGCAACAAGGCGCAGGACGTGGTCAGGAAGATGAACGCCGACAACCACGCGGCGTACCTCGACTCCACCACCGACTACGCGTACGACCCGGCCGACCGCCTCGCCAAGGCGGTCAAGACGGGCAACGGCGCGGGCACAGAGACGTACGTCCACGACGACAACGCCAACGTGGTCAGCCAGAACGTGAAGGGCACCTCCACCGCCTTCGCCTACGACCGCAACCGGCTGCAGACGTCGACCACCGGCGGCACCACGTCCACGTTCAACTACGACCCCTTCGGCCGGACCGAGTCCGTCACGCAGGGCGGGCAGGTGGTCTCCCGGAACGTCTACGACGGTTTCGACCATGTCGTCGAGTCCCAGCAGCGCGACGGCTCCGGCGCGATGAAGTCGACGACCTACGCCTTCGATCCGCTGGACCGCACCACGTCGAAGACCGCCGACGGGAAGACCACGCAGTACACGTACCTCGGTCTTTCGGGCGAGGTGCTGAACGAGGAGGTCGCCGGCAAGCTCACCAAGTCGTACCAGTACTCGCCGTGGGGCGAGCGGCTCTCCCAGGTCAAGCACAACACCGACGGGACCACCGAGGACGGCTTCTACGGCTACAACAGCCACACCGACGTCGACACGCTGACCGACAGGAACGGCGACACCAAGGCCACCTACGGCTACACCGCCTACGGCAGCAACGACACGACCGAGTTCACCGGCATCGACAAGCCCGATGCCGGCGATCCGACGAAGGAGGAGTACAACTCCTACCGCTACAACGCCAAGCGGTGGGACGCCCAGTCCGGCACCTACGACATGGGCTTCCGCAACTACGACCCGGGTCTCAACCGCTTCACCACCCGGGACATGTACAACGGCGCCCTCGCCGACATGGGGCTCGGCAGCGACCCCTTCACCGGCAACCGCTACGCTTTCACCGGCGGCAACCCGATCAGCAACGTCGAGGTCGACGGGCACTTCGCCATCGCGATCCCCATCGTCATCGCCCTCGTCGCGGTCGCGGTCGTCGCCACCGACGAGGTGGTCGCGGAGCAGCAGGGCCGTCCGAGTCTCGCGGACAGCCTCGGTGACGCGCTGGTGTCCACCGCGCGCGGCATCAACGACGCCATCGACCGGGCCAGGCAGCCCAAGCCCAAGCCCAAGCCGGCTCCCCGGCCCTCGCCGGACGAGGACGACGACAGCGGCAAGTGCGGGTCCGGCTGGGTTCAGCACGGTGACGTGGACAAGAGCAACGGCAGCCGGGCGACCGGCATGACCTCCTGCCTCACCAAGGAGTACGTGGCCTCACACTCGGGTTCGGAGACCGATACCCGCGTGTTCACGCCTCCGGGGTACCGGTGGGCGCAGCGCACCGCCGGCTTCCTCGGTGCGCGGCCGATCCGGGAGAACATCAACGCCTGCCACCTGCTGGCCAACCAGCTGACCGGGTCGGGTACGGACCCGCGGAACCTCGCCACGTGCGCCCGTGGAGCCAACGCCAAGCAGATCGGATCCCAGCAGGGCGACAACAACATGGCCAAGTACGAGGCGGACATCGCCGCGGCCGTGCAGGCAGGACAGGACGTCTACTACTCGGTGACCCCCCGATACAGTGGCCGCCGTACCGTACCCACCGGATTCGCCATCCATGCACAAGGGACGAATCCGGATGGAAGTGCCGGAATATCCATCGACACCTTCATCTCCAACACCCTGGCGGGCCGCAACCTCGGCATGTTCAACGATCAGAACACCGGCCGGCAGGTACCGACGGGATCGATGGAATGACGGCGACCGGAAGGAGCAGGAGGCACCGCGATGACTGATGTGGAGACACTGCGGCAGCTCATGCCGCCGAGGACGGCACCCGAGGCGCCCGTCGACTGGGCCGTCATGAACGCGTCGTGGGGCACGGAGTTCCCGCCCGACTACCGCGCGTTCATGGAGGTGTGGGGACCCGGGGCGATCGACAACTTCTTCCAGGTCCAGGTCCCCGAGCCGAAAGCGGATGAGCTGACGTCGCCCTACGGCGGCATGCTCGTGGAGACCCTCACCGCCGAGGACGCCTGGGCGAACTTCGGGAAGGAGCCCGAGCTCGAGGGGGCGCGGCCGCGGCTGATCGCCTGGGGTTCCGACGCGGCGGCGGACATCGTCTGCTGGGACGCCTCCGGTGACGACCCGTCCGCGTGGCCGGTGCTCGTCTACCACCGGGGCAAGGGCATCTGGCGTCGCCACGACTGCGGGATGGTCGAGTTCCTCGTCCGCGTCCTGCGGGCCGAGTTCCCGGCGAACCCCCTGAGCGACCTCTCGCTCTGGGGCAGGCATCCCGCGCTCCTGCTGAGCGAGAGCGAGGAGGAGCGCCTGCTGGAGCAGGGGCTCGACCCGTGGGCGGAGTGACCGCCCCCGCCGGACCGGTCGACTGATTACCCGTCCGCACCAGGCCGCCGGGCACCGACAGGTGCCCGGCGGTTCCTTTGCGGCGGGATGTGGCGGTGATCACAGCGTGAAGCCGTGATGGTCCGGCCTCTCGTTCCGCTGGATTCCGAGAGGGGCACGGCGCACCCGTGGCACCTCGGAGAACGACGGAGGACCGGGGTACCGCACCGGTTCGCGTACGAGGGGTGGGAACCATGGACCGCGTCAGCCGCACGCTGCGAGCCGCCGACATGAGCCGACACGCCGCCGCGTTCGTCTCCCGCGCGACCGCGAGGACGCGCTTGCCGCTGGACTACTCGGTGAAGAGCCTGCGGATCGTGGACCGCGTGGTGGACGGGCTGAGACGGAGCGGTGACGACCCCGCCGCCGTCGGACCGGCCCTCCAAGGGCTCGGCGCCTACGCCGGCGAGGTGTTCGTACGCCGCTCCGGCGCACGATGGGTCGACTTCGACGACGAGATGTACGGGCTCTTTCGGCAGCCCGTCGGCATCCGGAGCCCCGACGGACGGGCCTGGAACCCACTGGGCAAGGTCGTGAACCGCTTCGAGCTGGGAACCGGCGAGTCCGTGTACGAACTCTCCCTGCTCTTCCCGGGACGAGCCCGCACCGCCCCGCTCACGGGCTGCGCCGTGGGACACGTAAAGTAGCTGGCCGGGGCCGTCCGGCGGCGCGATCAGCCGCCGCGTCCCGCACAGTTCACGCAGGAAGACCGATAACACGCATGAGGGCTCACGATGTTGTGCTGGGGCACGCCGTCGAGCGGGCCCAGGGCGGGGACGAGGCGGCGTTCGCCGACGCGTACCGCCTCGTGCACCCGGGGCTGTTGGGTTACCTGCGGGGGATGGTCGGCGAGGACGCCGAGGACGTGGCCTCCGACGCCTGGCTGGAGATAGCACGGGACCTCGGGCGGTTCCGCGGTGACGGCGCGGGCTTTCGCGGCTGGACCGCGACCGTCGCCCGGCACCGCGCGCTCGATCACCTTCGGCGGTTGCGCTCCCGCCCGCGGCAGGACGTGCTGGACCAGGACGTGCTGGAGCTGCCCGCGCAGCGGGACACCGCCGGCGAGGCCCTGGAGGCGGTGTCGACCGCGGAGGCGTTAGAGATGGTCGCAGGCCTCCCCCGGGACCAGGCGGAGGCCGTACTGCTGCGGGTGGTCGTCGGACTCGACGGTCCGGCCGCGGCACGCGTGCTGGGCAAGCGGCCCGGTGCGGTACGGTCCGCTGCGCATCGCGGGCTGCGACGCCTGGCCAGACAGCTGCGGGGAGGTGAAGGATGAGTCAGGGCCGTGAGCGGGACGACGATCACGAAGACGACGCTGTGACGCGGGCGTTGAGAGCTGCGCTGCGTCCGGACCAGCCCATGGTCGAGGACGGAGACGAGGACGCGGTGCGGCAGGCGGTCACCGCGTTCCGCGCCGCGCGCGACGCGGGCATCCACTCCGATGCGGCCGCGCGGCGGACCCGGCGCCGCGACGACTGGCGGCCGGCGGCGGAGCGCCGCAGGGGGCGTTGGCCGAAGGCGGCGCTGGCCGCGCTGGTCACCAGCGTGACGCTGGGCGGTGTGGCGTTGGCCGCCGGAGGCCTGCCGAGCCCGTTCTCGGAGGCGCCGGAGCGCCGTCCCGAGCCGAGCCGCGGCGCACTCGTGCCTCCACCGCCCGAGAAGGGCGCCCCGCCTGGATCGCCTTCGGGGTCGGCCGCGTCGACGGCACCGGGACCGGAGACGGCCGGGCCGACGCCGCGACCATCGGAGCGCACTCCGCCGGGCGCCGCGCAGAGCCACGAAGCGCTGTGCCGGGCGTACGAGAAGAAGACCGAGCGCGGCGGCAAGGCGTTGGACTCGACCGCCTGGCGACGCCTGATCGCGGCGGCCGGCGGCGAAAACGCCGTGCCGTCCTATTGCGCGACGCTCACCGACGACTCCCCGGCCTCGGACAAGACCACCCCCGACGCGGTCGGCGACGCCCGAGACCAGCGCTCGCCGAACCCGAACGGCAAGGACGACCCTCCTCGGCCTTGAGGGGTGCCCGGACAGCCGCCGTCGGCGATCGTCAGGGTCGTGCCGTATAGCCTGGCGAAATGCTTACAGAAGTGACAGCGACTCGCTATGTCACGCCTTTGCGTGAGGGTGGATCGCTCCCGGGCATCGTCGAGGCCGACGACCTCGGTACGTACGTCATGAAGTTCACCGGCGCCGGGCAGGGGCGGAAGACGCTCGTCGCCGAGGTCGTGTGCGGGCAGCTCGCGCGGCGGCTCGGGCTGCGGGTGCCCGAGCTGGTCGGGATACAGCTCGATCCCGTCATCGGGCTCTCCGAGCCCGACCAGGAGGTGCAGGAGCTCCTGAAGGCCAGTGGAGGGCTCAACCTCGGGATGGACTATCTGCCCGGGTCCCTCGGGTTCGATCCGCTCGCCTATGAGGTGGACTCGAAGGAGGCGGGCAAGGTCGTCTGGTTCGACGCCGTCATCAACAACGTCGATCGGTCCTGGCGCAACCCCAACATGCTCGTCTGGCACGGCGACCTCTGGCTGATCGACCACGGCGCCACCATGATCTGGCACCACAACTGGCCCGGCGCCCAGGCGTCCGCCGCCAAGCCGTACGACGCCTCCGACCACGCCCTCGCGCCGTTCTCGCCGGACATCGCCGCCGCCGCTGCCGAGCTCGCGCCGCTCGTCACGCGGGAACTCCTGGAGGAGGTCGCCGCCGACGTGCCCGACGAGTGGCTCGTCGACGAGCCCGGCTTCGACAGCACCGACGCGCTGCGCCGGGCCTACGTGGAGGCCCTGCTGCCGCGCGCCGCGACCATCCACGAGCGCATCACCCTCGGCCCGCGCGTCGAGCGCCGGCCCGCGCAGCCGCCCGGCTGGCTCGCCGAGCGCCTCGCCCCCCGGCCGCACTCCACCGAGAAGGACCGCACCACGTGACCGACCGCGATGTCTTCGAGTACGCGCTGCTGCGCGTCGTGCCACGCGTCGAGCGCGGTGAGTGTTTCAACGCCGGTGTGGTGGTCTACTGCCGCGCCAAGTCCTTCGTCGCCGCCCGGACCCATCTCGACGAGGGCAAGCTCCGCGCGCTCGACCCCGGCGCGGACGTCGTCGGGGTACGGGCCGCTCTGCACGCGGTCGAGGGGATCTGCCTGGGGGGCGAAGACGCCGGACAGGCCTCCCGTGACGACGCGGGGCGGCGGTTCCGGTGGCTCATCGCGCCTCGCTCCACCGTCGTCCAGCCCGGGCCCGTGCACACCGGTCTGACCCTCGATCCCGAGGGCGAGGTCGACCGGCTGCTCGACCTCCTTGTGCGCTGAGTGGGCCGGTGCACCCGGTGTGCCGTTGACACCGGGTGCCAGGGCTTCTAGCGTCTCGTCTGCGAAGGTACTAAGCGGTCGCTCATGTACGTGGGGGACGCACGGAGCGGGCCGCAACCAGGGATGATCCAAGGGCGAGGAGAATCAGCATGTCGACCACCGAGCAGCGCGTAGCCGTCGTGACCGGCGCGGCGCGGGGCATTGGAGCGGCGACCGCCGTACGGCTGGCCGCCCAGGGCCGCGCCGTCGCCGTACTCGACCTCGACGAGGCGGCCTGCAAGGACACCGTCGAGAAGATCACCGCCGCCGGTGGCACCGCCATCGCCGTCGGCTGCGACGTCTCCGACAGCGCCCAGGTCGAGGCCGCCGTCGCCCGCGTGGCCACCGAGCTCGGCGCGCCGACGATCCTCGTCAACAACGCGGGCGTGCTCCGCGACAACCTGCTCTTCAAGATGTCCGAGTCCGACTGGGACCTGGTCGTGAACGTCCACCTCAAGGGTGCGTTCCTGATGGCCAAGGCCTGCCAGAAGCACATGGTGGACGCGGGCTTCGGCCGTATCGTCTCGCTCTCCTCGTCCTCTGCTCTCGGCAACCGGGGCCAGGCGAACTACGCGGCGGTCAAGGCCGGTCTGCAGGGCTTCACCAAGACCCTCGCCAAGGAGCTGGGCAAGTTCGGCATCACGGCCAACGCCGTCGCCCCGGGCTTCATCGTCACCGAGATGACCGCGCAGACCGCCGAGCGCGTCGGCATGGGCTTCGAGGACTTCCAGGCCGCGGCCGCCTCCATGATCCCGGTGCAGCGCGTCGGCAGGCCCGAGGACGTCTCCAACGCCATCGCCTTCTTCACCGGCGACGACGCCGGTTTCGTCTCCGGCCAGGTCCTGTACGTGGCCGGCGGCCCGCTCAACTGACGCCCGCGCGGGAAGAGGAGACGTACATGAGCACGAAGGAACTGCCCGAGCTGTCCGGCAAGGTCGCCCTCGTCACCGGCGCGAGCCGGGGCATCGGCTACGGCGTCGCCGAGGCCCTCGTCGCCCGGGGCGACCGGGTCTGCATCACGGGACGCGGCGAGGAGGCCCTCAAGGAGGCCGTCGAGCAGCTCGGCTCCGACCGGGTCATCGCCGTACCCGGAAAGGCCCACGACGAGGCCCACCAGGCCGCCGCGGTCGCGGCGACCATGGAAGCCTTCGGCCGGGTCGACTTCCTGGTGAACAATGCCGGGACGAACCCGGTGTTCGGACCGATGGCCGATCTCGACCTGAATGTCGCCCGCAAGGTCTACGAGACGAATGTGATCTCCGCGCTCGGATTCGCCCAGCAGACCTGGCACGCCTGGCAGAAGGACAACGGCGGCGCGATCGTGAACATCGCGTCGGTCGCCGGAATCTCCCCCTCGCCCTTCATCGGCGCGTACGGAATGAGCAAGGCGGCGATGGTCAATCTGACCCTCCAGCTCGCGCACGAGTTCGCGCCGGTCGTCCGGGTCAACGCGATCGCCCCGGCGGTGGTGAAGACCAAGTTCGCCCAGGCCCTCTACGAAGGGCGGGAGGCCGAGGCGGCCGCCGCCTACCCGCTCGGGCGGCTCGGCGTCCCGGAGGACATCGGGGGCGCCGCCGCGTTCCTCACGTCCGACCAGTCGGACTGGATCACGGGCCAGACTCTCGTGGTCGACGGGGGGATTTTCCTCAACGCCGGTGTCGGGTGACCGATATCCGGACACTCGCTTGAACTTCTGACCGGTTTGACCCCGGTTAATCGTCGAATGCCTCAAGTGCCCCGTCAGGGTCGAACATTGACCTGGCGGGGCGCTGCGGTATGGTCGGCCGACCCAAGGCTGAACGAGGAGCGTGCGCACGTGTTCAACCGGACCAGTCTGCAGGTCGCTGCAGCCCTTGCGTCCATATCCCTGGTGTCCGGATGCGGGCTGTTTTCGGACAATGAATCCGCGGCGGACCAGAGACTCGTGGTCGGCACGACGAGTTCTCCCACCACGCTCGATCCGGCAGCCGCTTGGGACAATTCCTGGGAGCTGTTCCGAAATGTCTTCCAGACGCTGGTGAGTTTCCCGACGGGCAGTACGTCCCCGCAGTCCGACGCGGCCGACTGCAAATTCACGGACACCGCCAGCCGGATCTTCGAGTGCACCCTCCTCGACGGGCTGAAGTTCTCCAACGGCAACACGCTGGACGCCAAGGCCGTGCAGTACTCGATCGAGCGCATCCGGAAGATCGACGCCGACGGCGGCCCGAACGGGATGCTCGGTTCGCTCGACAAGATCGAGACGGTCAACGACCGCACGGTCGTCTTCAAGCTGAACAAGCCGGACGCGACCTTCCCGTTCGTTCTCGCCACGCCCGCCATGTCGCTCGTGGACCCGGCCGAGTACCCGGCCGACGCACTCCGCGAGGACGGCGAGCTCACCGGCTCCGGTCCGTACGTCCTCGACGAGTACACCGAGGGCGAGAAGGCCGAGCTGACCAAGAACCCCACCTACAAGGGGTTCGCGGACCGCAAGAACGCCGGCGTGACCATCCGGTACTTCAAGGAGTCCGAGCCGATGGTCGCCGCGCTGAAGAAGAAGGAGATCGACGCCACCTACCGCGGTCTCACCGCCGAGGAGGTCGTCGACCTCCAGAGCGCCAGCGACGCCAACGAGCACCTCCAGCTGATCGAGTCGCCGGGCGCCGACATCCGCTACCTCGTCTTCAACGCCCAGGACCCCTCGGTCGCCAAGGAGCCCGTCCGCAAGGCGATCGCGCAGCTCGTCGACCGTGAGGAGCTCGTCGACAAGGCGTACAAGGGCACGGCCGAGCCGCTGTACTCCATGGTCCCGAAGGGCATCGTCGGCCACACCACCGAGTTCTTCGACCGCTTCGGCGAGCCGAGCGTCTCCAAGGCGCGGGACATCCTGCGGGACGCCGGGATCAAGAAGCCCGTCGACCTGACGTTCTGGTTCACCACCGACCGGTACGGCTCCGGCACCGCGCTGGAGTTCGCCGAGCTCAAGCGGCAGCTGGACGCCTCCGGGCTGTTCCGGGTGACCCTGCAGAGCAAGCCGTGGAAGGAGTTCGCCGCCGGCTACCAGAAGGGGCAGTACCCGGTCTTCGGCCGAGGCTGGTTCCCCGACTTCCCGGACGCGGACAACTTCATCTCCCCGTTCGTCGGCAAGCAGAACGCCCTGGGGACGCCGTACCTGAGCCCCGAGATCACCGACGAGATCCTGCCGAAGTCACGGCGCGAGTCCGACCGCGGGGCGGCCGTCTCCCAGTTCCGCAAGGCCCAGGAGATCATGGTCGAGGACGTCCGGCTGCTTCCGCTGTGGCAGGGCAAGCTCTACATCGCGGCCAGCGAGGACATCGGCGGTGCCGAGCGCGCGCTCGACCCGCAGACCGTCATGCAGATGTGGGAGCTCAGCCGCAGGGCGAGCTGGTAGACGGCCGCCGGCAGGCGGCCCGAGCGGCACCGTTGTCAGTGGCCCCCGGTAGGTTCTGAGGCGTAGAAGAGATCGCCTACCGGAGGTTGTTGACGTGACCGACACCGACATGCTGCCCGAGTCCTGGCGCGGCGTCCTCGGGGACGAGCTGCAGAAGCCGTACTTCAAGCAGCTGACCGAGTTCGTCGAGGAGGAGCGGGCCAAGGGGCCGGTCTACCCGCCGCGCGAGGAGGTCTTCGCCGCGCTCGCGGCGACGCCGTACGACAAGGTGAAGGTCCTGATCCTCGGACAGGACCCGTACCACGGGGAGGGGCAGGGGCACGGCCTCTGCTTCTCCGTCCGGCCGGGCGTCAAGACCCCGCCCTCCCTGCGGAACATCTACAAGGAGATGCAGGAGGAGCTGGGCCACCCCGTGCCCGACAACGGCTATCTGATGCCGTGGGCCGAGCAGGGCGTGCTGCTGCTCAACGCGGTCCTCACCGTCCGGGCCGGCGAGGCGAACTCGCACAAGGGCCAGGGCTGGGAGAAGTTCACGGACGCGGTGATCGGCGCGGTGGCCTCGCGCCCCGACCCGGCCGTCTTCGTGCTCTGGGGGAACTACGCCCAGAAGAAGCTCCCGCTGATCGACGAGGAGCGGCACGTCGTCGTGAAGGGCGCGCACCCCTCGCCGCTGTCGGCGAAGAAGTTCTTCGGCTCCCGCCCCTTCACCCAGATCGACGAGGCGATCGCCGCCCAGGGCCACGAGCCGATCGACTGGCGCGTCCCGAACCTCGGCTGAGCCGTCCGACGGGCCGCCACCCGAGCCTGTGCCGGATCGGGGGCCTCGGCGGTTAGCGTCGGAGCCCCCGGACGGTGAGCGCGTGGAGGCCGCAGTGACCGAGCAGCAGCAGGTGGCGGACGACGGCGTCCTGACCCGGATCGGGCAGGCGACGATGCTGCTCCACGGCGGAGACCGCGAGGAGGCGCGCAACCGGTTCGTCGAGCTGTGGGGGCAGCTCGGCCCGGAGGGCGACCCCCTGCACCGCTGCACGCTCGCGCACTACCTGGCCGACGCGCAGGACGACCCGGACGCCGAGCTGGCCTGGGACCTGCGGGCCCTGCTCGCGGCCGAGGAGCTGTACGGGGAGCGGTCGGCCGGCCACGACTCGGCCGTCGCGCTCCGGGCCCTGTACCCCTCGCTCCACCTCAACCTGGCCGCCGACTATCTCAAGCTCCAGCGACTCGACGCGGCCCGGGTCCATCTCGACCGGGCCCGCGTCGCCTCGGAAGCCCTGGATGACGACGGCTACGGCAACGGGGTCAGGGCCGCGATCGAGCGCCTGGAGGCACGGCTGCGGGGGCGGTAGGGGGCGGGTGGGGGCGCGCTCCGGGCTGTCGGTCGCCTGCCGCCCGGTCAGTCGCCCGTCGCTCCGTCGATGCGCTCGCGGAGCAGGTCCGCGTGGCCGTTGTGGCGCGCGTACTCCTCGATCATGTGGACGTAGATCCAGCGCAGGTTGAAGACCTCGCCGCTCGGGTGCTTGCCCGCGCCCACGTCGTCCAGGCCGTGGGCCGCCGCGACGGCGCGCGCTCCCTCGATCTCCCGCTGCCAGGTGGCGTGGGTCTCCTCCCAGGTGTCCGCGTCGGTGACCCGGAACGCCCGGTCCCGGTCCTCCACCGTGCCGTAGATCCGCTCGGCCCGTTCGCCGGCCATGACCCGCCGGAACCAGCCGCGCTCCACGTCGGCCATGTGTCGGACCAGGCCGAGCAGGGTGAGGTTCGACGGGGGAGCGGAGGCGGTGCGCAGCTGGGTCTCGTCCAGGCCCAGGCACTTCAGGGCGAGGGTCTGCCGGTGGTAGTCCAGCCAGCCTTCGAGCATCTCGCGCTCGCCGGCGAGGGTGGACGGTTCGGTACGCGCGCTGTCATCGACGGAAGTCATCCGGGCATGGTGTCCCATCGCCGGGGCCGGCGCCAGGGGGTTACGCCGTGGCTCACCCGCCGAGCATGCCCCGCAGCAACTCCTGGAACCCGGTGCGCAGTTCCGCACGGGTGGGTAGGGCCGAGTGGAACGATCCCGCCGCGCAGGAGAACAGCAGCCCCTCGCACCAGGCGATCAGGGACAGGGCGTGGCGCGCCGGGGCCGCCGAGCCGGCGGCAGCCATCATCGCGATCAGTGGCCCGTGGAAGTTCGCCGAGCCCGCCGCGTCGAAGAAGGCGCGGAGTTCGGGGCGACGGGTGGCCTCCAGGGCGAGCTCGTAGCGCGAGACGAGGAGCGCCCGGTGGTCGGCGAGGTACCGGTGCAGGGCCAGGGACAGGGCGTCCACCAGGGCGTCGGGCCCGGCGTCGGGTCCTGGCAGCTCGTCCAGGGTGAGCACCGCCGACTCCAGCTCGACCTGCCTGCGGACGGCCGTTTCGAGCAGCGCCTGCCGGGTGCGGGCGTGGTTCGACGTCGACCCGTGGGGCAGTCCGGCGCGCTCGTCCACGGCGCGATGGGTCAGCCCCCGCATCCCCCGCTCCACGAGGAGGGCGAGCGCGGCGTCACCGATGAGGGTGGGCCGGGAGACGGCAGGGGCGGGGGAGTCCGGGGCGGGCGCGGAGGTGCGGGCGGTCATGGGGACAACCTATCCACCAATACCGCGGTGACTACAGCTGTAGTACGGTCCTGGTGACGGCAACTACAGCTGTAGTTGCCGAGTGTGGCCGTCGAGGGGGAAGCCATGGAACAGCAGCGTGCCGTCGTGATCGGAGCAGGCGTCGGAGGGCTCACGGCCGCCGTCGCCCTCCATCGGAGCGGCTGGGACGTCACCGTCCTGGAGCGGGCCGCCGCGCTCACCCCGGTCGGGGCCGGTATCGGCCTCGCCCCCAATGCCCTGCGCGCTCTGGACGTCATCGCCCTCGGCGACGAGGTCCGCGCGCTCTCGGCCTGGCAGGGCGACGGCGGAATGCGCGCGCCCGGCGGCCGCTGGCTCGCCCGTACCAGCGCCCGGGCCGCCGCCGAGCGCTTCGGCGGGCCGCTGGTCGCATTGCACCGCGCCACACTCGTCGGGATCCTCCTCGGCGCCCTCCCCGACGGCGTCGTCAGGACCGGCGCGCCCGCCTCCGTCGCCGACCCCGGCGACGACACCCGGCCCGCCCTCGTCCGCACCCCGGACGGGGACATCGAGGCCGAGCTGGTCGTCGGCGCCGACGGCATCCGCTCGACCGCACGGAGCGCCCTGTTCCCCGACCACCCCGGACCGCGGTACTCCGGCTTCACGACCTGGCGCGTCGTCGTGCCCGCCCTCGACCGCCCGTTCGCCCCGCACGAGACCTGGGGCCGGGGCCGCCTCTGGGGCACCCAGCCGCTCAAGGACGGCCGCGTCTACGCGTACGCCATGGCCGCCGCCCCCGCGGGCGCCCAGGCCCCCGACGACGAGCGGGCGGAACTCCGCAGGCTCTTCGGCGGCTGGCACCACCCGATCCCCGAGATCCTCGCCTCCGTCGCCCCCGACGGCGTCCTGCGCCACGACGTCCACCACATGCCGGACCCCCTGCCCGCCTTCCACCACGGCCGCGTGGCCCTGCTCGGCGACGCCGCCCACGCCATGCAGCCCACCCTCGGCCAGGGCGGCAACCAGGCCATCGAGGACGCCGTCGTCCTGGCCCACCACGCGGTCCTGGGGCTCGCGCCGAGCGGCGCCCTCGCCGCGTACACCGCCGACCGGCTGCCGCGCACCACCGCCATCGTCCGCAAGGCCGCCCGCACCGGCCGGCTCACGCTGCTCTCGGCCCGGCCCGCCGTCGCCGCGCGCGACGCGCTCATCGCGGCGGTCTCGCGCTTCGGCCCCGGCCTCGTGCTGCGCGGCTTCGACGGCATCGCCGACTGGCGCCCGCCCGTCGTGGGTGATCGCCCCCGCGTAAGCTGACCAGCGCGAACGGCACGGCGGGTGCCGTCGCGTACACCTCGTCACGCGCAAGGGAGACCCCGTGAAGGTCGGCTGCATCGGACTCGGCGACATCGCGCAGAAGGCCTATCTCCCGGTCCTGGCCGCCCTCCCCGGCGTCGAACTCCATCTGCAGACCCGGACGAAGGCGACCCTGGACCGGGTCGCCGAGGTCCACCACGTGCCGGGCGGCCGGCGCCACGAGGACCTCGACTCGCTGCTCGCCGCCGGCCTCGACGCGGCCTTCGTGCACGCGCCGACCGCCGTGCACCCCGAGATCACCACCCGGCTCCTGGAGGCCGGCGTACCGACGTACGTCGACAAGCCGCTGGCGTACGAATACGCCGACTCCGAGCGGCTCGTGGAGCTCGCCGAGGCGCGCGGGGTGAGCCTGGCCGTCGGCTTCAACCGCAGGCTCGCCCCCGGCTACGCCCAGTGCCTGGACCACCCGCGCGAGCTGATCCTCATGCAGAAGAACCGCGTCGGGCTGCCCGAGGACCCGCGCACCCTCGTCCTGGACGACTTCATCCACGTCGTCGACACCCTGCGCTTCCTGCTCCCCGGCGAGGTCGAGCACATCGACGTACGAACCCGGATCCGCGACGGGCTCATGCACCACGTCGTGCTCCAGCTCTCCGGCGACGGGTTCACCGCCCTCGGCATGATGAACCGGATGAACGGCTCCACCGAGGAGATCCTCGAGGTCTCCGGCCAGGACACGAAGCGTCAGATCCTCAACCTGGCCGACATCGTGGACCACAAGGGCCAGCCGACGGTCCGCCGGCGCGGGGACTGGGTGCCCGTGGCCCGCCAGCGCGGTATCGAGCAGGCCGTCCTCGGCTTCCTCGACGCCGTACGGGACGGCCGCACGCTCAGCGCCCGGGACGCCCTCCAGACCCACGAGCTGTGCGAGCGCGTGGTGCGCGAAGCTCTGACTCAGGCCTCCTGAGCGCCCCCATGCCCTCGGCGGCGCAGAGCGCGGCCAGGACCGTCAGGGCGAGGTACAACGGCCAGTCGCCGTACCGGACGTACCCCGTCGTGGTCTGCGAGAGCGGCACGGCGTAGACGGTCGCCGCGCTCCGGTCGGTGCCCAGCGGCGTACCGACCCGGCGCCCGTCCGGGCCGTACGCGGCGCTGATACCGGTCAGCGTCGCGTGCACCATCGGGCGGCCCGTCTCCGCCGCGCGCAGAGCCGCGAGCGAGGCGTGCTGCGCGGGCGCCCAGCTGTCCTGGAACGTCGAGGTCGCCGACTGGGCGATGAGCAGCGCGGCGCCGTCGCGGGTGAGCCGGCGGCTCATGTCGGGGAACGCGGACTCGAAGCAGACCAGCGGACCGATCCGCAGCGCCGGGCGGTCGCCCTCGGCCGGCACCGTCATCACCACCGGCTCCGTGCCCCGCCGCCGGTCCTCGTTCGCCGCCTTGCCCACCGATGTCACCCAGCCGAGGAGCGGGCGGGCGGGGATGTACTCGCCGAACGGCACGAGCCGCATCTTGTCGTACCGGTCGCCGGTCGGCCCCTGGGCCCCGATGAGCACACTGCTCTTGAAGATGCCCGGCCGGTCGGAGCGCCGGGCGTCCACGTTGACGAGGATCGGCGCGTCCACGGCCCGGGAGAGAGCGGTCAGCCGCTCCGCGTAGTCGGGGCGGGCGGTCAGATCGGAGCCGACGCTGCTCTCGCCCCACACCACCAGGTCCAGGTTCTGGCCGGCCAGTTCCCTCGTCAGCTCCTCGCCGCGGGCGAACCGCCGCTCCGCGCCGCCCGGTCCGTCGTACACCCCGGGCTGGACGACGCCGATCCGTGCCGTGCCGCGCTCGCGGGGTGGGGCGACACCCCACCAGACCGTGCCCACCACCAGGGCGCACGCCACGAGACCGACCAGCGCCGTCATCCGGGCGGCGGCGGAGGACACCACAAGGAGGGCCACGGCGGTGTTGACCGCCACCACCAGCAGGGACACCAGCCAGACCCCGCCGACGGAGGCGAGCCGCAGCGCCGGGGCCACCTGCCACTGGCTGGCGCCGAGGAGCCCCCAGGGGCCGCCCAGGCCCTCCCAGGAGCGGACGAGTTCGATGAGCAGCCAGCCCGACGGGACGACGACAAGGGCGGCCGCCGCGCGAGGTCCTGACGGTCCGTCCGCGAGCATCGCCCGCACCAGCCAGCCCCAGGGCAGCCACAACAGCCCCAGCAGAGCGGCGACGACGAGGATGAACACGTGCAGGCTCGGCATGAGCCACTGGTGCACGGCCAGCATGAAGCCGACCCCGCCCAGCCAGCCCTCCAGGCCCCCGCGGCGCGCGGTGGGCGCGGTGCGGAGCAGCAGCAGCCAGGGGACGAGCGCGACGTACGCGAACCACCAGAGGGCCGGCGCGGGGAACGCGAGCGCGGGCAGCGCACCGGACACCACCGCGACCACGGCGCGTGCGGCCCGGTGGGGCGTCGCCGCGGTGGGGTGCGCGGCGTCGGTACCGCTACCACCGCGACGGCCGAACGGATTCCGCATGCCGCGTCGCCTCCAGGTGTCGCCTCCAGTGTGCGCCGTACGACGGCCGCGGCCGTGCCCGCCACGACCGTACGAGCGGTCTTACGGGCGCTGGAGGCGGCGCCACTTCTCCTCGACGACCACGGAGCGCAGCCGCCAGCCGGCGTCCGTCCGGGCCAGGGAGAACGCGTAGCGGCCGCCGCAGACGAAGTCCTCGCCGGACTCGAACCGCATCGGGTTCACGTAGTCGGCGCGCACGTCCGCGCTGTCGCCCGGGTAGCCGCCGAGGTCCTGGATGCGGACGCGCCGGTTCACGATGAGGTGCTGGCGCACCGGGAAGAGCCGCATCGTCTCGGCGAGCCAGTCGGCGATCTCGTCGGCCGGGCCCTCGACCCCGCCGGAACCCCGGTAGTCGGCGCGGCCGTCACGGGTGAACAGCGCCCGGTAGCCCGCCCAGTCGGAGTCGTCCACGGCCACCGCGTACCCGGTGACAAGGTCGTCGATGGCCATCCGGTCCATCACGGTCGCGAGATCCACGCGCTGCGTCATCGCTTCAGTCTCCGGCAGCGAGAGGCCCCCGCCAAGAGCCCTGCGCGCGCCGCTGGATCTTTTGGCGACACTCCCTAGGCCGCCTCCCAGAGGTGGGGGCGGCCGCCGCGCCATTCCACCAGGTGGGGGTCGTCGAGGATCATGTCGGCGTCCTCGAGGCCCGCTCTGCGCAGGAACTCGACGAGGTCGGTGTCGTTGTGTGCCAGGCCCACGATCTGTCCGCGGACGGTGACGCGCCGCCCGCCGTCGGGGGACGGGCGGTGCACGACGATGGGTGCTTGCCAGGCCATGGTTCCAGGGTGCGGTGCGCACCCGAAGATCGCCCGGCGGCGGGCGGCGCGGAGAGCGGTACGGAGCGGTGCGGGGTCAGCTCCCGGACTCGCCCGCGTGGGGGCTGAGGACGTCCGTGCCGACCAGGATGAAGAGCAGGATGCCGAGCAGGATCCGGTAGATCACGAAGGGCATGAAGCTCTTGGTGGTGATGAACTTCATGAACCAGGCGATGACGGCGTAGCCGACGCCGAACGCGATGATCGTGGCGAAGACCGTCGGGCCCCAGGAGACGTGCCCGCCCTCGGTCGCGTCCTTCAGCTCGAAGAGGCCGGAGGCCAGCACGGCGGGGATGGCGAGGAGGAAGGAGTACCGGGCCGCCGCCTCACGGGTGTACCCCATGAGCAGACCGCCGGAGATCGTCGCGCCCGAGCGGGAGACGCCCGGGATCAGGGCCATCGCCTGGCAGATGCCGAAGATCAGGCCGTCCCGCACGCCGAGGTCCTTGAGCGTCTTGCGCTCGCGGACGACGCGGTGCCGGCCGCCGGCCTCGTCGCGGGCGGCGAGCCGGTCGGCGATGCCGAGGACGATGCCCATCACGATCAGCGTGGTCGCGATCAACCGCAGGTCACGGAAGGGGCCCTCGATGTGGTCCTTCAGCGTCACGCCGAGCACACCGATCGGGATCGAGCCGACGATCACGAGCCAGCCCATCTGGGCGTCGTGGTCGCTCCGCATCGACTTGTCGCGCAGCGAGCGGAACCAGGCGGAGACGATCCGCGCGATGTCCTTGCGGAAGTAGATGAGGACGGCCGCCTCGGTACCGATCTGGGTGATCGCCGTGAAGGCGGCGCCCGGGTCCTCCCAGCCGGCGAAGGCGGCGGTGAGGCGGAGGTGCGCGCTGGAGGAGATGGGAAGGAACTCCGTCAGCCCCTGGACGAGTCCGAGGATGAATGATTCGAACCAACTCATGGGGCTAGGGCCGTCCCGAATGTGCTCGTGCCGTCAGAAAAGGCGGTCGCGTCTCGGATCGGAGATCAACCGCCGGTCGTTGCGCAGCGTACCGTCCTCAGATGAAGGCCCCGCCCGAGGGTCTGGGGTCGCAGGACTCCGCGGGGGCCGCCGTCTCCCCGGGTCCCGTCGTCGTCCAGTCGGCCGACCGCACACGGTGGGTCACGCTCGCGGGATCCGCCTCGTCCCCGCACGCGAACGCGATGATCGTCGAGGCGCTCTGAGGTACGCGCCGGTCCGTCGCGGCGGTCGTCCGCGCTAGCGCGGGTCCCCCGCGCCCGTCGTCTCCAGCGGGCGCGCCTCGACCGGCTTCGGCGTCGATGGTCCCGTCGCCGTCGCCGTCGCCGTCGCCGTCGCCGTCGCCCGGGCGCGCAGGCCGTGGCGCTTGCGCCAGGCCACGACCGCCGCCGCGAGGCCGGAGAGCACGATGAAGCCCATCGAGATCAGGAACGCGGGCGAGGTCGGCGACCCGGCCTCGCTGCCCGCCACCACGTACGCCGCCGTGTTCGGGATCGAGCCGAGCCCCGTCGCGAGCAGGAACGGCGCGTACCCCATGCGGGAGACCGCCGCGCAGTAGTTGGCCGCCGCGAACGGGACCCCCGGGAAGAGCCGGATCGCCAGGATCGAGCGGAACCCGTGCCGGCTCAGCTGCCCGTCCGCCGCCGTCAGCCAGCGCCCCCGGAGCAGCGGCCGCAGCGCGTCCTGACCGAGCAGCCGCCCGAGGGTGAACGCGATCCCCGCGCCCAGGACCGTCCCGGCCAGCGCCGCCACGAGCCCCGCCTGCGTACCGAAGAGCGCGCCCGCGGCCAGGTTCAGGATCGGCCGCGGGACGAAGGCCGCCGTGCACACCCCGTACGCCAGACCGAACAGGAGCACCGCGCCCGCACCGCTCGACTGCGCCGGCCAGCCCTCGGCGAGCAGCCGCTGTGGCTCGTAGAGCAGGACGGTCGTCGCCGCGGCGAGGAGGAGCGCGGCGAGCAGGGAGAGGCGCGACCAGGGCGACAGCATGGCCCGGGAGCAGCGGAGCGCGAGGGAGCCCGGCGGTCGGGTGACGGGGTCGAGCATCCGGGGAGAGTAACCGACGTACCCGTGTGATCGCCGTAATGTCCGTCATCCTCCGTCCTGCCATCCGATGAACGGTGCGTACTGCCATCCGATGAACGGTGACCGACCGCACGTGCGGTGATCGGCCGTACCGTGATCGCCCGTCCTGTGGTCGGCCGTACTGTGACCCCCATGACGTCCGCGCCGCCCGCCGTCCCCGCCAGCGCCCTCGCCGACACCCTGCTCGGGCGCCTCACCGAGGTCTACCCGGCCGCGGGCGACCCGTTCCGGGCCCAGGAGATGGTCGCGTACATGAAGGGCGTCGCGCCCTTCCTCGGCATCCGCACCCCGGAGCGGCGCGTGCTGTCCCGTACGGTCCTGGACGGCACCCCGCGCCCCGACGAGGCCGACTGCGCGGCCGTCGCCCTGCGCTGTTTCGCCCTCCCCGAGCGCGAGTACCACTACTTCGCCGTCGACTACCTCCGCCGCCACGTCCGGCGCTGCTCGTCCGGCTTCCTGCCCGTCGCCCGGCAACTGATCACCACCGACTCCTGGTGGGACACCGTCGACCACCTCGCCGCCCATGTCGTCGGCGGGCTCGTCGCCGCCGATCCGGCGCTCGCCGCGCGCATGGACGAGTGGATCGAGGACGACGACCTCTGGATCGCGCGGACCGCGCTCCTGCACCAACTGCGCTTCAAGGACGCCACCGACTCCGAGCAGCTCTTCGCGTACTGCCTGCGCCGCGCAGGGGACACCGACTTCTTCCTCCGCAAGGCGATCGGCTGGGCCCTGCGCGAGTACGCCAAGACGGACCCCGACGAGGTCCGCGCCTTCGTCGAGACGAACCGGACGCGGCTTGCCCCGCTCTCGGTGCGCGAGGCGCTCAAGCACCTCTGATGCCGTTCGCCCCCTCAACAGCCTCTCGGTGGAAAATCGTTCGACGTAGCGCGCTCGCCCCGCGATGATCGGGGGCATGTTCCGGTACGCCTTCCTCGCAGCACGGCCCGCAGTCGCGGCCGCGCCGAAGGCTGCCGTCGTGGATTCCACGTTCCTCGCCGTCGTCGCACTCGACGGCGTCCGAAGCTGACCCTCCCCGGATCGTCCGGCGGACCCCGTAGGGGGAGGGTCGGTTCGGTCCCGGGGTCCCCTCACACGCTTCGAGCTCAAGGAACGAGCGAACCATGTCCAAGACGGCGTACGTGCGCACCAAGCCGCACCTGAACATCGGCACCATGGGCCATGTCGACCACGGCAAGACCACCCTCACCGCCGCCATCACCAAGGTCCTCAGCGAGCGCGGGACCGGCAGCCCCACTTCCTATGTTTCCTTCGACCGTATCGACCGCGCGCCCGAGGAGGCCCAGCGCGGCATCACCATCAACATCGCGCACGTCGAGTACGAGACCGACACCCGGCACTACGCCCATGTCGACATGCCCGGCCACGCCGACTACGTCAAGAACATGGTCACCGGCGCCGCCCAGCTCGACGGGGCGATCCTCGTCGTCTCCGCGCTCGACGGGATCATGCCGCAGACCGCCGAGCACGTGCTCCTCGCCCGCCAGGTCGGCGTCGACCACATCGTCGTCGCGCTCAACAAGGCGGACGCGGGGGACGACGAGCTGACCGACCTGGTCGAGCTGGAGGTACGGGAGTTGCTGACCGCGCACGGCTACGCCGGCGACAGCGTGCCCGTCGTCCGGGTGTCCGGGCTCAAGGCCCTGGAGGGCGACCCGCGCTGGTCCGGCGCGATCGAGGCGCTCCTGGACGCCGTGGACACGTACGTGCCGATGCCGGTGCGCTACGTGGACGCGCCGTTCCTGATGTCCGTCGAGAACGTGCTCACCATCACCGGGCGCGGGACCGTCGTGACGGGCGCGATCGAGCGGGGCACGGTCCGGGTCGGCGACCGGGTCGAGGTCCTGGGCGCGGAGACCGAGACGGTCGTGACGGGCGTCGAGACCTTCGGCAAGCCCATGGAGTCCGCCGAGGCGGGCGACAACGTGGCGCTGCTGCTGCGCGGCGTCCCACGGGACGCGGTCCGTCGCGGGCACGTCGTGGCGGCGCCGGGGAGCGTCGTACCGCGGCGGCGTTTCACGGCGCAGGTGTACGTCCTGTCGGGCGCGGAGGGCGGTCGTACGACCCCCGTCTCCACCGGCTACCGCCCGCAGTTCTACATCAGGACCGCGGACGTCGTCGGCGACGTCGACCTCGGCGAGGCGGCGATCGCACGCCCCGGCGACACGGTCACCATGACCGTCGAGCTGGGCCGTGACGTACCGCTGGAGCCGGGTCTCGGCTTCGCGATCCGCGAGGGCGGCCGCACGGTCGGCGCGGGGACGGTCACGACCGTCGCCTGACCCCGACCGCCGTGCGGACGGAGGCCCGCATTCCGTACCCACGGAGTGCGGGCCCACCGTCGGCCGGGGCCGCAGGCACAATGAGGGTGTGAACGAGGTCAACGAGCAGATTCCCGTCGTGCGCGAGGTCGACGGGGGCACCGCCCGGCTCATGCCGGACATCGACCGGGAGCGGGCCTGGCTGCTCACCGTCGACGGCGCACCGCAGTCGTACGTCGACCTGGACGAGCCCACGCACCTCGAATTCGAGTACGCGCGCCGGCTCGCCCACGTCCTCGACAGCGCGGCCGACGACGGCGCCGCCCTCTCCGTCCTCCACCTCGGCGGCGGCGCGCTCACCCTGCCCCGCTACGTCGCCACCACCCGCCCCGGCTCCCGCCAGGACGTCGTGGAGGCCGACCTGGGGCTGCTCGACCTCGTCGCCGAGCACCTTCCGCTGCCCGAGGGCTCCGGGGTCGCCGTGCACGGGGCCGACGCCCGGGACTGGCTCGGCAAGGCCCCCACGGCGAGCGTGGACGTCCTCGTCGCCGACGTCTTCGGCGGCTCGCGGGTCCCCGCGCACCTGACCTCGGTGGAGTACGCGCGCGAGGCCCGGCGCGTGCTGCGGCCGGGCGGGCTCTACGCCGCCAACCTGGCCGACGGGGCGCCGTTCGCCTTCCTCCGCTCCCAACTGGCCACCTTCGCCGCCGTCTTCACCGACCTCGCCCTGATCGCCGAACCGCCCGTGCTGCGCGGCCGCCGCTTCGGCAACGCCGTCCTCGTCGCATCCGACGGAGACATCGACACGGCCTTCCTGGCCCGCCGCACGGCGTCGGACGCCTTCCCCGCGCGCGTGGAGTACGGCGAGAGCCTCGCGCGCTTCACCGGCGACGCACGCCCGGTGGACGACGCGGACGCGGTGCCCTCTCCCGTACCGCCGGACGGGGCGTTCAGCGTGGGCTGACGGCGCCCTGGTCGGCGGCCGTCGGTGCTCCGGGGCCGGGGCCGCGCGTGAGCTCCTTCGAAGGTGTACGGCGCGTCAGATTCCGTACGTCGGGGACGAGCAGCACGAGCGCCGTGACCAGCACGATCAGGACCGCCGAACCCCACAGCGCCTGACTCCGGCCGAAGAGGCTCTCCGCCGGGCCCGCGAGCGCCGTGGAGAGCGGGAGCATCGCCGTCGAGCCGAACCAGTCGTACGCGGAGACCCGGGACAACTTCTCCTCCGGGATCTCCTGGTGCAGCGTGGTCATCCACGCCACGCCGAACACCTCGATGGCCACCCCGCTGACGAACATGGCCACCGAGAGCCCGACGACGTCGAGCGGCACCGCGAGCGCCGCCGACGGCAGGGCCAGGGGGAAGACGCCCAGGGTGCCCACGAGCAGCATCCTGCGCGGCTTCCAGCGCATCATCAGGAACGCCCCGGAGAGCGTGCCCACGCCGAACGCGGCGAGCGCGAGCCCCCACGGCCGGGCCCCGCCGAGTTCGTCCCGGGCGACCAGCGGTCCGTACACCGACTCGGCCGCACCGACGAGCGCCACGACGACGGCGAACTGGGCCACGATCGACCAGAGCCACGGGCGGCCGACGACCTCCTGCCAGCCCTCGCGCAGATCGGCGAGCAGTCCGCCGCCGGGCTTGCGCTCGGCGATGTGGCTGACGTCGAGGAAGGCGCGGAACCCGCCGGCGACGGCGAAGGCGGCCGCGTCGATGGCGAGGACCCAGCCGGGACCCACGGCGGCGATCATCGCGCCGCCGAGCGCGGCTCCGCCGATGCCGGCGCCGTGCATCGCCATCCGGAAGAGGGCGAAGGCGCGGCCGGCCTGCTCCCCGCTGACGCTCGACATCAACATGCCCTCGGCGGCCGGGCTGAAGAAGGCCTGGCCCGTTCCGCACAGGGCGGTGAGCAGCATCATCTGCCAGAGCTGCGGGTCGCCCGCGAGGACGAGGACGGCGAAGGCGGCCTGCGAGACGCAGTTCAGCGCGTTGGCGGCGACCATGACGCGGTGCCGGGGTATCCGGTCGGCGACCGCGCCGCCGATCAGCAGGAAGAGGACGAGCGGGAGGGTGCGGGCCGCCGCCACCAGGCCCACGTCACCGCCGTCACCGCCGGACTGGATCACCGCGAACGCCGCCGCGATCAGAGCACCGTGGGTGCCGAGGTTGGTGACGATCGCGGCGGCGGTCAGCAGGACGTAGTTGCGGCCGGCCCAGTCCGGGCGGCGGGAGAGGAGCGGGGTGCGGGGGGAGGCGGCGGGTTTTCTCACCCCGGGACTATCCCCGTAGCCGCCGCCCCCTGCCAAACCGATTTACGTCAGGACCGACGTACGCCGGGACGACTTGCGTCGAGGCCGATGTACGTCGGGACCGATGTGCGTCAGGTCCGACTTGCGTCAGGAAGACGCCGGGGCCAGCCGTACGGTCGCCAGGATCTTCTGGATCGTGGCGTCCGCCAGCTCGTCCTTGACCCCGTCGGCGCCGTAGAGCACGAACGACGAGAAGTCGCCCTTGGCGTTCTTGAAGGAGAAGGCGATGGACTTGCCGTCCCCTTCGCACGGGTTCCGCTTCTTGATCCCCGGGGCGGTGGCCGTCGCGACGCTGCCGGTCAGACCGGACGTGGTGGTGTACGGCACGGCCTTGGTGATCTTGATGGTGCCCTTGGGCATGTGCTGCGCGTAGCCCGCCCACACCCAGTTGCCGGCCTCGTTGAACGCCGCCTCGTCGGTGTTCTTGGCGCCCTGGCCGCCCTTGGTGCCGGCGCTGCTCAGGCCCCAGCTCTCCTTGGAGCCGTCCTTGTTCGTGTCGAACGTGCACCACTTGCTCTTGTAGCGCACCGGAGCCGACATCGTGACGACCGGGGTGCCGTCACCCTTCTTCTCGTCCTCGAAGAACGTGACGCTGCCGGGCTTCAGGAGCTCCCAGTCCGGGGGTACGTCGAAGAGCGTGCCGTACTTCGGATTGTGGACGACCTTCCAGCCGGGGATGGTCGGCTGCAGGTCGGCGTCGTCGCGCGGGTTGTCGAGGGAGGAGGAGGTCGGCGCGGGGCCGGTGGGGGTGGCAGGGGCGGACGCGGAGCCCTTCGGGTCGCCGCCCGCGTTCGTGTTCTTGTCGTCGTCCTTGCCGAGGACGAGGAACCCCGTGACGCCGGCCGCGACGACGACGGCGGTCGCGGCGACGATGGCGATCAGGGTCGTCTGCTTCTTCTTGCCGTCGCCGGGCCCACCGGGGCCGCCCTGCGGCGCTCCGGGCACCGCGTACTGCGGCACGGTCGGCTGCTGGTACGGGTTGGGCTGCGGGTAGCCGGGCTGCGCGGGCTGCTGCGGGTAACCCGGCTGCGTGGGCGGCTGCTGCGGGTATCCGGGCTGTTGCTGCTGATAGCCGGGCTGTTGGTACGGGTTCGGCTGCTGGTACCCCGACTGCTGGTAGGGGTTCTGACTCTGGTCCTGCGGGTTCTGCTCGCCCCCGGGCGGCTGCTGTCCTGGCCACATGGCCAGTAACCATAGAGGTGTGGCGCGAACCCTGCTACGTCCGCCCCCGTGCGGGCGGGTGGGGAGGGGGATGGCCATCCGTGCTACTCGCGGGTAACATCGCGCCATGAGCGCAGACCAGATGTCCGTCGGCGAGATGCTCGCCGCCACGGTTCCCATGGCCAGGACCCTCAACCTCGAGTTCCTGGAGACCACTTCCGAGCGTGCCGTCGTCCGCCTGCCGGACCAGGCCGACTACCACAACCACGTCGGCGGCCCGCACGCCGGAGCCATGTTCACGCTGGCCGAGTCGGCGAGCGGCGCGATCGTCCTGGCCGCTTTCGGCGACCAGCTGAACCGCGCGGTGCCGCTCGCCGTGACGGCCGAGATCGGCTACAAGAAGCTGGCCATGGGCGTCGTCACGGCCACCGCCACCCTGGGCCGCCCGGCCGCCGAGGTCGTCGCCGAACTGGACGCCGGCGAGCGCCCGGAGTTCCCCGTCCACATCGCGATCACCCGCGAGGACGGCGCGGTGACCGGCGAGATGACGGTCGTCTGGACGCTGCGGCCGAACGGCCAGGGCAAGTAGCGCCATATAAGGGGTAAGGGGGTACGGAAGCGGTGGCCCGGCTGCCGCTTCCGTACCGCTGCTCCAACGCCCGCACCGCCCCTCACCCGTCGATGACCACCACGCGTGCCCAGTCCGGTGGTGTGTCCGGGACGTACTCCGGGTTGTCCTCGTTGTAGCGGGGGCGCCTGCCGCGGGGGAAGAGGCCCACCACCGTCCGGCAGGGCGGTGGCGCGCTGGGCCACGGGGTCTGGCCGTCGGTCAGGGCCACGATCACATCGGGGCGCGGACGGCCGCGCAGGGCCGTCGTGAAGCCCGCGCGCAGATCCGTACCCCCGCCGCCGATCAACGGGATGCCCTCCGCCTGGCAGATCGGGTCCGCGACCCGGGCCGCCGCGTCGCACGACACGACCGAGACGAGGTCCCGACGGCCGCCCACGGTACGGGAGATGGCGGCGACCTCAAGGAGCGCGCTGCCCAGTTCCGCGTCGCTGACCGAGCCCGAGGTGTCGATGACCACGGTGACGCGCGGCGGCCTGCGCCGCAGGCTCGGCAGCACGACACCGGACAGCGCGGTCGAGCGCCGGGACGGACGGCCGTAGCTGTAGTCGTCGCCCGCGCCGGGCCCCGAGGTCGCCGAGCGGAGCGCCGCGCCCAGTAACTCCCGCCACGGCTGCGGCGGATGGAACGCCTCCTCCGCCCACCGCTTCCACCCCCGCGGGGCGCTCCCCGGCCGCCCCGAGATGGCCTGCGCCACCCGGAACCGCACCGCGTCCCGCTGCTGCTCGCTCAGACCGTCCGCGCCGTCGGGGCCGAGATCCCACTCCCGTGCGCTGCCGTCCGCACCGCTGCCGCAGTCCAGCCAGACGAGGTGCTCCGTCCTGGGCCCGAGCCCGAACTGACGCAGGTAGTCCTCCATCAGCTCCCCCGCGGGGAGGTGGAGGTCGCCCGGTACGACGGCGCCCTCCGGCCGCACCAGGCCGTCGCCGAACGCGTCGTCGTTGATCTCCATGTCGGCCGCGATGTTCATCCGCAGCCGCTCCGCGGGGCCGGTCAGTCCGCGCGTCCGGGCGAGCCGGTCGCCGCGCCCGTGGTGGTCGCGCAGCAGGTGCGACACCTCGTGCACCCACACCCCGGCCAGCTCCTCCACCGGGGTCCGGTCCACGAACCCGGGGGAGACGTAGCACCGCCAGTACCGGTCGACCGCCATCGTGGGCACCTGGCGCGACTCGACCGTGTGCAGGGCGAACAGCGCCGTCGCCAGGTACGGCCTGGCCCGGGCGGCCTGCAGCCGCGCGGTGTAGAGCTTGTCGAAGTCCAGGTCGAGGCGGAGGTCGGCCCCTGCCTCGGCCTCTTGCGCTCCGCGCGTCCCCGCCGTCATCGGCGGACCTGCGGCTTCAGGGCCGCCTGAGCGGCGCGGGCCGCCGCGTCGTCGGCGCGCCGGGAGAGGGAGACCACGCCGGCGAGCTGCTCGATCGCCGCCGGAACCGTCCAGTCCGCCTGCCGCAGCGAAGCGAGCGTCGTCGCCGGTACGACCACCAGGTCCGGCGCCCCGGTCTCCAGCGCCCGCACCAGGACCGCCCAGGCCGCGTCCCAGCGTGCCTCGTCCGGGCGCCCGCGCACCGCCGCCACGACTCCGTCGAGGGCGGCCTGGCGCAGGTCCCCGCGCTCGGGCAGCTCGGCGGCCCCGGGGTCCGCGAGCAGGGTCTCGGGGTCCGGGAGGTCCATCCGGTCCACGCTCGCCATCACTTCGAGGCCGGGCCCGTCACCGACGGCGCCCCGCACCAGTTGGGCCAGGACGTCGCGCGAGGAGCCGGCCGCCGTCGCGAAGGCGATCAGACGGAGGGTCATCTCCCAGCTCCGGGGCGAGGGCCAGGGGCCGCCCCGCCGCGTCTCGCTGTTGGGCAGCCGGTGCACGAGCTCGGGGCGGACGGTCAGGAACCCGCAGACCGCGCGCCGGGCGAACTCCACGGCCTCGGGCAGCTTCAGGGGGTCCAGGCGGGGCAGGGTCGCCCGGGGCCAGGTCCCGCCCAGGCCGCGGACGACGACGTCCCGGTCGTGGGCCCACTGGAGGTGGACGAACCGGTTGGCCAGGGGCGGGCTCAGCTCCCAGCCGTCGGCGGCCGAGGACCTCGGGTTGGCGGCGGCCACGATCCGTACCCCGGGCGGCAGTTGGAGGGCGCCGATCCGCCGCTCCAGGACGAGCCGGAGCAGCGCGGCCTGCACGGACGGCGGCGCCGTGGACAGTTCGTCCAGGAAGAGCAGCCCCCGGCCGGCGCGGACCAGCCGCACGGCCCAGTCCGGCGGGGCCATCGGAACACCCTGCACGGCGGGGTCGTCGCCGACGACGGGCAGGCCCGAGAAGTCCGAGGGCTCGTGCACGCTGGCGATCACCGTGGTCAGGGGGAGGTCGAGCTCCTCGGCCAGCCGGGTCAGGGCCGCCGTCTTCCCGATCCCGGGCTCACCCCAGAGGATCACGGGCAGGTCGGCGGCCACGGCCAGCGTCAGGGCCTCCAGTTGGGTGTCGGGCCGGGGTTCGGTGGTGGTGTCGCCGAGGAGCGTCAGCAACGCGTCGGCGACTTCGAGCGGGGAATCGGGGGAGGCGGGGGCGGGGGTAGGGGCGGGGGCTGGTGTGTACGCGGGCATGGTGGACAGAGCAGTCATGAGTGATCACCTGGGAAAGTCGTGGTGGGAACGAGAAGGGGCCCGGTGGCGCGCTTCAGTGCGCGAGGCGCGGGCGGGTTCGTGCGTCGCGTGGACGGCGTGAGGTGGGCAGGACGCGGTGGGGCGGGGGTACGTCGAGGCCCGAGCGGAACATCCCGTACGCGATCCGCCGCCGCGCCGCCTCCTCGAGGGCGTCGCGCAGCGGTCCGCCGCGCAGGGTCGCCCCGGGCCCGAGCAGGCCCTCGACGACGGCGAGCGCCCCGGCGACGTCCCCGTGCTGGAGGCGTTCGCTCACGCCCGTGAGGCAGTCCGGGCGCCGGTGCGCCTCGTCGATCGCCCGCAGACAGGGCAGCGGGGGGCCGCCCAGGGCGACGAGCAGCTCCTCCCGCGCGAGTTCGTCCGGGCCGTGGTCCAGCGAGGCCAGGACGCCGTCGACCAGAGCGATCCGGTGCCGGGCGCCCCGGCACTCCACGACCCGGGGACCCGAGGCAGCCTGCTCCTCGGCGGGGGCGGCGGGAACGTGGTCCGGTACGAGGGCGGAGGCGACCAGCGGGTGGAGCCGGCCGGCCTCGATCGCGCCCGCCCGGAGGAGCTCCAGATCGGGCAGCACCCAGGTCGCCGCGTCCGGCAGGACGAGCGGCTCCGCGGGGCTGCGCGTATCCCCACGAGCCTCGGAGTCCACGTCCACGTCCAGCGTGAGGCGGCGGCGCGAATCGAGGCGCACGGTCACCGGACCGCCGGACCTGCCCTCGGCCCGGAGCACGTGCCTCGCCTCGGCCGGCCAGCGGTCGACGGCACAGAGGTACCCCTCCGGTACGGGCGTCTCCGCCCCGCCGGCGGGCGGCGCGTCGGCCCCCGAGCGCAGGCGCAGCTCGTCGGTCCTGCGCGCGTCCCACAGGTGGCGGTGCAGGTCGAGGCGGAATCGTCGTCCTGGCCGCGGGTGCGGGTGGCGCCCGACGGGACCCTGACGGGGGGACCGGTGGGCGGACCCGTTGGCGGACCCGTCAGAGGCCCCGTCCCAGAGCGCGAGGCTGATCCGCTGGCCGCCCTCCGCCCACGCCGGCGGGGTCCGGGCGACGAGATGGACCGGGCCTGCGCGCGCCGTCGGCTCCGCCGGGGCGTACCGGGCCAGCGAGATCGTCAGGCCCGGGCGCAGCAGCCCGTGCGGAGCCACCCTCGGCATGTGCCAGCGCAGCAGGTCGGGAGCCAGGTGGCGGAGATCGCGCCGGAGCCGGTCGGTGAGGTCCTGGCCATGGGCCCGGGTCACGGACCGAAGGTCGAGGTCGACATCGACGCGTGCGGCGGCACAGGCTCCGGCCCAGTCCCCGGAAAGGCGGCGGGCGGTCGCGGTCTCGATCATGGACGGCGGCACGGCGAACTCGCGGACGCGCAGCCAGAAGGAAAGGAAGGAGGCGCGGGAATCCTCGTACGCGGTGTGAGTGGTCATCAGCACTCACCTTGCGCGGACGGGACCCCCCAACACTGAACGGTGTGAGTCGTCATCGCGGCGGAGCGTAGCGCGCCCCGGTCACGGCCGACCAGTCATTTACGGGCCCGGCGGGCGGCGGGCCGGTCTGTCCTGACCAGGTAGGCTTCCCCGGCGCGCGCGACGGCGGCGCGCGCCACGACCCGGGAGGAAACCGCGTTGCACGTCCAGGAATGGCTGGAGACGATCCCCGCGGTGGCGATCTACGCGCTGGTGGGAGTGGTGATCGGGCTCGAGAGCCTGGGAATCCCGCTGCCCGGCGAGATCGTCCTCGTCAGCTCGGCGCTGCTCGCCTCCCAGCACGGTGACATCAATCCGTACGTCCTCGGCGCCTGCGCCACCGCCGGGGCCATCATCGGCGACTCGATCGGCTACGCGATCGGCCGCAGGGGCGGGCGTCCGCTGCTCGCCTGGCTGGGCAAGAAGTTCCCCAAGCACTTCAGCGAGGCCAATATCGCGCTGGCGGAGCGCTCCTTCGAGAAGTGGGGCATGTGGGCCGTCTTCTTCGGCCGCTTCGTCGCTCTCCTGCGGATCTTCGCCGGACCGCTCGCGGGCGTGCTGCGTATGCCGTACTGGAAGTTCCTGATCGCCAACGTCTTCGGCGGCATCCTCTGGGCGGGCGGCACGACGGCCGTCATCTACTCGGTGGGCGTCGTCGCCGAGGCCTGGCTCAAGCGCTTCTCGTGGCTGGGGCTCGTGCTGGCAGTCCTGGTCGGCGTCACCTCGATGCTGATCCTGAAGAACCGCGCGAAGAAGGCGGCCGCGAAGGCGGAGACGAAGCCGGAGGCGGCGCCGGTCCCGGTGCCGGCGGACTCGGCGAGCTGATCGACAGCGCCTCACCGGCAGCGAGACGTACGCGCGAGGGCGCGGTGGCCATACGGCCGCCGCGCCCTCGGGCTGTGCGCGTGAGCCTGGCCCTCCGTCGCGAGCCGGGCTCTCAGTCCTTGAAGGCCTCGGCGTGGCCCTTGGCCAGGTGGAGGTACATCTCCGCGTTGAGGCGGATGCCCGCCTGCTCCTCCTCGGTCAGCGGGCGCCTGACCTTGGCCGGCACGCCCGCCACCAGCGAGCCCGGCGGGATCTCCATCCCCTGCGGGACGAGCGCCTGCGCCGCGATGAGCGAACCGGCGCCCACCCGGGCCCCGTTGAGCACCGTTGCGCCCATCCCGACCAGCACGTCGTCCTGGATGACGCAGCCGTGCACGGTCGCGTTGTGGCCGACCGTCACGCGGTCCCCGATCGTGACCGGGAAGCCCGGGTCGACGTGGACGGTGCAGTTGTCCTGGATGTTCGAGTCCTCGCCGACGGCGATGGGACCGCAGTCCGCCCGGAGCACCGCGTGGTACCAGACGCTGGCACGGGCGCCGAGCGTGACGTCACCGAGCACCACGGAGGTCGGCGCGGTGAAGGCGGTCGGATCCACCTGCGGCTCCTTGCCGCCCACGCCCCTGATCAACGCCTCGGTCATCGTTCGCTCCTGATCGTTCGTGCTTCCGTCACGCCTCCACGGCACCCTAGCCGCGACCCATGACGGACATCACAGGGCACCCCACTGATCAGCCACGACGGTGCGGACTACCGTGTGCGGGTGCCCAGGAACAGAAACACGTTCTCCTCTCTCACCGCGTGGCGGCGCCGTGTGCTCGCCCGGGCCGTGCAGGGCGGGTGGCGCTGGGTGCAGGAGACCGGTTCCGTGACCGCCGAGCGCCCCGGGAAGCTGCGCTTCCGTCGCCTCGGGGCGGGCACCCGGCTCGCGTTCCCGCAGGGGACCGTCTTCGGCGAGCAGTGGATCGAGATCGGCGAGTGCTGCATCATCGCCGAGCAGGTCACCCTCACCGCCGGCATGCTGCCCGGGCTCGACCTCGGCCCCGACACGGTGCTGACCCTGGGGAACGGTGTCGTCCTCGGCCGCGGCAGCCACGTCATCGCCGACACCCGGGTGACCATCGGCTCGGACACGTACTGCGGGCCGTACGTCTACATCACCTCGACCAACCACAGTTACGACGACCCCGACGAGCCGGTCGGCAGGCAGTGGCCGCGCTCCGAGCCGGTCGAGATCGGGCCGGGCTGCTGGCTGGGCACGGGCGCGGTGATCCTGCCGGGCGCGCGGCTCGGCCGCAACGTGGTGGTCGCGGCGGGTGCCGTCGTACGGGGCGAGGTGCCGGACCACTCGGTGGTGGCCGGCGCGCCGGCGAAGGTGGTGCGCAGCTGGGACCCGGAGAAGGGCTGGCAACCGCCGCTGCGGACACCGGCGCCCGTGCCCGTACCGGACGGTGTGACGCACGAGCAGCTCGCCGCGCTCGCGGCATGGGACCTCGCGGAGGGCTGAGCCCGCTTTTCGGCGGACGGTCGGCTGATCAGCCCGTCGCGCCGATCAGCCCGTCGCGAGGAGGACCGTGCCGACCAGGGCAAGGCCCGCGCCCGCCGCCTGGACCGCGCGCAACCGTTCCTTCAACACTCCGCGCGCTGCGAGGGCCGTGACCACCGGGTAGAGGTTGGCGAGGACGGCGGCGACGGTCACCGGGCCGGTCTGCGCCGCGATCGAGTACGTACCGTTGGCGGCGACGTCCGCGAGGCCGACGAAGGCGAGCGCCGGGAGGGCCGCCCACACGACCTTCATCCCGCCGCCCTCGGGCAGGGCCCGCCCGCCCCGCTTCACGGAGACGTACAGCGCGCCGCCGCCCACCGCCACGTTGGTCACCCGCTGGACGAACAGGGCGAGGAAGAGGCCGGTCAGGGTCGAGGAGGCCTCGGCGATGAGCGCCATGACCGAGCCGAAGCCGAAGGCCGCGACCAGGGTGAGGAGCACGGCCTGGCGCTGCACGGGCGCCCCGCGCAGCTCGGGCCCGCCCGCGAGGACGATGCCGATGATCGCCACACCGATCCCGGCGAACTGGAGGAGCCCCGGCCGGTCGCCGATGAGCAGGCCCACCGAGACGGGGACGACGACACCGAGCGAGCCGAGCGGGGAGACCACGCCCATCGGGCCGAGCGCGAGGGCCTTGTAGAAGGAGAGCATCGCGACCGGTCCGACCACGCCCGCGGCGACGGCGTACCAGAGCTGGGGTCCGGCCTCGGTCCAGGCGCCGGTGGCGATCACGACGGCGCCCAGGACGAGGACCGCGACGGTCTGCGAGGCCACCACCACAGTGAGGGCGGGCATGCGCCGGGTGAGCAGCCCGCCGCCGAAGTCGGCCAGGCCCCAGAGGAGGGCGGTGGCCAGGGCGAACAGGGCAGTCATGGATCCTCGCAGGGGGCGGTCTCGCAGTACAGTGCGGTGGACAGCTGGTACACCGCGGTAGACCCCACCGTAGTTCAGTCTGTTGGACTATGTCATCCAAAATATTGGACGGAATGTGTCGGACCTCGATCAGCTCACGCAGTCGCTCGCGCGGAATCTGAAGCGGTGGCGCAATGAACGCGGTTTCACGCTGGACGCGCTGGCCGCCCGGGCCGGTGTCAGTCGCGGCATGATCATCCAGATCGAGCAGGCCCGTACGAACCCCAGCGTCGGCACCACCGTGAAGCTCGCGGACGCGCTCGGTGTCTCGATCACCACGCTCCTCGACTACGAGCAGGGCCCGCACGTCCGCCTCGTCCCGCCGGATCAGGCCGTCCGCATGTGGTCCACCTCCACCGGCAGTCACACCACCCTGCTCGCCGGCACCGAGGCGCGCGGCCCGCTCGAACTCTGGGCCTGGACGCTGATGCCGGGCGACGGCAGCGCGTCCGACCCGCACCCCGACGGAACGACCGAGCTGCTGCACGTCTCGGCCGGCGAGCTCACCCTCGTGGTCGAGGGCGAGGATCACCGCATCCCGGCCGGCACCTCCGCCGTCTTCGAGGCCAACGTGCCGCACGCGTACCGCAACGACGGCTCGGAGCGGGTGGAGATGACCATGGCCGTCTCCATCCCGCCCGTACGCTGAGACGCCGAACAGCGGCCCGGGCGGCCGCTGTTAGCTTGGGCTCCATGCGCGCACCCATCGGAGACTTCGACAACGCCGTTCCCGCCCCCGACTGCCTGGACCGGCTCACGGAACCGGTCGCGGCGGCCGTACGCGCCTGGCAGGGCACCGTCCCGGCGGATCAGCTGCTGTACGTCGACACCGACCCGGAGATCGCCGACACGGCCGTCTTCGTCGAGAACCACGGCCGCGAACTCCTCGAACAGTCCGCGAACTGTGTGATCGTCGCCGGAAAGCGCGGCGAGGAGACGACCCTGGCGGCCTGCGTGGTCCGGTCGGACACCAGGATCGACGTCAACGGCGTGGTCCGCCGCCAACTGGGCTCCCGCAAGGCGCGGTTCGCCCCGATGGAGACCGCGACGGGCGAGAGCGGGATGGAGTACGGCGGCATCACCCCGATCGGCCTCCCGGCCGACTGGCCCGTCCTCGTGGACGCGACGGTCGTCGACACCCCCTGGGTCCTCATCGGCAGCGGCCGCCGCCGCGGCAAACTCATCGTCCCGGGCAAAACCTTCGCCGAACTGCCGGGGGCGGTCGTGCTGGAGGGCCTGGGCGTCGAGTGAGGCCGGTATGTGCCCGTCAGCCGAGGCGGGGGATCTCGATCGCCGGGCAGCGGTCCATCACCATGTCGAGGCCTGCGGCGCGGGTGCGGGTGTAGGCGGCTTCGTCGACGACGCCGAGTTGGAACCAGACGGCCTTGGCGCCCTTGGCGACGGCTTCGTCGGCTACCGCGCCGGCGAGGGCGCTGTTGACGAACACGTCCACGACGTCGACGTCGAAGGGGATGGCGTCCAGGGAGGCGTAGCCCTGTTCGCCGTGGACCGTCTCGGCCTTCGGGTGTACGGGCACGATCCGCTTGCCGTGCCGCTGCAGGAAGGCCGCGACGCCGTAGGCGGCGCGCTCCTCGTTGGCGGAGAGCCCCACGATGGCCCAGGTGTCGCCGTGCTCGTCGAGGATCCTGCGGATGGTTTCCGTGTCGCTGTGCACGCTCTGTCTCCGGTCGCTGAGTTCGGACACTCCTGGAGGCTGAACGAGCGTCGATCGTGTGGGATTCCCGGACACCCCCTGGGTCGTGTCCGGAAAGTCTGGCCTGGCTCGCGGCGTCCGGCACGCACGCTCGCCGCGTCGCCGACATGCCCACGTAGCTCCGCTACGAGGGCATCCCGGCGCCTTGCGATCGCACGCACCGGACGCCGCGAGCCCCGCCCTTCGGGCGGACGACCACACTTTCCGGACACTCCCTAGCCGCGTACCGCCGCCACCGCCTCGTCGAAGACCTGCACCATGTCGACCGTTCCCTCGCTGCGGACCCAGGTCTCCAGTGCGACGTCCGAGCAGGCCAGGGCGCAGGCGACGAGTGCGCGGGCGCGTGACTCCGTCATGGGGTCCGCCGGGTCGCCCAGGCGCCGGGTGACGTCCGGCACGAGCAGGTCGACCCACTGTTGGCGCTTCTCCAGCTGCCGTCCCCGGAGCGACGGGGACGCGTGGAGCATGGTCGTGATCCTGAGGAAGTCCTCGGAGGAGTACGGCAGGGCGTCGACGAGCGCCTTGAGGGCGGCCCGGAGCGCGTCCCACGGGGGCTCCTCCGCCGGACGGGCCTCGAGCAGGGCCCGCAGGGACCGGCCGCTCTCGGCGTGGTCGCCGAGCACGATGTCTTCCTTCGTGCCGAAGTAGCGGAAGAGCGAGCGCCGCGAGATGCCGATCTCGTACGCGATCTGCTCCATCGTCGTGGCCTCGAAGCCGTTCTCCAGGAACAGCCGCATCGCGGTGGCGACGATCTCGGCCTGCACGGCCAGCCGGGTGCGGGCCCGCAGTCCACCGCGGACGGTCTTGTCGTCGTCGCTCATGAGTACGGAGCCTACCAGCCGGTGTCACCCCGTACCGTATTGACACTCGGTGACAGTTTCGGCCTACAGTGACATTCGGAGTGGGTTCACCGCGTCATCGATCCATCGATCCATCGATCCTGGGGAGCAGCCATGAGTGCCGTCGACTACCGCCGCCAGACCACCCTGATCACCGGCGCGAGCGCCGGCATCGGTGCCGAGTTCGCGCGGCAGATCGCCGCGCGCGGCTCGGCCGTCGTGCTCGTCGCCCGGCGCCGGGAGCGGCTCGAGAACCTGGCCGCCGAACTGGCCGCGACCCACGGCGTCCGCGCCACGGCCATACCGCTCGACCTCGGCCTGCCCGGCGTGGGGGAGACCCTCGCGGAGGAGGTGGCCCGGCGCGGGCTGACCGTGACGAGCGTCGTGAACAACGCCGGGTTCGGCACCTTCGGGCCGTTCCACACCGAGGACCCGCAGCGCCTGCGCGAGGAGATCGCCGTCGACATCGCCGGCCTCGTCGACATCAGCCGCGCGTTCATCGGGCCGCTGCGGAGCGCCGGCGACGGCGTGCTCGTCAACGTCGCCAGCATGGCCGCGTATCTCCCCGTCCCCAACATGGCCGTCTACGCGGCGGCCAAGGCGTTCGTGCTGAGCTTCACCGAGGCCCTGTGGCAGGAGTCCCGCGGCACCGGGCTCCGTGTGCTCGCCCTGTCGCCCGGCGCGACCGGCACCGAGTTCTTCGAAGTCACCGGCACGGATGCCGCCGCCGGCGGCGCGAAGATGCAGTCCCCGCAGGAGGTCGTGGCGACGGCGCTGCGGGCCCTGGACCGCCGTACGCCGCCGCCGAGTGTCGTCTCCGGCCGACGCAACCGTGTGATGGCGAGCCTGAGCCGCGGTCTGACCAGGCGCCGCGCGGTCCTCGTCATGGGATCCATGACGGGCGCGCGCTGAGCTCGGCGCCCGCTCGGGGTCAGGCCGTGTGCTGGTACGCCGGGTAGGTCAGGTAGCCCGCGTCGCCGCCCTGGTAGTACGTGGCCTCGTCGGCCGGTGCGATCGGCAGCCCGCCCCGCATCCGCTCGACCAGGTCCGGGTTGGCGACGTACGCGCGGCCGAAGCTGATGAGGTCGGCGCCCAGGCCGAGCCAGTGGTCGGCGTCGTCCCGGCCGGTCTGCTTCGGGCCCATCGGCAGCACCGGGTTCATGACGAGCGCACCCGGCCACGCCCGCCGCAGGGCGACCAGCAGCTCCTCGTCCGCGGTGGCTTCGAGGTGGATGTACGCGAGGTCCAGGGAGGCCAGTTCGGCCAGGAGCGCGGTGTACAACTCGCGTACGTCGGTCTCCTCGACGCCCCAGAACGTACCGCCCGGAGAGAGCCGGATGCCGGTCCTGGCGCCTCCGACGGCGTCGACGGCCGCCGTTGCCGCCTCGACCGCGAACCTGATCCGGTGCTCGACCGGGCCGCCGTAGCGGTCCGTGCGCAGATTGGCGTTGGACGAGAGGAACTGCGAGATCAGGTAGCCGTTGGCGCCGTGCAGTTCGACACCGTCGAACCCCGCGTCGACGGCGCGGCGGGCGGCCAGGCCGTAGGAGCGGGCGTGCTCGGGCACTTCGGCGGTGTCCAGCGCGCGGGGCGTCGGAGCGGGCTGGGGGCCGGTCGGGGTGAACACGTCGCCGACCGCCGGGACCGCCGACGGCCCGACGGGCCGCAGGCCGGTCGTGTCGGGGTGGGAGACCCGGCCGCCGTGCATGAGCTGGGCGAAGATCCGGCCGCCGTTGGCGTGGACGGCGGCGGTCACGGGGCGCCATGCCTCGACCTGCTCGTCGGTGTGCAGCCCCGGCGTACCGGGGTTGGACTGCCCGACGACGCTCGGCTGCACGCCCTCGCTCACGATCAGCCCGGCCGTGGCCCGCTGGGCGTAGTAGGCCGCCATGGAGGGGGTCGCGAGGCCGCCGGCGGCGGCCCGGACGCGGGTCATCGGGGCCATGACCACGCGGTTGGGGAGGGTGAGGCCGCCGAGTCGGAAGCTGGTGAAGAGAGTTGTCATGTCGGTTACGCTAAGACCTGACATTGACGTCAGAGGCAAGCTGTTGTGAGCCGGAACACAGCGGAACGCAGTCGGGAGGCTTCGTGCGGATCGGTGAGCTCGCGTCGCGGGCCGGGGTGAGTGTCCGGTCCGTGCGCTATTACGAGGATCAGGGCCTCCTCGCCAGCACGCGCAGCGCCAGCGGGCAGCGGCACTACACGGACGTCGAGGTCGAGCGGGTCGCGTTCATCCAGCGCCTGTACGCCGCCGGTCTGTCCAGCCGCACCATCGTCGAGCTGCTGCCCTGTGTCGACGCGCCCAGCGAGGAGAACTCCGACGCCGCGCTGGAGCGGATGGCGCTGGAGCGGGAGCGGCTCTCCGCGCACATCGCCGACCTCGTACGGACCAGGGACACCCTCGACGGGCTGATGGCCGCGGCCCGGGCGCACCGGACGGGGTTGGCGACGGCCACGGCCGACTGACCCCGAGAAAGGTCCCGAGCCTTCGCAAACGGCGGGTGCATCGGGATAGGGGCTGATCATGGTGTTGAGAGAGACAGCCGATCTCGTCCACCGCGGTCAGTCGTCGTCCCCGCCCCTCATCAACTGCTCGTCCGATTGCGGCCGTCGCGACCCTGCGGCGCCGCTGCGTGCTCCTGAACCTGGTTGCCTCACTGGTTGGCTCGCCGATTGCCCGGCTGGGCGCCTTGTGCGTGGCCCAGCTGGTCGCCTCATAGGTTGCCGACCTGATTCCGTGCCCTGTCCGTTGTTGCAGGTCAGCCTTAGTGGGTCACCGAATCACCTTGCCGACATCTCTAATTCGACAGCAATTGGAGGTTCAGGATCTCTGATGGCCTGCGGCGGGAGTGTCCATGAAACGGCGGGTCTGTTGATCATCGAGACGCTGAGTGAGACGAGGACCAAGCATGCGTCCGTGGCTGAGCCCTGGTGACCGCAGGTGATCGCGGGCAGGCCCTTGATCCCGTCCGCGAGCCACCGTTTGAGGACTGGGTCGAGGAGATGCCAGGAGCAGCGGTGCTTCGGCAGGTGCGCCGGTGCGCTCCCACTTGCCTTCTCTGCGCACGGCCTTGATCCATACTGCTCGTGGTCTCAAGAGCCCGTGTGTGGTCCGTAGCGACAGATGTACGGCCGGGTCGGCTGACGTCCCGCCCCGTGGAACGGCCGGCGGCGCCGTGACCGGCGCCGCCGTGGACTCCGGTGGACCGGTGTCCACGACGACCGGGCTCCCGGAGTGCCGCCGGGCACCCATAGGGTGATCCCCATGCCTGCCACGCTCAGTTCCACGAAGGCCGCCGCCGCGCTCCGGCGATCCGCCCGTGTCTCCGCCGAGTTGCTCGTCGTCCTCGTCATGGCCTCGGTCGCCCTGTGGCTCCTCGGCCGGATGTGGTCGGTCGTCTGGCCCCTCATCGTGGCCCTTCTCCTCACCACCCTGACCTGGCCCCTCACCCGCCACCTGCGCCGGTGGGGTTGGCCCCCCGCGCTGGCGGCCTCGGCCGTGACCGTGCTCTTCCTCCTCGTGGCCGCGGGCATCGTGGCGCTGATCGCGGTGCCCGTCTCGTCCCAGTCGGGGGAGCTCGCCGACGGCGTGGTGGAAGGCATCCAGAAGTTGCGCGAGTGGGCGGCGGGACCGCCGCTGAACATCGGCGACGAGCAGATCTCCGGCGCCTTCGACACGGCCGTCGACCGCGTCCAGAACAGCGTCGGCAGCCTGGTCAGCGCCGTCGGTACGGGCGTGGGCACCGTCTTCAACGGGGTCGTCACCGCCGTCCTCGCGCTCTTCCTCATGTTCTTCTTCCTCAAGGACGGCCCGCGGTTCCTGCCCTGGCTGACCCGTCAGCTCCCCGGCCGCCTCGCCGTCGACGTCCCCGTCGTCGCCGCGCGCGGCTGGGAGACCCTGGGCGCGTTCGTGCGTTCGCAGGCGTTCGTCGGCCTGCTCGACGCCGTCTTCATCGGCATCGGCCTGTGGATCCTCGGCGTGCCCCTGGTGCTCCCGCTGGCGGTGCTGACTTTCGTGTCGGCCTTCGTGCCCATCGTGGGAGCCCTGTTCGCCGGCCTGGTCGCCGTGCTCATCGCGCTGGTGTCCAACGGTCTGACGGACGCGCTGATCGTCCTCGCCATCATCGTCGTGGTGCAGCAGCTGGAGGGGAACGTCTTCCAGCCCATGATCCAGAGCCGGGGGCTCGGCCTCCACGCCGCCGTGATCCTGCTGGCGGTGACCCTGGGCGGCAGCCTCGCCGGCATCGTCGGCAGCCTGCTCGCCGTACCGATCGCCGCGCTGATCGCGGTCGTCTGGAACTACCTGCGCGAACAGCTCAGCGAACCGCCGCGGGAACGGGAGACCGAAGAGGCGCCCCTCGGCGCCCCCGTCGCGTCGTAGGCGCACCGGCCCTTCAGACGCCCCAGGCCCGCAGCTCCTCCTCGCGCGGCGACTCGACCACCGTCGGCCCGTCGTCGCCGGGGCGGCCGAAGGTCATCACCGGCCGCGCCCCGTCCCAGGGCCGCCAGCCCGGATCGCCCGTCGCCGCGAACCGCACCCACGCGGAGTGCATCGCGGCGGCGAGCGGGCGCGGCGCGTCCGGACCCGTCAGGGCCTCCGTCCCGGGCCGGTCGAGGGTGTCGAAGACGAAGCCGATCTCCAGGGCGTGGCAGGCCCCCAGGCCGAGGACCGGGGAGCGCCAGCCGAACTCGTAGACGTACGTGGCGCCCGGGCCCGCCGCCCGGGCGTCCGCCAGCCGGATCTGCGGCACCCGCAGCAGCTTGTCCGTCGCGAGCGCGCCCAGCAGCTCGCCCGGCTTCTCGCCGGGGCGGCGCGCCCGGTACGTCCGTACGGTCCGCGTCGGCACCTTGGTCTTCCAGGCCGCGGCGCGCAGCGCCAGCCGGCCGATGCGCTCGGTGAGCCCGCTCGGCACGAACCACAGGCGGTACTCCTCCGTGTTCGTGCCCATCAGCAGGTCCACGTCCGCCGACGCGCCCTCGCGCAGCGCCTCGAACGGATCGCGGGGCAGGACCTCGCCGTCCACGGCTATCTGGAAGGAGTGCCCGCCGGTCAGCGGCGAACCCTTCCCCGTCACCTCGGTCTGCGCGTCGAGCAGCCGCTCCGCCGGTACGGCGGACAGCGCCCGCGCCGTCGCCGGCACGCCCAGGTGCGCGGCTATCGCCTCCGTCGTCCGGCGGGCCCGGTCGAGGGGCAGCGCCATCGGCGCCCCGCTCTGGAGCACGGCCCTGCGGAACAGGCCCTTGGCGAGGGGCGAGGCGAGCAGCGCGGCGAGGGAGATCGCGCCGGCCGACTCGCCGAAGACGGTGACCCGCTCCGGGTCGCCGCCGAAGGCCCCGATGTTCTCCCGTATCCACGTCAGCGCGGCCAGCTGGTCGCGAAGGCCCAGGTTGGCCGGGGCGTCGGGGAAGACCCCGAACCCCTCGACGCCGAGCCGGTAGTTGAGGGAGACGAGCACGACACCGTCGCGCGCGAACGCCTCCCCGTCGTAGACGGGGACGGCCGACGAGCCGTGGACCAGGGAACCGCCGTGGATCCACACCATGACGGGCCGGCCCGTGGCCTCCGGCTCGCCCGCGGGTGGCGGCCACGGCGCCCAGACGTTGAGGTTGAGACAGTTCGGCCCCGTCACGTCCGGGTCGGGGAGGAGTGTGTCGAGAGGGGCCGCGTACGGGCGCTTGGGCGCCGTCGCCCCGAAGGCGAGGGCGCCCCGCACACCGTCCCACGCCTCGACGGGCTCGGGCGCCCGGAACCGCAACGGCCCCACGGGCGCCTGCGCGTACGGCACACCCAGAAAGGCGGCGACACGGCGAGGCGGGGACGCGTCGACGAGCGCGCCCTCGACCGGCGACCCGTCCACGAGCGACCCACCGACCGGCGGCCCACCGACCGGCGACCCTTCACCCAGCGCCCCCTCGACCAGGAACCCCCGCAGTTCCCCACCCCGCAGGGACACCACGGGCTCACGAACCTCGGGCACCGCTCAGCCCTCCGTGCCCGACGTTCCCGAACCCGCCGCGACCAGCGCCCGCTTGAGGACCTTGCCGGTCGGGCCGAGCGGCATCGCGTCCACGAACCGCACGAGCCGCGGGTACTTGTGCCGGCCCAGGCGCTCCTTCGACCACTCCACCAGCTCCGCCGCCCCGACGCATCCGGAGCCCGGGCGCAGGACGACGACGGCGCAGACCTCCTCGCCCTTCGCCTCGTCGGGGACACCGATCACCGCGACCTCCGAGACCGCCGGGTGCCGGACCAGGACCTCCTCGACCTCGCGCGGATAGATGTTGAAGCCGCCTCGGATCACCAGGTCCTTCTTCCGGTCCACGATGCTCAGGAAGCCCTCCTCGTCGCGGACGCCCAGGTCGCCGGTGCGGAACCAGCCGTCCACCACCGCCGCGGCCGTCGCCTCCGGATCGTCGAGGTACCCCGCGAACACGTTGTGCCCGCGCACCACGACCTCGCCGATCTCGCCGTCCGCGAGCAGCTCGATCCGGTCCTCGACGGCCGCGTCCGCGACCCCGATCTCCACGCCCCACACCGGGTGCCCCACGGTGCCGGGCCGCGTCCCGATGTGCGGCTGGTTGAAGGTGGCGACCGGCGAGGTCTCGGTGAGGCCGTACCCCTCCAGGACCTGCGTCGAGAACGTCTCCTCGAACCGTTCGAGGACCGCGACCGGCAGCGCCGCGCCGCCCGAGACGGCCGCACGAAGGGCCGCGGGCCGCCGGGCGTCGGAGGCCGCCGCCTCCACCAACGCGTGGTACATCGTCGGTACGCCCATGAAGACGGTGACGCCCTCGTCGGCCAGGGCCGCGAGCGCCGCCGGGCCGCTGAACCGGGGCATAAGGACCAGCGTGGCCCCGGCCCGCAGCGTCCCGTTCATCGCGCAGGTCTGCCCGTAGCTGTGGAAGAGCGGCAGACAGCCGAGGACGACGTCCTCCGCGCCCATGCCCAGCAGGTCCTGCGAGGTCACGGACGCGTTGAGGACGATGTTGAGATGGGTGAGGCGGGCGCCCTTCGGGCGGCCCGTCGTCCCGCTCGTGTAGAGGATGACCGCCGTGTCGCTCGGCCCGGCCGGCTCGGCGGCCCGCAGCGGCTCCGCCGCCATCGGCGCGCCCTGCAGCGCGCGCACCCCGGCGCCGCGGGCCGCCTCCTCGGCCACCGCCCACAGGGGGCCGCCGCTCACGAGCGTGACCGCGCCGCTGTGCTCCAGGACGTACCGCACCTCCTCGGCGACCAGCAGGGCGTGGACCGGGACGACCGTGGCCCCGGCGGCCAGTGCGCCGTAGTACGCCCGCAGGAACTCCGTCGTGTTCGGCAGCAGCACGGCCACCCGGTCGCCCGGCCTCACCCCCGCGGCCCGCAGCCCGGCGGCGCACCGCAGGGCGTCGTGCCACAGCTCCCGGTAGGTCAGCCGGACCGCCCCTTCGACGACCGCGATCCGGTCGGGGAACTGGCGGGCGGACTCGCCCAGGACATTGGCGACGCTCAGTGACATGGCACGCTCCAGGAAACGCTGCGTTGACGGGCCCGACACGGCAAAGAATCGTTCCTGTCACGGGTCCGGCACCATGTGCGTATGCCCATCATGTGACGTCGCGGAGTGGGCAGCGGCCTCTCCGAGGTGTCCAGGACGTGGCATCCGCCAAACGGCGGCGTTACGGTGCGCCCATGACCCTCACTCCGGCGCCGACGCCCGGCCGCGGCCCCCGGACCGGCCCCGGCACGGGCCCCGGCACCGGCCGCCCGGCCGCGGCCCCCGTGCCCGGCGCGCCCGCCACGGCCGCCGCCACGAGCGCCGGTGTCACCCTGCGCCGCACCCTCGCCACCTCCCTCATCGGCGACCTGGCCCGTCTCACCGACCGCGCCGTCGACGACATCCGCGCCCACTCCGGTACGTACGCCTCCGGTACTCCGGTCACCCGCGAGGACCTCTGGGAGATCTGCCGGGACAACCTGCTGCGGGCTCTCCAGGACTTCGGCGGGCTTGCCCCCACCGGCGTCGACTTCGAGCAGGCCGCCCGCGAGACCGGCCGTCGTCGCGCCGAGCAGAACGTGCCGCTCGACACCGTCCTGCGCGCCTACCGTCGGGGCGGCCGGGTGCTCTGGCAGGTCATGGCGGAGTACCTGCGCGTCCGCCCCGGCCGTGACACCGACACCAGGGACACCGAACTCGACGTCGCCGGCGCCCTCTGGGAGACCATCGACCGCTACTCCGTCGCCATGGCCGACGCCTACCGGCTCACCCAGCTGGAGCTGCGGAGCCGCCAGGACACCCGCCGCGTCGCTCTCTTCGAGGCCCTGCTCGACGGCCGCGCCGACGACCCGGCCGTCGCCGCGGCCGCCTCCGCCGCCCTCGGCGTTCCCCTGAGCGACCGGTACGTCGTCGTGGTCGCCGCCCAGAACCCGGCCGCCCCGCCCCACCCCGCGCCGGTCCTCGAGGCCGCGGGGCTGTGGTCCTTCTGGCGCCCGCGCGCCGGCCGCTACGCCGGGATCGTTCGGCTGCCGCGCGGCGCCGACGCCCCGCGCGACCTGCTCGACCTGCTCCGCAGGCAGACCGGGACCACCGCCGGGGTCTCCCCGGAGTTCGACCGGCTCGCCCAGGCCGGCCGGGCCCTTCGGCTGGCCGAACAGACCCTCCGTACCCTCCCCGCCGGCGGCGGCGAGGCCGCGGCCTTCGACGACCGGCTCACCGAGGTGCTGCTCAGCGGACGGGGCGACATCATGGACCGGATCGTCGCCGTCCACCTCGGACCGGTCCTCGCCACCACCGGCGAGCGCGCCGCCCTCCTGGAGACCCTCCGGGTCTGGCTGGACTGCGGGTGCTCCGCCGCCCGGGCCGCCGAGCGGCTCTACTGCCACCGCAACACGGTCCTCAACCGCATCAGCCGTATCGCGGAGCTCACAGGTCGCTCCAGCGAATCGGGCGAGACCCGCCTCGGCTGGGCCCTCGCCCTGCGGGCGCTGCCGCTCGCGGACCTCGGCGACGAGCAGGAGCGGACGGCGGGGGACAGGGGCGCGTTCCCGGGCGCATAGGGTGGCGGGATGCAGGAGCAGTACCGCACGATCGCCCGCGAGGGCGTGCACGAGACCGAGATCAACCGCTCGCGCTTCATCTGCGCCCTCGCGCCGGTGGCGACCGAGCAGGAGGCGCAGGACTTCGTCGCACGCGTCCGCAAGGAGCACCCGACCGCCAGCCACAACTGCTTCGCGTACGTCATCGGCGCCGACGCCTCCGTCCAGAAGGCGAGCGACGACGGCGAACCCGGCGGCACGGCCGGCGTCCCCATGCTCCAGATGCTCCTGCGGCGCGAGGTGCGGTACGTCGCCGCCGTCGTCACGCGCTACTACGGCGGCGTGAAGCTCGGCGCGGGCGGACTGATCCGGGCGTACGGGGGCGTGGTCGGCGAGGCCCTCGACGCGCTCGGCACCCTGACCCGGCAGCGCTACCGCCTCGCCTCGGTGACCGTCGACCACCAGCGCGCGGGCAAGCTGGAGAACGACCTGCGGGCGACCGGCCGGAACGTGCGCGAGGTCCGCTACGGCGAGGCCGTCGCCCTGGAGATCGGGCTTCCGGACGCCGACGTCGACGCCTTCAGGGCCTGGCTCGCCGACGTGACGGCCGGCACCGCGACCCTGGAGCTGGGCGGCGAGGCGTACGGCGATGCGTGAGCGGAAGCTCCCGGAAGTGGTCCGATTCTCCGAAGCCACGGCCGTTGTCCGACCCCACCGATACGCTCCTGGATCATGAGATTCCTGCACACGTCGGACTGGCACCTGGGACGGTCGTTCCACCGGGTGAGCCTGCTCGACGCCCAGTCCGCGTTCCTGGACCACCTCGTGGCCACGGTGCGCGCGCGTGACGTGGACGCGGTCCTGGTCGCCGGGGATGTCTACGACCGGGCCGTGCCGCCGCTCTCCGCCGTCGAGCTCTTCGACACCGCCCTGCACCGGCTCGCCGAGGCCGGGGTGCCGACGGTCATGATCTCCGGCAACCACGACTCGGCCCGCCGCCTCGGCGTCGGCGCCGGTCTCATCGAGCGGGCCGGCATCCACCTCCGTACGGACCCGGCCGGCATCGGCACGCCCGTCGTGCTCGCCGACCCCCACGGCGACGTCGCGCTCTACGGCCTGCCCTACCTGGAACCGGCCCTCGTACGCGAGCGGCTCGGCGCCGCCAGGGCCGGGCACGAGGCCGTGCTCTCCGCCGCCATGGACCGGGTCCGCGCCGACCTCGCCGCCCGGCCCGCCGGCACCCGCTCGGTCGTCCTCGCGCACGCCTTCGTCGCGGGCGGCGAACCGAGCGACAGCGAACGGGACATCACCGTCGGCGGCGTCTCCGCCGTGCCTGCCGGGGTCTTCGACGGCGTCGACTACGTGGCCCTCGGCCATCTGCACGGCAGCCAGACCGTCACCCCGCGCGTCCGCTACTCCGGCTCCCCCCTCGCGTACTCCTTCTCCGAGGTCCACCACCGCAAGACCATGTGGCTGATCGACCTCGGCCCCGACGGCGCGATCGAGGCGGCCGAGCGGGTCGACTGCCCCGCGCCCCGTGCCCTCGCCCGCATCCGCGGCCGGCTCGACGACCTGCTCGCCGACCCCGCGCTCGTACGGCACGAGGAGGCGTGGGTCGAGGCGACGCTCACCGACCCGGTGCGGCCCGCCGAGCCCATGGCCCGGCTCGCCGAGCGCTTCCCGCACACCCTGCACCTGGTCTTCGACCCCGAGCGCACCGAGGACGACCCGTCCGCCTCGTACGCGGAGCGGCTGCGCGACCGCAGCGACCAGCAGATCGCGGAGGACTTCGTGGCCCATGTGCGCGGCGGCGCGGGACCCGACGACACCGAACGGACCGTGCTGTACGGCGCCTTCGACGACGTACGGGTCGACGCGGCGGCCACGGAGCGCGAGGTGGGCGCCCGGTGAGACTGCACCGCCTCTCCGTCACCGCCTTCGGCCCCTTCGGCGCCACCCAGGAGGTCGACTTCGACGCGCTCTCCGACGCGGGCCTCTTCCTGCTCCACGGCCCCACCGGCGCGGGCAAGACGTCCGTCCTCGACGCCGTCTGCTACGCCCTGTACGGAGCCGTGCCCGGCGCCCGGCAGTCGCCCGGGACCTCGCTCCGCAGCGACCACGCCCCGGCCGGCACGTACACCGAGGTCCTGCTCGAACTGACCGTCGGCGAGCGGCGGTTGGAGATCACCCGGCGACCCGCGCAGCCGCGCCCCAAGAAGCGGGGCGGCGGCTTCACCACCGAGAAGGCCCAGAGCTGGCTGCGCGAGTACGACTCCGGCACGGGTGAATGGGCCGCGCTCAGCCGATCCCACCAGGAGATCGGCGAGGAGATCACCCAGCTCGTCGGCATGAGCCGGGAGCAGTTCTGCCAGGTCGTGCTCCTGCCACAGGGCGACTTCGCGCGCTTCCTGCGCGCGGACGCGGAGGCGCGCGGCAAGCTGCTCGGCCGGCTCTTCGACACCCGCAGGTTCGCGGCCGTCGAGGAGCGCCTCGCCGATCTGCGGCGCGCCGCCGAGCAGCAGGTACGGGAGGGGGACGAGCGGCTGCTCGCGCTCGCCCACCGGACGGCGCAGGTCACCGGCGGCGCCGTCGTCGACGAGCGGCCGGGCGAGCCCGGTCTCGCCGACGCCGTCCTGACCCAGGCGGCCGTCGCCCGCTCCGAGGCGCGCGAGGCCCTCGACATCGCCGACACGGCGGTCTCGGCCGCCGAGTCCCGGCAGGCCGCCGCCCGCAGGGCCCTCGACCTGGAACGGGACCTGGCGGCCCGTCAGGCGCGGTACGCGGAGACCGTGCGCCGCCGGGAGGCGCTGGAGTCCGGCAGGCCCGAGCGGGACCGCGTCCAGGCGGTCCTCGACCGCTCGCGCAAGGCCGACCTCGTGGCCCCGGCCCTCGGCCTGCGCGCCGACGCGGAGCGTGACCACGCGGCGGCGCGGACGGCCCGGGAGCAGAGCCTCGGCCTCCTGCCAGCCGAACTGGCCGACGAGGGCGCGGAGCAGCTGTCCGCCCGGGAGCGGCGGCTGACGGAGGAGCTGGGCGGCCTCGAGTCCGCCCGGCGCGCCGAGCGGCGCGCGGCCGAGATCGCGCGGGAGCGCGCGGACCTCGACCGGCACGCCCGCGCGGACGACGACATCCTCCAGGACGCGGGCGGCTGGCTCAGCGGCTGGGAGTCCCGCAGGGCCGAGCTCGCGGCCCGTATCGAAGCCGCCCAGGAGGCCGCTGCCCACGCCGAACAGCTTGCCGGCCGGCTCGAACCGGCCCGCCGCCGGCTGGAGGCCGCCCGGCGCCGGGACGCGCTCGCCGAGCGGACGGCCGACGCCGAGTCCCGCCTGACGGCCGCCCGGGAGCGGCGCAACGAAGCCCACGAGAGCTGGCTCGACGTCAAGTCCCGCCGCCTCCAGGGCATCGCCGCCGAACTGGCCGCCGCGCTCACCCCCGGCGACCCCTGCCAGGTGTGCGGCTCCGCCGACCATCCGGCCCCCGCCCGCACGGGCGCCGACCACGTCGACCGGGCCACCGAGGACGCCGCGTACGCCGCCTTCACGCACGCGGAGGAGGACCGTACGGCGGCGGAGCGCGACACGGCCGCCACCGCCGAGGCCTGGGCTGCGGCCCGGGAGGAGGTCCGGGAGGGTTCGGGCCCCGAGCCCTCGGTGGGCGAACTCGCCGCCGAGGTCGAGGAGTTGGCGGTCCGGCACGCCGAGGCACACGCGCTCGCCGCGCAGACGCACGGCGCGCGGGAGACCCTCGCGCGCGCCGAGCGCGAGTACGAGAGCCGGGTCGCCGCGCAGCGGGACGCCGAGCGCCGCGTTGCCGCGAGGACCTCGCAACGGGAGGCGCTCGACCGGGAACAGACCGCCCTGGACGCCGAAGTCGCCCGGGGGCGCGGCGCGTCCGCGAGCGTCGCCGAACAGGCCTCACGGCTTGAGCGGAACATCGCCGTCCTCATCGAGGCGGCCGAGACCGTACGCGCCGTGGAACTGACCGCCCGGCGCCTCAAGGAGGCCGACGGCAAGCTCGCCGACACCGCGTTCCGCGCCGGGTTCGACACCCCCGACGAGGCCGCCGCAGCCCTCCTCCAGGACGGCGAGCACCGCACGCTCCAGCACCGGCTCGACGCCTGGCAGGCGGAGGCCGCCGCCGTCGCCGACCGGCTCGCCGAGCCGGAGACCCGGGCCGCCGCCGAGCACCCGCCCGCCGACCCGGACGCCGCAGAGGCGGCGCACACCGCCGCCGAACGCGCCCTGCGCGAAGCCACCTCGGCCCTCGCCGCCGTCCGCGAGCGCGGCGCCGAACTGGCCGGCCTCTCCCGGCAGGCCGACACCGAGGCCCGCCGCCTAGGACCGCTGCGCGCGGAGTACGACCGGGTCGCCCGGCTCGCCGGACTGACCGCGGGCACGTCCGCGGAGAACGAACGCAAAATGCGCCTGGAGTCCTACGTCCTGGCCGCCCGCCTCGAACAGGTCGCGGCCGCGGCCACGGCCCGGCTCCAGCGGATGTCCGCCGGCCGCTACACCCTCGTCCACTCCGACGCCCGCTCCGGCGGCAAGCGGGCCGGCCTCGGCCTGCACGTCGTCGACGCCTGGACGGGCAACGAGCGGGACACCGCCACCCTCTCCGGAGGCGAGACCTTCTTCGCCTCCCTGTCCCTCGCCCTCGGCCTCGCCGACGTCGTCACCGACGAGGCCGGCGGCGTCCGCCTCGACACCCTCTTCATCGACGAGGGCTTCGGCAGCCTCGACGACCAGACCCTGGACGAGGTCCTCGACGTCCTCGACTCCCTCCGCGAACGCGACCGCAGCGTCGGCATCGTCAGCCACGTCGCCGACCTGCGCCGCCGCATCCCGGCCCAGCTGGAGGTCGTCAAGGAGCGCACGGGGTCGGCCGTACGCCAGAAGGGGGCGGGCGCCTGACGCGCCAGGCCGGTGAGTCGGCGGCGGGATCAGCGGCCGATCGCGCGGCGCGGGAGCGGCGAGGAGTACACCACGCTCGTCGTCACCGAACCCAGCGTGCCAACCTTGCCGGAGATCTCCTCCAGGTGCTTCATGGAGCGCGCGGCGACCTTCAGGACGAAGCAGTCGTCGCCGGTCACGTGGTGCGCCTCCAGGACCTCCGGGGTGGCGGCGATCAGATCGTGGAACGGCTTGTAGTTGCCGTTCGGGTAGCGAAGGCGGACGAAGGCGAGGATCGGAAGGCCGAGCCGCTCCGGGTCGACGACGGCCGCGTAGCCCGTGATCACACCGGCCTCCTCCAGTCGGCGGACCCGCTCCGTCACGGCGGAGGCGGACATGGAGACGGCGCGGGCCAGTTCGGTGAAGCTGGCCCGGCCCTGGCTCTGCAGGGCGTCGAGGATGCGCCAGTCGGTGGCGTCCGGGGTGTATCCGGTCAAGGCGGTCATGACCGTGATGGTGCAGAAGAATCCCCGGGCGATCAAGCGATCCCCGGGGAGTTCTCACCGTCCGGAACGCGCGACGGGCGGGAGATCCTGGCTGGTCAGAGCCGTGAGATCTCCTCCACGAGGTCGTCGAGACCCAGCGGGCCCTGCGAGAGCGCCGCCATGTGCCAGGCCTTCGCGTCGAACGCCTCACCGTGCGTGGCCCGCGCGTTCTCGCGGCCGAGGAGCCAGGCCCGCTCGCCCAGCTTGTAGCCGATCGCCTGCCCCGGCATGGAGAGATAGCGGGTCATCTCGCTCTCGACGAAGGCCGGCGGCCGGCTGCTGTGCCGCTGGAAGAACTCCTGGGCCAGCTCGGGGGTCCACTGCTCGCCCGGGTGGAACGGCGAGTCCGCCGGGATCTCCAGACGCAGGTGCATGCCGATGTCGACGATCACCCGGCAGGCCCGCATCATCTGCGCGTCCAGGTAGCCGAGGCGCCGCTCGGCGTCGGGCAGGAAGCCCAGCTCGTCCATCAGCCGCTCCGCGTAGAGCGCCCAGCCCTCCGCGTTGGCGCTGACCCCGCCGATGGTCGCCTGGTAGCGGGAGAGCTGGTCGGCGACGTGCACCCACTGGGCGATCTGCAGGTGGTGGCCCGGCACACCCTCGTGGTACCAGGTCGACACCAGGTCGTACACCGGGAACCGGGTCTGGCCGTCGACCGGCAGCCAGGTGCGGCCCGGCCGGGAGAAGTCCTCCGACGGGCCCGTGTAGTACGGGGCGGCGGCGCCGCCCGGCGGGGCGATGTGCGACTCCACCTTCCGTACCCGCTCGGCGAGTTCGAAGTGCGTGCCGTCCAGCGCCTCGATCGCCTCGTCCATCAGGCCCTGCAGCCAGACCCGTACCTCCTCGACCCCCTCGATGTGGGTGCCGTGGACGTCGAGGTGGGCGAGCGCCTCCCACGGTCCTGAGCCGGGCAGGATGCGGTCGGCCTCGGTGCGCATCTCGCCGAGGAGACGGTGGTACTCGGACCAGCCGTACGCGTACGCCTGGTCGAGGTCCAGGTCGGTGCCGTTGAAATACCGCGACCAGCGCCGGTACCGCTCGCGGCCCACCGTGTCGGGCGCGCCCGCGACGGCGGGCGAGTACACGTCGCGCATCCAGTCCCGCAGCGCGACGACCGCGTCCGTCGCGCCCCGGGCCGCCGAGGCCAGCTCCGTCCGCAGCTCGGGGCGGAGGGACTCAGGGCCCGTGGCCGCGAACTCCTCGAACCAGCCGCGGGCCTCGTCGTCGTCCCCGCCCGCCCACTCCGTCAGCTGGCCGACGAAGGTGGTGGTCGCCCGGGGCCCGCCCAGGAGCTTGCGCTCCAGGCCGAGCGTGAGGGCCTCGCGGTAGCCGTCGAGCGCCGCGGGTACCCCACGCAGCCGCTGCGCGACGGCCTCCCAGTCCGCCTCGGTCTCGGTCGGCGCCACCGTGAACACCATCCGCACGCTGTGTGCGGGGGAGCGCATGTTGCTGACCGCGCAGAGACCCTCGTCGGCGTCGTGGACGGCGAGTTCGGCCGTCAGTCGCTCCCGCAGCAGCCGGGCGCAGCGCCGTTCGGCGTCGGTGTCCGCGCCCGGGAGCCGCTCGGCCTCCTCGAGCCGCGCGAGGGTGCGGCGGGCGAGGTCGGCCACCTCCTCCTGACCGGCCGGCGAGAAGTCGGGAAGGAGGCCTGCGCTCGCTTCGACTCCCAGGTAGGTACCGGTGATCGGGTCGAGTGCGATGAGTGCGTCGACGTAGCTGTCGGCGACCTGGCGGGGCAGCGGGCTGCTGGAAGTCTCTGGCATGGGGGTCATCCTCGTGCCTCCACGGTCCTCGCGTCATCCTCAATCGATCTCATGAGGCTGACAAATGAGCGCGCGGAGAGAGGGCCCGCGCGCCCCCGGAGCGAGCGCCCGCGCGGGGTCTACGCGGGTCACTTCGCGCATGCGCTCGATGGACGGGCCGAACAGTTCGCGCCGGTACGGGTACGGCATGACCGGCGGCCGAGCATCAAGCCCCAGGCCGAGTTTGGCCGGATCCCGACGGAGACGGTTCCCCGGCGGGCCCGGGGCGCCACGCCCACCTCGGGGGTGGGCTCGCGGTCGGCCTCCCGGGCGCCGTTGCCCGGGAGGCGGGGACGGGGCGGACTGGCCGGGCGGGGGTACGAAGGATCCGGCCAACTGCTGGCCGTGGTCCGGCCGTCGTCCGGTCGCCGTTCGGGCGTCGTGGACCCGTGGTCCGGCCCTCGACCGCCGCCTCCCAGCCGTCGTCCGGCCGCCTCAGCGCTCGCCCAGCTGCAGGCGGCGGAGCGCCGCGGGGGCCGGCTTCGTGGCGAGGCGGGCGGTGATGACCAGGGTGCCTTCCTCGATCTGGTAGTCGAGGGGGAGGTTCAGGGCGCGCATCGCGGCCACCATGCCGGTGTTGGACGACTGTGTCACGGCGTAGACGCTGGCGCAGCCCGCCTCTTCGGCCATCGCGACAAGCCGGCCGAGGAGTTCGGCGCCGATGCCCCGGCGCTGCCAGTCGTCCTCGACCATGAGGGCGACCTCCGTCTCGTCGCCGTCCCAGAGCAGATGGCCGAGGGCGACCAGTCGGCCGGAGGTCGTCTGCACGGCGAGGGTGCGGCCGAAGCGGGGGCTGAGGAGGTGGTCGAGGTAGCGGTCGGCGTCGCCGACCGGGCCGTGGTAGCGCAGGGCGAGCGTCCGGGCGGAGCAGCGGTCGTGCATGGCGCGCGCGGCCGCGAGGTCGCGCTGGTCGGCGCGGCGGACGGTGATCTCGTTGCCCTCGGGCAGGGTGAGGACGTCCTGGCTGCGCGGGATGCGCGGGCCGAGGCGGGCGTCGAGCTCGACGAGCGCCCGGGCGCGGGCGAACTCGGTCGGCGTGAACGGCAGATGGGGCCGCTCGATGGTGAGCACGCCGCCGTTCGGGTCGCGCAGCCGCATCACCGTCTCCTCCAGGACGCCCTCGACGGGAGCGGTCTCGCCGGTGGGGCGGCCGGTCAGCGAGACGGCGGGCAGGGAGTGGATCCGGCAGCGGCCGAGGAGCTGGCGCAGAGCGAGGGGGAGTTCGGCCGCGTCGAGCGCGGTCCGGGTGGCGAGGCCGAGCAGCCGGGTGGGGGTGTCCACCAGGTCGTGGGCGTCGGCGCGCTCGATCCAGGTGTTCCGGCCGCCGGCCGCGGCGATCTCCCGGGTCAGCTCGGCCGCCTGGAGGGCGGCGGGGGCACGCAGGAGGAACTCGTCGACGGTGCCCTCGGCGAGCGGGTGGGTCTGCAGGGTCAGGATGTCGACCCGCTGGTGGGCCAGCGCGGTGCACAGCGCGGCGAGGCTGCCCGGGGCGTCGCGGACCGTGGTCCGCATCCGCCAGAGGGCCGTCTCGACGGGGCTGTCGGACGCGCCGCCTTCCGGGGCGGTCTCGGTGGTCGGCGGCAGCGGGGCGGACCCGCTGCCGCCGGGATCACCGGCGGGCGGAGCATGGCTGTGGCGCCTGGCCCACCAGGTGTGGAAGGTCGCCGTGGCGATCAGCGCGATCGCGGAGAAGACCAGCATGTACGGGCCGTCGGCACCGCGGACCACGGTCTTGGCGATCGTGTCGGCCACCACCACGGCCGTGAAGAGGGCGGCGAGCTCGATCAGGTCCCGCCGCCAGTGGTGGGGGCGGCGGGCGGTCTTCGCGGATGTCACATCGGTCATGACCTCACTGTGACTCAGTGGTGTTGCGTGATCACGAACGCTTTGTGACTGACGGGTTAAGCGCCGATCTGGGAGTTTACTGGTCGTTTTCGACCGGTTGTGTCGAGTCCTGACCGGCTCCCCTGGCGTCTCCTTACGAGTCGGTCCGCAGGGCCCTCCGCAGCCGCCCGGCCTGGACGACGAGCTGCGAGGAACCGCGCCGGTCCGCCACGGCGCCGAGGCCCGGTATCTCCCCGGCCGCCCCGGACCGCTCCACGCCGTCCGCCGCGACGGCCAGCAGCTCACCGAGTCCGCGCACCGGCTTCTCGGCGGCGAGCAGCGCGGGCAGCACGGGCGCGAGGACCGCCCAGGTCGTGCCGTACGCGCCTGTGGCCGCCGCCGTCCGGGCCGCGTCCGCGAGCCGGTTGGGCTTGACCGTGCCGTCGCCGACCAGCCGGGTCAGCGAAGCGCCCAGCATGCTGGGGTCCAGATCGCCCCGTGCGGCGAGGACGAGCAGGGTGTCCACGGCGGTCAGCCGGTCCTCCGTGTGCCGGCAGCCGAGCCCCAGGGCCAGGGCGAGGTGGGTCGTCTCGCCCACCGGCCCGTCCGACTCGGCCAGGGCCGTCAGCCCCCAGGTGACCCCGCGCTCGTCCCAGTCGAGGCCGCCGGCGAGGACCGGCAGCAGCCAGGTCGCCAGGGCCTCCCGATCGTCCGGCACGACGGCGGACCAGTGACGCCGTTCCGCGAACCAGTGATGGCAACGGCTCCCGGCCTTGGCTTCGGCACCGCCCAGCCAGCGGAACGCGGGCGGGAACTCGTCCCGCACGGCCCGACGCTCACGGATCTTCAGGACGATCCGGTCGCGCAGTGGGCCGGTGCGGCCGCTCGACACCTGTCCCCCGGCGAGGAACCGCAGCCCCGGGGCGACGGAGGCGTCCGTCGTGAGCCAGTCCGCGAGCCGCTCCCCGGCCCGGGTGCCGAGCGCGGCGGCCTCGGCGGCAGCCGCCGCCGCCGCCGACGGGTCGCCCTTGCGGAGCCGCAGCAGGGCCTGCGCGAAGTCGACGGGCGCCGGCTCGACGCCCGCGTCCCGGTAGGCACGCAACCGCTCCACCAGCACGGACGGCTCGATGGCCCCGGTGTGCCAGGTGGGGGCCGCGAGCAGGAACGGCAGCCTGTCCGTACCGATGAGGGCCGCCGCCTCCCAGAGACGGGCGTCGACCACCGCGTCCAGGGCGCCGTGCACACAGGAGGAGGGGGCGTGGCCCCGCACCCGGGCGTCGTGGAGCCGGGACTGCCGCACCCGGCCCATGACCGCCGCCGTCACCACGTCCACGCCGTACGTCTCCCGAGCGAACGCGTCGCCCCTGTCGCCGTGATCGCCCGCCCACCACGCGTCGGCGAAGGCCTCCGCGACCGCCGCCGTCAGCTCCTCGCGGTGCAGGTGCGCATGACGGACGAGCCCGTCGAGCGCCCGCTCGAACTCCTCGGGCGTGGCTTCCGGGCGACCCTTGGAGACGCTGACCAGGTCCGCGACCAGCTCCGCGACCGTGCCGGCAGGACCCGCCACCCGCCTCGGCTCGGGAACGGGCGGCAGCGTCTCCTCGTACGGCAGGTCCTCGGCGAACTCCGCGGCGCCGAACAGTTCCTCGGCCGCCTGCCGGTGCGCCGGGCTCAACGCGGCCGCGGCGCCCGCCAGTTCCTCCCGAACCTGCTCGTCCACCGTCGGCAGGTACCGCCCCACGAGCTTCAGGGCCCGCTCCTGGATCCCGGTGTCCTCGTGACCGAACGCGTCGGCGACCACGGGCAGCAGCTCGGCCGCCGCGCCAGGGTCCCGCCGCAACGCCTTCGTCAGGAGCGTGAGTTGGGCCCGTACGAGCTTCTTCTCCGTACGGAACAGCACCTGGGCGGACATCTCCGCCAGCTCCGGCGTCGCCAGCTCGCCCTCGGCGGCGAGCCCCGCCAGAACGTCCTGGGCGTACCCGGCGACCGGCGAGGGCGCGTGGGAGGCCATCCCGATCCAGTCCGCCGTGCGGCCGCGCCGCTCCGCGGGCGTCGGATCGAGCAGCTGGAGCAGCGCCAGCGGGAACCGCAGGTCCCGGGGCCGGCCGCCGCGCAGCAGCCGCGCCACGCAGCCGTCCACGAGGGACGCCCGGGCGAGGACGCCCTCCGCCGCGAGCGTCGCGAGCGCCGTGGGCCAGTGGGTGGGTGCCTCGGGGCCCACGGACCAGGTGAGTCGGTCCGGGGTCTCGATCAGGTCCAGGACCCGGGGCACCAGAACCGGCGTCTGCGGGTCGGCTCGCAGCTCCTCCACGAGCCGTCGCCGGGTCATCGCGGCCGTCCAGCCGACGACGTAGCCCTCCGTCGTGGGCACGGCGCATCCCGAACGGACGACCAGCTCGTGCACGAGCACGTACTCGTCCTCGGCCACCGTCGGCCGCTCGGCGAGCCGCTGTGCCACATCGCCCAGCCAGGCCGGGTCGCGATCGGCCAGGACCTCCAGGACCTGCGCGGTCGTGGCCCGGCCCCAGTCGGTCAGGTCACGGCCGCCGATCCAGGCGGCAGCCGCCGCCGCGCCCGTGTGACAGCCGGCCCCGGCGACCCGCAGCGCCTTCTGGACCGACACCTGTTCGTTCCAGCGCTCCCAGCCCCAGCGGCGGACCTCGGTCCGCAGCGCCTTGAGCTCCGCGAGGGCCTCCTTCCGCTCGCCAGGACCAAGCTCCTTCAGCAGCGCGGGCACGGCCTCGAACCACCCGCGCCGGACAGCGGTCAGCAACTTCTCCACCACGGTCCCCACCACGTTCTCCTCGCTCATCGCGCACCCCCGGCGGCCACGACACCGTCGATGACACCCGCACCGGTCGCGACCCCGGCCACCGCACCGCGCCGGGTCATCCGCACCGCGAGCGCGTGCTTGCACGGGCCACGCCGGCCCCGGTAGTCCGCCCACCACTGGCAGGTGCAGCTCAGCACCCCGCCCGACTCCCGTACCTGGTAACGGCGTTCGCCCGACGCGACCGTCGCGAGCTCCCCGTCGAGAATCACCGCCCCCTCGGTGACCAGGGCGCGCGCCGCCACGAGCCGCGGATTGTGCCGCTCCGCCCGGTCCGCGTCGTACGGCAGCTCCCGGTGGAAGTAGGCCGCGTCGGCCACGTCGTACCCCACGCGCCCGGCGGTGCCGAGCCGGGTCAGCGCCGCCCGCACCCGGTCCACCGAAAGGCCCGACTCCTCGGCCAGCTCCGCCGGGTCGATCTTCGGCTCCCAGGCCAGCAGCACCGAGATCAGCTCGGCGTCCTGCGCGGCCTCCTCCGTGGCCAGGGCCTCCAGGACGCCGCCCTCGCCGGAGAACCCGCGCGCGGAGTCGGGCGAGAGGGTGAGCGTGAGGCGCATCCCGGGCAGGGTCACCTCCCAGGCGCTCGTCGTGGCGACGCCGTCCGGAACCGGCCCGTACACCCGCAGCGCCGTCGCGTGGCGCAGCACCCGCTCCAGGGCCACCAGCCGATCGGGCCCCGGCAGGCAGACGGCGCCCGGGACCGGCCGGGTGGTGGGCCGCAGGGTCCGTCCCGCCTGGACGACCCAGAGCGGCGCACGCCGCCCCGCCGCCTGCGAGCGCGGCAGCGAGCGCAGGAACCGCACCGCCTCCTGACCCGTCAGCTCGGCGCGCAGATCGAAGCCGGCCGAGGCCACCTGGGCCTCCGCGAAACCGCGCAGCCAGCGGTCCGGCAGCGGAACCTTCTTCTCCACGACCGCGTCCCCGAGCGTCGTCACGGCCAGCTCCTCCGGGCCGACCCGCAGATGCAGCGGATCGCTCCCGGTCATCCGCGACAGCGCCTCGCGCAGCGGGTTGTTGACGTCGACGTTCGTCGTGCCGTGCCCGGTCTCGGCGCCGTCCAGGCCCTCGCTCAGCACGTCGAGCCGGGCGTACACCCCGCCGCAGCCGGAGAAGGACTCGAACCGCAGCCGGTCGCCGTTCCCGGTCACGACCGGGTCGAGCGAGCCCGGCCGTATCCGCTGGTAGTAGCGGGCCGCCGCCACGTCCGCCACCGCGAGCAGTCCCCGCGCGGCGATCTGCGGGGACGTCAGGAACCCGCTGAAGAACCGGGGATGGGCCTCGGCCCCGGCGGGCGTGAGCCCACCGGAGGTCTCCAGGCCGAGGAGCCGCCCGTCCCCGGAGGAGCGCAGGGCGGACGGGCGTGAGTAGGCGAGCGCCTGTACGGATCGCGTCATGGGCAAGACGCTAGGACCCACCACTGACAATCGACTTCGGAGACCTCCGGGCCTGTGGAAAACCGCGCCGCTACTGCCCGACGCGCCCCGGCTGGAGCACCTTGCTGAACAGCACCGTTCCGCCCTCGGCGCGCAGCCGGACGGTCAACTCCCCGCTGCCGCCGTCGATGTCGACCTCGCCGAAGTACTGCGGCGACTCCATCGGCGACACGTTCGCCCGCTCGGGCGCCCGGACGAAGACCCGCTCGGGGCCGAACGTGGCGTCCAGCACGTTCGCGGGGAAGCCGCCGGCGGCCAGCGGGCCCGAGACGAACTCCCAGAACGGCGCGAAGTCCTTGAAGGCCGCGCGCTCCGGCGCGTAGTGCTGCGCCGAGGTGTAGTGCACGTCCGCGGTCAGCCACAGCGTGCCGGTGATCCGGCGGTGCTTGACGAACCGCAGCAGCTCCGCGATCTGCAGCTCGCGGCCGAGCGGCGCGCCCGGGTCGCCCTGGGCGATCGCCTCGATGTTCGTCGTGCCGTCCGGGACGACGAGTCCAAGCGGCATGTCCGCCGCGAGCACCTTCCACACCGCGCGCGAACGGCTCAGCTCCCGCTTGAGCCAGGCAAGCTGCTCCGCGCCGAGGATGCCGTCGGTGTCGTCCGCCTGCCGACCGGGGGAGTTGGCGTTGCGGTACGAGCGCATGTCGAGGACGAAGACGTCGAGCAGGGGGCCGTAGCGCACGACCCGGTGCATCCGGCCCTTCGTGGCGAGGCCGTCACCGCGCGCGTGGAGGGTGGACACGGGGAAGTACTCGGCGAACGCGCGGGAGGCGCGGGCCGCGAGGACGTCCACGTTCTTCTCCGTGTAGCGGGCGTCCTCCAGGATCTGGCCGGGGTACCAGTTGTTCCGTACCTCGTGGTCGTCCCACTGCACGATCGAGGGGACCTGCGCGTTGAACGCCCGCACGTTGTGGTCGAGCAGGTTGTACCGGAACTGGCCCCGGTACTCGTCCAGGGTCTCCGCGACCTTCGCCTTCTCGGGGGTCATCAGGTTCCGCCAGACCCTGCCGTCGGGCAGCGTGACGCTCGGCTGGAGCGGGCCGTCCGCGTAGACGGTGTCGCCGCTGCAGAGGAAGAAGTCCGGGTTCAGCCGACGCATCTCCTCGAAGGCGCGGAAGCCGCCGACGTCGGGGTTGATGCCCCAGCCCTGCCCGGCGATGTCGCCCGACCAGAGGAACCGCACGCCGTCCCGCCGCCGCGCCGGAGCGGTACGGAAGGTGCCGACGACCGGTTCGCCGGTACGGCGCGGGTCGTCGGGGTCCGCGAGCGTGACCCGGTAGTGGATCTGCTCGCCCGCGGGCAGCCCGCGCAGCGCCGTCGTCCCGGTGAAGTCGCTGCCCGGGCCGAGCAGCGGCCCGTGGTGGCGGTGCGCGCGGCGGAACGATTCGCTCGCCGAGGTCTCCACGATCATCCGGGCCGGCCGGTCCGAACGGACCCACACCAGGCCCGAGGAGGCCGTGACGTCGCCCGTCTGCACGCCCCAGGCGGCCCGGGGCCGCCCCGACAGAGCGAGCGCGGGTGTGGCGGAGCCGACGACGCCACCGCCGACGGCGAGCGCCGCGGAGGCGGCCAGGGAACCGCGCAGCACGCTGCGGCGGGCGGGGGTCGGGCCGGGGACGGAGTGGGACATCGAAGGGCCTCCAAGTGCGGTGCCGGATGCGGTCGTTGTGCCGTCCCATCCCTAACGGCCGGGGGCGGCGCGCACACGAACCCGGGGTGAACACCCCGGAGCCGCCCCCCGTTCAGCCCACCCCGCCCCTCCCGCGGGCATCCGCCAGGAGCCGCACCCCACGGGCGATGGCGGAGGGGCTCAGATGGGCGTAGCCGAGGACCAGCCGGACGGCGCCGTCGGCCGGCCGGGACGTGCCGAACTCCTCCAGCGGGCGCACCGCCACTCCGGCGGACGCGGCCCGCTCCACGAAGTACTCCGTGGGGCCGTAACGGGCGTCCACGCGCGCGATGATGTGCAGCCCGGCCGCGATCCCGCTCACCGTCGTCCCCGGGAGGGCCTCCGTCAGCGCGGCCACCAGCGCGTCCCGCCGCTCCCGGTACGCACGCCGGCACCGGCGCAGGTGCCGGTCGTAGGCGCCGCGCGTCACGAACTCGGTCAGCAGCGCCTGGTCCAGGGCCGGGTTCCCGAGGTCCATCGTCCGCTTCCGCTCCACGACCTCCGCGTGCAGCTCGCGCGGTACGAGCATCCAGCCGAGCCGCAGCCCCGGGGCCAGCGACTTGCTCACCGAGCCGGTGTAGACGACCCGCTCCGGATCGAGGCCCTGGAGGGCGCCCACCGGAGCCCGGTCGTAGCGGAAGTCGCCGTCGTAGTCGTCCTCCAGGACGTACCCGTCCACCGCCCGCGCCCAGTCCAGGAGTGCGGCCCGCCGCCCCGCCGAGTACGCGATGCCGGTCGGGAAATGGTGCGAGGGCGTCGTGACCACCACCCGTACCCCCGACGCCGCGAGCGGACCGGGCAGCAGCCCCTCCTCGTCCACCGGCAGCCACCGCGTGTCGAGGCCGGTCGAGGCGAACAGCCGTCCGTGCTCGGGGCTGCCGGGGTCCTCGATGCCGACGGTCCGCATCCCCCGCGCCCGCGCCACGAAACCGAGCAGCGTCGACGCCTGCGCGACCCCCGAACAGACCACCAGACGCTCCGGATCGGCCACCACCCCGCGCCGCCGCGCGAGCATCCCGGCGAGCGCGCTCCGCAGCTCCGGAAGCCCGCGCGGATCGGGATAGCCGAGCGCCCGATGCGGCAGCGCGGACAGCACCGACCGCTGGGCCGCCGCCCAGGCCGCACGCGGGAAGAGCGCGAGATCGGGCGTCCCGGGCCGAAAGTCCACCTGAACACCGGGCGCACCTGCCACACCCGGCCCACCTGCCACACCCGACGCACCCGGCGCTCCCAATCCACCCGGCGCCAGATCTCGTACGCCCCGCCCGGTAGCGGCCCGCGCCGTCTCCCCGACCCAGGTGCCCGAACCGCGGTCGCTGCGCAGATACCCCTCGGCGGTCAACTGCTCGTACGCCTCCGTCACGAGCCCCCGCGAGACGCCCAGATCGGCTGCGAGCTCCCGGCTCGACGGCAACCGCGTCCCGGCCGTCAACCGCCCCGCCCGCACCGCCTCCCGCAACGCCTCCTGCAAGGCCCGCCCCCGCCCCCTGGCCGGCGCGTCGGCCGCGGACACCAACAACTCCCAGGCCGCCGAAGGCTCCGGCCGCCCGCCCGCGGGGTGAGAAGTGGTCCCCGAACTCGTCATGAAAGTGGACCTTAAACCGGTCCGGCGGGCTTCCTAGCGTCGGGACCATGAACGCGAACTCCCTGCGAGGGGCTCTCCTCGTGACCGTCGCCTACGCGCTCGTGGGCGCCTCCTTCACCGCCAACAGTCTGCTCGGCGACTATCCGTACGCGGGCGGCCAGGCCCTGCGCTACGGCGCCGCCTGTCTTCTCCTGCTGCCCCTGCTCGGGGCGGGCGCGCTCGCCCCGCTGCGCGCACTGGGTGCCCGGGGGTGGGTGCGCCTCGCCGTGCTCGCCGCCGTGGGCATGGTCGGGTTCAACCTTGCCGTGCTCGCCGCGGAGCGGACCGCCGAACCCGCAGTCCCCGGTGTCCTCGTGGGCTGCGCCCCTGTGGTCGTGGCCGTCCTCGTACCGCTCCTAGAAGGGCGCAGGCCCTCGCGGCCCGTGCTCTACGGAGCCCTGCTCGTCGCCGCCGGGGCCTTCACCGTCCAGGGGTGGGGGCGTACCGACCTGGCGGGCCTCTCCTACTCCGTAGGAGCACTGGCCGGCGAAGTCGGGTTCACCGTCCTCGCCGTACCCGTGCTCCGGCCGCTCGGGCCGAAGCTGCTGACCGCCGCCGTCTGCGGGATCGCAGCCGTCGAGTCGGCGGTGCTCGGCCTTGTCGTGGACGGCGGGGCGTTCCTGCGGACGCCGACGGCCGTGGAGACGGGCGCCCTGGTGTGGCAGGCCGTCCTCGCCACGGTCGTCGGGTTCGTGCTCTTCTACATGGGCGTCCAGCGGATCGGCATGGAGCGGGCCACCCTCTTCACCGGCGCCATCCCGGTCGCCGCCGCCCTGACCGCCGTGCTGGTAGCGACCGGCGGCTTCGGCCTCCCGCAGGCCGCCGGCAGTCTTCTCGTGGGTGCCGGAGCGGCCCTCGGGACCGGACTCTTCAAGAGGCGTGAGCGGTCAGCGACCGCTGCCGTCGAGGATCACCCGCGCGACGAGAGCCGGGTCGTCGTTCATGGGGACGTGCCCGCAGCCGGGCAGCCGTACGAGCCGGGCGCCCGGGACGGTGCGCTTGGCCCGGACGCCCTGACGGCGAAGGAGCAGCCGGTCCTGCGTACCCCACGCGACGGTCACGGGCACGGCGGTGATGTCGTCGCCGAACACCACGCTCCGGCCGGCCTCCAGGGTCTCGCGGAAGCCGGTGGCCTCCCGCAGAGCGAGCGTCTCGGCGACCACCGCCTCGGGTGAACGGCGCCCGGGGCGCGCGTAGATGGTGCTCGTCAGCGCCGTCCGCCCGGCGGCGCTCCGGGACAGCCGCTCGATCATCGGCACCGGCATCGACAGGGCGATCGACCGCATCGCGCGCAAGGTCCCGAAGGCGTACCGCCGTTCGCCCTCCGACCAGAAGCCGGCCGGGGAGAGCGCGGTGACCGAGCGCACCAGCTTCTCCCGGGCCAGCTCCAGGGCGAGGAGCCCGCCCAGCGAGTTGCCCGCCACGTGCGGCCGTTCGATGCCGAGGGCCGCGCAGAAGGCGCCGAGCACCGGCACGACCGTCGACAGGTCGTAGGCGCAGCCCTCCGGCAGCGCGGGGGAGGTCCCGAACCCCGGCAGGTCGACGGCGACGACGTCGCGTTCGGTGGCCAGGATGTCCAGGACCGGCTCCCAGGCCTGCCAATGGTGGCCGATGCCGTGCAGCAGCAGGAGCGGCTCGCCCGCGCCCCTGCGCTCGTACGTCACGGAGGACGTGCGCGGACCCCCTGGGGTCTCGAACGAGAACGAGATCTGTGCGGACATACGCGCGCTCCTTGACTTAGACACCCTGTCAGCAAGAATTACCGCTCGGTAGATACGAGTTCAAGGGCCTGGACGGAACTGGACAGCGGGCCGATCCATCGGCTGGGATGGGGGAGTGGTGACCGACACGCTGACCGACGTCTTCCAAGAACACCGCCCCATGCTCCATGGCGTGGCCTACCGCATGCTCGGCCGCGCCGCCGACGCCGAGGACGTGGTCCAGGACGCGTGGCTCCGCTGGACCGCGACCGACCGCGAGGACGTCCGCGAGCCCCGTGCCTACCTCGTACGGATCACGACCCGACTCGCCCTCGACCGGCTGCGCCAGGCCCAGACGCGCCGCGAGTCCTACGTCGGCCCCTGGCTGCCCGAGCCCGTCCTCACCGACTACGGACCGGCCGTCCCCGACACCGCCGAGCAGGCCATGCTCGCCGACTCCGTCTCGCTCGCCGTCCTCGTCGTCCTCGAATCGCTCTCCCCGCTGGAGCGCGCGGTCTTCGTACTCCGCGAGGCCTTCGGCTTCCCCTTCGCGGAGATCGCCACCACGCTCGACCGCTCCGAGGCCGCCGTCCGCCAGCTCGCCGGCCGCGCCCGCCGTCACGTCGACGAGGGCAGGCCGCGCTACGACGTCGACCCGGCCGAGCGCCGCGACCTCACCGAGCGCTTCCTCGCCGCCTCGGCCGGCGGCGACCTGGCCGAGCTCCTCGCCCTGCTCGCCCCGGACGTCAGGCTCGTCGGCGACAGCGGCGGCAAGTCCAAGGCGCCGCTGCGGGTCATCGACAGCGCCGACAAGGTCGGCCGCTTCCTGCTCGCCGTCGCCGAGGGCGCCGAGTCGCTCTTCGAGTTCCGCTTCGCGGAGGTGAACGGCGCGCCGGCACTGCTCGCCCTCGTCGACGGGAAGCCGGACTCGGTCTTCCAGATCGAGGTGCGTGACGGACGCATCCAGTGCGTCTACATCGTGCGCAACCCCGACAAGCTGCACGCGGTCGCACCTTCCTGACCCGGTTCCGCTTGCCTCGCTCCACCCGCCGCCCCGCCTCCGCCCGGAGGCGGGGCGCTTTGCTGCGCAGGGCACACAACGGTGCGAACGTCCTGTGAACGATCTACGTCAGAGGCCCGCATTCGGGGGCATCCGGGTCAGGATTGGTCTTGACCAAGTGGGTGTGCCGCCCTATGGTCGCAGAGTTAGTGCAGGAACCTTTAATAAACAAGGGCGCGGAAAACCGCCGCGGGACACGGCGAATTGCGGAGGATCAGGGTGGGGACCACGCAGCTGGAATCGGTGCCGGAGCCGAAGTACTGGCACCTCAAGACCGTGATCGGCGAGGCGCTCGACTCCGACTTCGCGGTCGGGGAGATCCTGCCCAACGAGCGGGAGCTCGCCGCGCGCTTCGGCGTCGCCCGGGCCACGCTCCGTCAGGCCCTGGAGCAGCTGGAGCTGGAGGGCCGCCTGCAGCGCCGCCGCGGCGTCGGTACGACCGTCGCCCCGCCGCGCGTGGGTGTGGACGTCTCCACGACCCAGCACGTCTGGCCCGGCGTCGCCGAGGAGACCTGGCAGTCCATGGACGCCACCCTCGACACGGTTCCGGCCGCGGTCGCGCGGACCCTGGAGCTCGCCCCCGACGAGCAGGTGCACGTCGTGCGCCGGCTGCGCGTCACGCACGGCCAGCCCGTCGCCGCCGAGCTGCTGTACGTGCCGTCCGACTCGGTCCCCGAGCTGACCGCGATCGACACCCCGAACGGCCCGGCCCGCGCGCGCAGTGTCCTGCGCGAACTCCAGCGCCTCGCCCTCGACGGCCAGGACCGCTCGGTGGAGCTCGGCTCGGCCCGCGCGGACGATGCCAAGGAACTGGACCGCCTCCCCGGCGCCCCGGTCCTCGTCGTCACGACCCGCTACCTCTCCGAGGGCCGCACGGCCGCGGTCTCCGTCGCCACGTACCGCGCCGACACCTGCCGTCTGACCTTCGGCGACTCGGGCGACCTGGTCATGGCGTCCTGACGACCGAGGTTCCACCGGAAGGCCCCAAGCACGAGCCCGGAGTGAGCTGCCACGGCAGCACACTCCGGGCTCGTCGCGTCGGAGCGCCGGGGGAGTCCCCCGCCGGGGGCGAGTCCCCCATCCTCAGCGCCGAGCCGTGACCGTGCCCTCCACCGCGAAGAGCTGCTCCTCCACGTGGTCGAGGGCCAGGCGCAGCGCGCCCGTGCCCACCGCGGCCTCGCCCAGCATCGACAGGACCACGCGCGGCGGGCGCAGGCAGAAGCGGGCCAGTTCGTCGCGGAGCGGCTGGAGGACGCCGTCCAGGCCCGCCGCCCAGCCGCCGATCACCACCAGCTCCGGGTCGAGCGCGAGCACCAGCGCCGCCACGTCGTGGACCAGGCGCTGCGTGAAGCGCTCCACGGCGGCCTCGGCGCGCGCGTCGCCCCCGCGCGCCAGCGCGAAGACCGCCGCCACCGCCTGCTCGTCCAGCGGGTGGAGCGGCTCGTCCGTGGTCGAGAGCAGGTGCTCCGGGGTGACCCCGCGCCCCAGGAGGTGCAGCGCGCCGATCTCGCCGGCCGCCCCGCCGTAGCCGCGGTGAAGGCGCCCCCCGATCAGGGACCCGGCGCCCGGGCTCAGCCCGGCGAGGACGAAGACGATGTCGTCGGAGTCGGTCGCCGCGCCCTTCCAGTGCTCGGCGACCGCCGCCGCGTTGGCGTCGTTCTCCACGAGCACCGGGCACTTGAACGACCGGCGCAGCCGCTCCCCGAGGGCCAGGCCCGTCCAGCCGGGCAGCGCCGTGCCGAGCCGTACGGTGCCGTCCGCCTCGACGATCCCGGGCGTGCCGACGCCGACCGCGCGCAGGTTCGACCGGGCGACCCCGGCCCTGCGCAGCACGTCCGCGACGACCGTGCGGACCCGTTCGAGGCGCTCGTCCTCGGGGGCCGTCTCGGAGACCTCGCGGGAACCCGCGCCGATGATCCGGCCGTCCAGGCCCGAGAGCAGGGCGGCGACCCGGTGCGGGCCGATCTCGATGCCGAGCAGATGCCCCGCCTCCGCGCGGAAGCGGAACCTCCGGGCGGGCCGGCCCTGTCGCCTCGCCTCGCCCTCCTCCGGCGCGACCTCGACGACGAGGCCCCCGACGATGAGCCCCTCGACGACGCCCTCGACGGTCGGCCGGGAGAGACCGGTGACCCGGGTCAGGTCCGTGAGCGTGAGCGCGTCGGCGCCCCGCAGAGCATGGAGTACCACCGCGGAATTGATCCGCCGCAGCAGCGACGGATCCCCGCCGGTCAGCCGCCCCACCGTGTGTCCTCCCAGCTCGTGCACATGTGTGCCGGATGTTACTCAATGGACAGGAGTGCGGCGAGGCCCGCCCGGACACCAGTCGGCAACGGGTCCGGGCACGGGTCGGCTAGAGGTCCGCGCGCCGGTCGGGCACCCCCGCCGCCTCCCGCAGCCGCGCGAACTCCTCCGCCATCGTCTCCAGGGTCCAATGCGCGTTCAGGCCACTGGGGTTGGGCAGCGCCCAGATCCGCGTCGCGCCGATCGTGCGCTCCTGCGGACCGACGGCCGCGCGCCGCTCACCGAACGCCGTCCGGTACGCCGTGATCCCGACCACCGCCAGCCAGCGCGGCCGCAGCCGCTCCACCCGGCCGGTCAGCAGCCGGCCGCCCTCCCGGAACTCCTCGTCGCTCAGCTCGTCGGCCCGCGCCGTCGCCCGCGCGACCACGTTCGTGATGCCGAGACCGTACGAGAGGAGTTCGTCCTGCTCCGCCGGCTTCAGCAGCCGGGGCGTGAAGCCGGACCGTGCGAGCACCGGCCAGAAGCGGTTGCCCGGGCGCGCGAAGTGGTGGCCCGTAGCCGCCGACATCAGACCGGGGTTGATCCCGCAGAAGAGGACCGAAAGGCCGCCCGCGGCCACGTCGGGAATGACGCGGTCGCGGGCGGCCTGGAGCTCCTGCGGGGTGAACCCGGTCAGAGGATCGACCCGGGGGTGTACGCGGCGGCCTCCGGGTGCTGCTTGACGATCTCCTCGACACGGGAGACCACGGCGGCGACCTGGTCGGCGGCGGCACCGGTGAACGACAGCTTGTCCGCCATCAGCGCGTCGAGCTGCGCGCGGTCCAGCGGGATCCGCTCGTCGGCGGCCAGCTTGTCGAGCAGCTCGTTGCGCTCGGCGCCCTGCTCGCGCATGGCGAGGGCGGAGGCGACGGCGTTCTCCTTGATGGCCTCGTGCGCGATCTCCCGGCCCACACCGGCGCGGACGGCGCCCATCAGGACCTTGGTGGTGGCGAGGAACGGCAGGTACCGGTCCAGCTCGCGGGCGACGACCGCCGGGAACGCGCCGAACTCGTCGAGCACGGTCAGGAAGGTCTCCAGGAGGCCGTCCAGGGCGAAGAACGCGTCCGGCAGCGCGACCCGGCGGACCACCGAGCACGACACGTCGCCCTCGTTCCACTGGTCGCCCGCCAGCTCGCCGGTCATCGACGCGTACCCGCGCAGGATGACCATGAGGCCGTTGACGCGCTCGCAGGAGCGGGTGTTCATCTTGTGCGGCATCGCCGACGAGCCGACCTGGCCCGGCTTGAAGCCCTCGGTCACCAGCTCGTGACCGGCCATCAGGCGGATGGTCTTGGCGACCGAGGACGGCGCGGCGGCCAGCTGGACGAGCGCGGTGACCACGTCGTAGTCGAGCGAGCGCGGGTAGACCTGGCCGACCGAGGTGAAGGCGTGCGCGAAGCCGAGGTGACCGGCGATCCGGTTCTCCAGCTCGGCCAGCTTGCCGGCGTCGCCGCCGAGCAGGTCGAGCATGTCCTGGGCGGTGCCGACCGGGCCCTTGATCCCGCGCAGCGGGTAGCGGGCGAGCAGCTCCTCGACGCGGCCGTAGGCGACGAGCAGCTCGTCGGCGGCGGTCGCGAAGCGCTTGCCGAGGGTGGTGGCCTGGGCGGCGACGTTGTGCGAGCGGCCGGCCATGACCAGCTCGGCGTACTCGCCGGACAGCTTGCCGAGGCGGGCGAGGACGGCGACCGCACGGTCCCGCATCAGTTCGAGCGAGAGCCGGATCTGCAGCTGCTCGACGTTCTCGGTGAGGTCGCGCGAGGTCATGCCCTTGTGGACGTGCTCGTGCCCGGCGAGGGCGTTGAACTCCTCGATCCGCGCCTTCACGTCGTGCCGGGTGACCTTCTCGCGCTCGGCGATGGAGCCGAGGTCGACCTGGTCGAGCACGCGCTCGTAATCGGCGAGGGCGGCGTCCGGAACCTCGATCCCGAGGTCCTTCTGGGCACGCAGCACGGCGAGCCACAGCCGGCGCTCCAGCTTCACCTTCTGCTCGGGGGACCAGAGGACGGCGAGCTCCGCGGAGGCGTAGCGGCCGGCCAGGACGTTGGGGATACGGGGCTTCGCAGTCACAGCAGTCACGTGACCGAATTCTACTGGCGATTTCTGCAGGCCAGCGCCAGGGCCGGGTTCGTCTCTTACTACGAGACCGCTACGAGACGTCCGTCACGCCCCGTCCGCGATCGGCCGGTCGGACCCCCGGCGGCTCGTACGGGAGCAGGTCCGGGCGCTTGGCGGGTCGGCCGTCCCCCGAGGAGCGGCCGGTCAGACGGCGGCCGATCCACGGGCCGAGGTGCTCCTTGGCGAACCGGGCGTCGCCGACGCGGCGGGCGAGCCAGGCCGGGGGCGCCGTCGGCGGCAGCGGCGTCCGCCAGTCCTGCTCCGGGTCCAGGCCCAGCGTCTGCCACACGGCCTCGGCCACCCGCCGGTGGCCCTCGCCGGTCAGGTGGAGCCGGTCGACGTCCCACATGCGCGGGTCGCCGAGCGCGGGCGCGCCGTACAGGTCGACGACCACGGCGCCGTGGCGGGCGGCGAGCGCCTCGACGTGGTCGAAGAGCTCCTCCATGCGCGGCCGGAAGCGTTCCATGACGGGGCCGTTGCGGCCCGGGCTGCGCATCAGGACCAGCTGCCCGCAGGCGGGCGCCAGGGTCTCGACGGCCTCGGTGAGCAGGTCCCGTACCCGCCCCATGTCGCACTTGGGCCGCAGCGTGTCGTTCAGGCCGCCGACGAGGGTCACCACGTCCGCCTTCATCGCGGCGGCCAGGGGCACCTGCTCCTCGACGATCTGGCCGATGAGCTTGCCGCGCACGGCGAGGTTCGCGTACCGGAAGTCGGGGGTGCGGGCGGCGAGGCGGGCCGCGAGGAGGTCCGCCCATCCCCGGTACGTACCGTCGGGCAGCCGGTCCGACATGCCCTCGGTGAAGCTGTCGCCGACGGCGACAAGACTGGTGTAGGTGGCATTCATCTCCATGGCGGAAGCGATCATACCGTGCGGTATGCGCGCGCTCCGCCGCAGCCCGGGAGGGCTCCTGACGACAAGGGGCCCCGGGGCGCACACCGCACCCCGGGGCCCTCGCCCGTCCGACAATCGGTCCGACACGCCGTCCGGCAGCCCGTCCGACCGTCTTCGCGAAACGTTACGTCGCCGGCCTGCCGACCAGCTCCCGCAGCACGTCCTCCATCGTGACGAGACCGGCCAGCTTGCCGTCCTCGTCCAGGACCGCCGCCAGATGCGTACGGCTGCGGCGCATCGCCGTCAGGACGTCGTCCATGGGCGTGGCCGCCCGGACGCGGGCGATCGGCCGCATCGCCGAGACCGGGAAGGGCAGGTCCCTCGGCGTCACGTCCAGGGCGTCCTTCACATGCAGGTAGCCCAGGATCCCGCGGCCCGTGTCGACCACGGGGAAGCGGGAGAAGCCCGACTCGGCGGAGAGCGCCTCCAGCTGCTCGGGCGTCGTCCCGACCGCCGCGTACACGACCTTGTCGACGGCCATGACGACGTCCCGCACGGGGCGGCGCCCCAGCTCGAGGGCGTCGTGCAGCCGCTCCGCCGCCCGGTCGTCGAGCAGACCGGCGACGCCCGCGTCGGTCACCATCCGGGCCAGCTCGGCGTCCGAGTAGGTGGCCGAGACCTCGTCCTTCACCTCCACCTTCATGAGCTTCAGCAGCGTGTTGGCGAAGGCGTTGATCGTGAAGATCACCGGGCGCAGCGCCCGGGCGATCGCGACCAGCGGCGGGCCGAGGGCGAGCGCCGAGCGGGTCGGCTCGGCGAGTGCGATGTTCTTCGGGACCATCTCGCCCAGCAGCATGTGCAGATAGGTCGCGAGCGCCAGCGCGATGACGAACGAGATCGGGTGCACCAGGCCGTGCGGCACGCCGACCGCGTCGAAGACCGGCTCGAGCAGGTGCGCGATGGCGGGCTCGGCGACGATGCCGAGCACCAGGGTGCACAGCGTGATGCCGAGCTGTGCCGCGGCGAGCAGTGCCGAGACGTGCTCCAGGCCCCAGATGACGCTGCGCGCCCGCCGGTTCCCTGCCTCGGCCTCGGGCTCGATCTGGCTGCGGCGCACGGAGATCATGGCGAACTCGGCGCCGACGAAGAAGGCGTTCACGACCAGCGTCAGCGCGCCGATCAGCAACTGGACGGCGATCATCGGCCGGCCTCCGGGGTCGTACCGGTCTCTTCGACGTGCGGCGGCATGTGCATCAGCACCCGCGCCGCCCGGCGCCCGGAGGCGTCCACGACGTCGAGCTGCCAGTCGGCGAGCTCCACGCGGTCGCCGACCGACGGGATCCGTCCCAGTTCATTGGCGATGAGACCGGCCAGCGTCTCATAGGGGCCGTCCGGGATCCGCAGCCCGATCGCCTCCAGCTGGTCGGTGCGGGCGGCGCCGTCGGCGGACCAGAGCTCGCGCCCGTCCGCGTCCACGCCCGCCCGGGCGAGGTCGGGGGTCTCGTGCGGATCGTGCTCGTCGCGCACCTCGCCGACGACCTCCTCGACGATGTCCTCCAGCGTCGCGACGCCGGCGGTACCGCCGTACTCGTCGATGACGACGGCCATCGTCTGCTTGCCGGACAGCCGGTCGAGGAGCCGGTCCACGGTCAGCGTCTCCGGGACGAGCAGCGGCTCGCGGAGCATGTCGCCGATGCGCCGCAGGCGGCGCTGGTCGGCCGGTATCGCCAGGACGTCCTTGATGTGGGCGATGCCGACGACGGTGTCGAGGTTGCCGTGGTAGACGGGGAAGCGGGACAGGCCGGTCGCCCGGGTCGCGTTGGCGACGTCCTCGGCCGTGGCCTGCACCTCAAGCGCGGTGACCTGCACGCGCGGGGTCATCACGTTCTCCGCGGTCAGTTCGGCCAGGTTGAGGGTCCGTACGAACAGCTCGGCGGTGTCCGCCTCCAAGGCGCCCTCCTTGGCGGAGTGGCGGGCCAGGGCGACGAGCTCCTGCGGGGAGCGGGCGGACGCCAGCTCCTCGGTCGGCTCCATGCCGAGCCGGCGCAGGATCCGGTTGGCCGTGTTGTTCAGGTGGCTGATCAGTGGCTTGAACGCGGCGGTGAAGATCCGCTGCGGGGTCGCCACCCGCTTGGCGATCACCAGCGGCGAGGAGATGGCCCAGTTCTTGGGCACCAGCTCGCCGACGACCATCAGGACGACGGTCGACAGGGCGGTGCCGACGACCAGGGCCACCGAGGAGGCCACCGAGGCGGACAGGCCGAGGGCCTCGAACGGGCCGCGCAGGAGCGCGGCGATCGAGGGCTCGGCGAGCATGCCGACGATCAGGTTGGTCACCGTGATGCCGAGCTGGGCGCCGGAGAGCTGGAAGGTGAGCGACTTGACGGCCTTGAGGGCGCTGGCCGCGCCGCGCTCGCCGCGCTCCGCGGCCCGTTCGAGATCGGACCGCTCGACTGTGGTGAGCGAGAACTCGGCCGCGACGAAGGCACCGCAGGCGAGCGAGAGCAGGAGCGCCACCACGAGCAGAAGCACTTCGATCATCGGTTCACCTCCGTTCCATGATCAGTCAGGGACGGAGAGATCGCTCGCTTGGTACTGGGAGGCTCGCCCATGGACGGACGCTCACACCTTTCGATCGTGCTGGGATGGGATCACCCATCGTAAAGGAGACGCAAAGGAGGGTGTACGCCGGATCAGGGGCGAGGGGCGTCGGCCAGCGGCTTCACCCAGCGGGTCCACTGCTCCTCGGGGCCGTACGCGGCGGCCCGCCAGGCGTGCTGCCCGAGCGTGTTGCGGTCGAGCACCATGGCGTCCGCGCGCCGCCCGCCCAGGCGTACGAAACGTTCCTCCGCCGCCGCGAGCAGCGCGCCGCCGACGCCCCTGCGACGGTGGTCCGGGTGCACGGCGAGGCGGTAGAGGTGGCAGCGCCACCCGTCGAAGCCGGCGATCACCGTGCCGACGAGTTCGCCGTCGCGCTCGGCCAGGATCAGGGCTTCGGGGTCACGGGCGACGAGGCGCTCGATCCCGTCGCGGTCGTCGCTGATGCTCGTGCCCTCGGCCGCGGTCTTCCAGAAGGCGAGGACGGCGTCGAGGTCGGCCGGCACGGCGGCCCGGATGTGCGGTGCGGTCATGACCGGAATCCCACCACCGCTTCCGCGGCCCGTCGACCGCGTTTCGGTATGCGGAACGACCAGGGATGCGGAACGACGGCGGACGCGGAACGACGGACGTCCAGGCCCGCCCCCGAGGGCGGGCCTGGACGTCACGACAGGAACGGCGTGCGGCTGGATCAGACGAGGTCGAAGCGGTCCAGCTCCATGACCTTGACCCACGCGGCGACGAAGTCCTTCACGAACTTCGCCTTCGCGTCGTCGCTCGCGTAGACCTCGGCGAGCGCGCGCAGCTCGGAGTTCGAGCCGAAGACCAGGTCGGCACGGGTGCCGGTCCACTTGACGGCGCCCGTGGCGGCGTCGCGGCCCTCGAACTCGTCCTGCGCCGAGGACGTCGACTTCCACGTGGTGCCGAGGTCGAGCAGGTTCACGAAGAAGTCGTTGGACAGCGTGCCCGGCTTGTTCGTGAGAACGCCGTGCTTGGAACCGCCGTGGTTGGCGCCCAGGACGCGCAGACCACCGACGAGGACCGTCAGCTCGGGCGCGCTGAGGGTCAGCAGGTTCGCCTTGTCGAGCAGCAGGTACTCGGCCGGCAGGCGGTTGCCCTTGCCGACGTAGTTGCGGAAGCCGTCGGCGGCCGGCTCGAGCGCGGAGAACGACTCGACGTCCGTCTGCTCCTGCGCGGCGTCGACACGGCCCGGCGTGAAGGGCACCTCGACGGCGAAGCCGCCGTCCTTGGCCGCCTGCTCGACGGCCGCGGAGCCCGCGAGCACGACGAGGTCGGCCAGCGAGACCTTCTTGGCGCCGGCGGCGTTGAAGGACTCCTGGATGCCCTCGAGCGTACGGAGGACCTGGGCCAGCTCGTCCGGGTTGTTGACCTCCCAGTTGCGCTGCGGCTCCAGACGGATGCGGCCGCCGTTGGCGCCACCGCGCTTGTCGCTGCCCCGGAAGGAGGAGGCGGCGGCCCAGGCGGCGGAGACCAGCTGCGTGACCGTGAGGTCCGAGCCGAGGATGCGCTCCTTGAGGGAGGCGATGTCGGCGGCGTCGATCTGCTCGCCCTGGCGCGCCGGCAGCGGGTCCTGCCAGAGCAGCTCCTCCGCGGGGACCTCCGGGCCGAGGTAGCGCACGACCGGGCCCATGTCACGGTGCGTGAGCTTGTACCAGGCGCGGGCGAAGGCGTCGGCGAACTGCTCGGGGTTCTCGTAGAAGCGCCGCGAGATCTGCTCGTAGACCGGGTCGAAACGGAGCGACAGGTCGGTGGTGAGCATCGTCGGCAGGTGCTTCTTCGACGCGTCGTACGCGTCGGGGATGATCGCCTCGGCGTTCTTCGCCACCCACTGGTGCGCACCGGCCGGGCTCTGGGTGAGCTCGTACTCGTACTCGAAGAGGTGCTTGAAGAAGTCGTGGCCCCACTGCGCGGGCGTGGTGGTCCAGGTGACCTCGAGACCACTGGTGATCGCGTCGGCGCCCTTGCCGGTGCCGTACGAGTTCGCCCAGCCGAAGCCCTGCGCCTCGATCGGCGCGGCCTCGGGGTCGTCGCCGACGTTGTCGGCCGGGCCGGCGCCGTGGGTCTTGCCGAAGGTGTGGCCACCGGCGATGAGGGCGACGGTCTCCTCGTCGTTCATCGCCATGCGGCGGAAGGTCTCGCGGATGTCGCGGGCCGCGGCGATCGGGTCCGGGTTGCCGTTGGGGCCTTCCGGGTTCACGTAGATGAGACCCATCTGGACCGCGCCGAGCGGGTTCTCCAGCTCGCGGTCACCGGTGTAGCGCTCGTCGCCGAGCCAGGTGGTCTCGGGGCCCCAGTAGACGTCCTCGTCCGGCTCCCACACGTCGGCGCGGCCACCGGCGAAGCCGAAGGTCTTGAAGCCCATCGTCTCCAGGGCCACGTTGCCGGTGAGGATCATGAGGTCGGCCCAGGAGATGGACTGGCCGTACTTCTGCTTGACCGGCCACAGCAGGCGGCGGGCCTTGTCCAGGTTGCCGTTGTCCGGCCAGCTGTTCAGCGGCGCGAAGCGCTGCTGGCCCGCCCCGGCGCCACCGCGACCGTCGCTGATGCGGTACGTACCGGCGCTGTGCCAGGCCATCCGGATCATGAGCGGGCCGTAGTTGCCGAAGTCGGCCGGCCACCAGTCCTGGGAGGTGGTGAGCACCTCGGCGATGTCCCGCTTCACGGCCGGAAGGTCGAGCGCGTTGAACGCCTCGGCGTAGTCGAACTCCTCGCCCAGCGGGTTCGCCACGGCGGGGTTCTTGGCAAGGATCTTCAGATTGAGCCGCTCCGGCCACCACTGGCGGTTTCCGCCGCCCTGGGTCGGGTGCGCGGCGCGCGCGGTGTGCGCGACCGGGCAGCCACCCGCGCCCTCGGCTTGCGCGTCGGTGACGATGGCGTCGTGGTTCTCGGACATGGGAATCCTTCCGGACGGGGCGGATCACGGTGCTCAGCCGGGGCGGGTGGCCCGGGAGGGTGGTTGTGCCACCCGACCGGAGCCATGTTGTCCCTTGGCTATTGCCGGAACCGATCCTACGATGGACAGAGTCCAAGTCAAGAAGCACGCCAACCCTCTACCCGATCGGACAGCCTGGCATCCCTGGGTGAACGTCGTGTGTCCCGCCGAAATCCAAGCTGAATGGGTGAACCGATATGAGCGACCTGCTGGAGCGACTGCGTGGACGTGGCTGGCGGATGACCTCCCAGCGGCGTGTCGTGGCCGAGGTCCTCGACGGCGATCACGTGCACCTGACAGCCGACGAGGTCCACGTCCGCGCGGCCGAGCGGCTGCCGGAGATCTCCCGTGCGACCGTCTACAACACGCTGGGCGAGCTGGTCTCCCTCGGCGAGGTCGTCGAGGTCTCCACCGACGGCCGGGCCAAGCGCTACGACCCGAACGCCCACCACCCCCACCAGCACCTCGTCTGCTCCCGCTGCGGCACCATCCGGGACGTCCACCCGCACGGCGATCCGCTGGCCGACCTCCCGGCGGGGGAGCGCTTCGGCTTCACGGTCTCGGCCGCCGAGGTCACGTACCGGGGGCTCTGCCCGTCCTGCGCGTAACAGTCGCCGGGGACCGCTTGCCGGTGCTAGCGCCTCGGCGCTAGCGTGGTCGTGTGGCCAAGACGCAGCTGAACGTCCGCGTGGACGAGACGACCGCCGACACCGCCCGCCGGCGGGCGCAGCAGCGCGGCGTGAGCGTCAACCGGTACATCGAGGAACTCGTCCAGCAGGACGCCGGGGAGTCCGGGCGCGCCTTCGTCGAGGCGGCCGCCGACTTCATGAAGCAGTACGAATCGGTGTTCACCGAGGAGTTCGGGACGGAGCGCGACCGCACCGCATGAGCCTCACGGTCGACCTCTCCTGGCTGCTCATGGTGGCCGAACACCAGACACCCGGCGACCCCCAGGTCACCGACTGGGGCGCCCTCGTCGCCGCGGTCGGCCGGCACGACGCGGAGATCTTCGGTGTGCCCGTCTACGGAGACCCGCACGCCCGCGCCGCCGCCCTGCTCCAACTCCTGCTGCACGTCCCGGCCCTGGAGCACTCCAACGCCATGTTCGCCTCGGCCGTCGCCTACGGCTACCTCGTCGCCAGCGGCCTGAAGGTCGTCACCTCGCCGGAACAGGTCAGGGATCTGGCGAGGATGGTGAAGAAGGGCGAGGCGGACGTCCGGGCCATCGCCGACGAACTGCGCCAGTGGAGCCGCTGAGGGGGCACGCCCCCGTGGGGCTCCGTCTCGCTCAGCTCTTTCGCGCCGTGCCGAGCACGCAGTACGAGCTGGGCAGCCGCGGCCCGCTCTCCGGGACGACGAAGCTGCGGTACGTGACGTTCTCGAAGCCCGCCGCCTCGATCGCCGCCACCGGGTCACGGCCCGAGTGGCAGCCGCCGAAGAGCAGCGGCCACACCGTGCGGTCCAGGGCCCGCTGGGTCCGGGCCATCCCCGGCGACGGGGCCACCCCGTGCTCGAAGAAGCGGAGTTCGCCGCCCGGCCGCAGCACCCGGTGCGTCTCGGCGAGCGCGCGCGGCACGTCCCGAACCGTGCACAGCACCAGCGAGGCGACCGCCGCGTCGAAGGCCTCGCTCTTCACCGGCAGCGCCTCCGCGGCGCCCGGCACGACATCCACCGGCACGTCCGTGCCCCGGGCGGCCTCGGCGGCCAACTGGCGCAGATGGCGCTCCGGTTCGATGGCCACGACCTCGGACACCGCCGCGGGGTAGTACGCGAAGTTCAGCCCGTTCCCCGCGCCGATCTCGATGACCCGGCCGGACAGACCGGTCAGCAGCTCCGCACGCAGGCGGCCGACACCGCCCTTGGTGTCGGCGGAGACGCTGAACCGGGCGTAGAAGCGGGCGAAGAGGGGGTGGTGGACGGCGTCCCGGGGGACCCGGGCGGTACGTGATGACATCGGGGCCTCCTCCGACACGCGGACGGGGTGATTCTGCCCCGTTCCGACCCGTTCAGCCCGACACGAAGCAGAACTCGTTGCCCTCGGGGTCGAGCATCACCTGGAAGTCCCCCTCGTCGTCGGTGACGAGCCCGCCCGAGCGGGTGGCCCCGAGGGTGGTCGCCTCGTCGGCCGCCGCGCTCACATCGGGCGCGTGCAGGTCCAGATGGAGCCGGTTCTTCGCGACCTTGCCCTCGGGCACCTGCTGGAACGCGATCCGGACGAAGCCGGGCGGCTCGATGTACGACCAGTCGGGGCTGCGGTCGACCGGGGTACCGCCGAGGAGCTCGGCCCAGAACCGGACCAGACGAGCCGGGTCACCGCAGTCGAACACGATCTCCGCCACCTGTGCGCGCATGACACCAGCCTACGGAGATCAGAGCGTCTCGGCCGCCCAGACCCCGCCGAGCGCCGGAGCCAGCCACTCGCTCGCCCGCGTCCGGAACTCGGCCGGGTCGAGACCGCCCGCGCCCTCCGGTACGGCCCCGAGGAGCGGTGCACCGGCCGCCTCCGGCAGGTCGGCCAGGTTGCAGCGCGAGGCGAGGTCCGGCGTGGCCGGCCAGCTGCCGACCACGACGCCGAGCTGCTCGATCCCGCGCGCCGCGAGGGCCTCGGCGGTCAGCGCCGTCGAGTTGAGCGTGCCGAGACCGGCGGGCGTCACCACCAGGACCGGCGCCCCGAGGAGCCGGGCCGCGTCGGCGAGCGTGCCGCCCTCGTGGTCGAAGCGGACGAGGAGCCCGCCCGCGCCCTCCACGAGGACCAGGTCGTACTCGGTGGCCAGCTTCGCGGCCGCCTCGGCGACCTCGTGCGGGCCGACCGGGGTCATCCCGGCCCGCCGGGCGGCGGTCGCGGGCGCCAACGGCTCGGGGAACCGGGCCAGTTCGACCGAGGCGGCGGCCCCGGAGAGCCGGACGACCTCGTCCGCGTCCCCGCGCTCACCCGGCGCGAGCCCGGTCTGCGCGGGCTTGAGCACGGCGACGGACCGTCCCTGGAGCGTGGCCACGGCGGCCAGGGCTGCGGTGACGATCGTCTTCCCGATCTCCGTACCCGTACCGCTGACGACGATGACGCTCATGGTGTGTGCTTGTCCTCTCTGTGCCGGCCCGTCGTGGCCGTGCCGTGTGGTGTGCCGCTCTCAAGCCCACCGCGGCGGCCGCACGGACCGCCGCGGTGTGTCCCGGCCTCAGCCCGCCGCGGCCGCCGCGCGGACCGCCGCGCAGATCCGCGCGACGTCCTCGTCGCCCGTCACGAACGGCGGCATCGTGTAGATCATGTCGCGGAACGGGCGCAGCCAGACGCCCGCGCGGACCGCCGCCTCGGTCGCCGCGGCCATGTCGACGTCGTGGTCGAGCTGGACGACGCCGATGGCCCCGAGTACCCGTACGTCACGAACCCCCGGCAGCGCCGCCGCGGGCGCGAGCCCCTCGCGCAGACCGGCCTCGATCCGCTTGACCTCCACCGCCCAGTCCTGGGACAGGAGCAGGTCGATCGAGGCGCTCGCCACCGCGGCGGCCAGCGGGTTGCCCATGAACGTCGGCCCGTGGGCCAGGACAGGGACCTCGCCGCGCGAGATTCCGTCGGCGACCCGCGCCGAGCACAGCGTCGCCGCCATCGACAGATACCCGCCGGTCAGCGCCTTGCCCACGCACATCACATCGGGGGAGACCTCCGCGTGGTCCGCGGCGAACAGTGCGCCCGTACGGCCGAAGCCGGTCGCGATCTCGTCGAACACGAGCAGCACGTCGTGGGCGTCGCACGCCTCCCGCAGCACGCGCAGATAGTCGGGCGAGTGGAACCGCATGCCGCCCGCGCCCTGAACCACCGGCTCCACGATCACCGCGGCCAGCTCGTCCGCGTGCCGCCCGATCAGCTCCCGCAGATGTTCCGCGTACGACTCCTCGTACGCGGCGGGCGGCGGGTCGGCGAAGAAGTGCTTCGGCAGCGCGCCCGACCACAGGTCGTGCATGCCGCCCTGCGGGTCGCACACCGCCATCGGCTGCCAGGTGTCCCCGTGGTAGCCGCCGCGCCAGGTCAGCAGCCGGCGCTTCTCGGGCCTGCCCACGGAGCGCCAGTGCTGCAGACACATCTTGATCGCGACCTCGACGGCCACCGAACCGGAGTCGCTCAGGAAGACGTGCTGGAGCGGCTCGGGCGTGATCTCCACGAGCCGGGCGGCGAGCCGGACGGCCGGCTCATGGGTGAGCCCGCCGAACATGACATGGCTCATCCGGTCCAGCTGCCCCCGCGCCGCCTCGTTGAGCACCGGGTGGTTGTAGCCGTGGATCGCGGACCACCACGACGACATGCCGTCGATCAACTCGACCTGCCCGTGCGCCGGTTCGGCGAGCCGGAGCCGTACCCCGGACGCGGACTCGACGACCAGCGGCTCCGCACGGCCCGGCATGGGGCCGTACGGATGCCACACGTGCGCCCGGTCCAGGGCCAGCAGCTCCTCGTTACGCATTCGGCGCGACGTCCGTTCCGGCGCCACGACGGCGCACGGCCACCAGGTCGGTCCGGGCGCCCGGCACCTCGGCGGGGGCCTCCGTGGCGACCGCCGCGTGGCCGCCGCACGGACCGCAGCCGCCGCCCGCCTCGGCGTGCGAGCCGCAGCCGCCACCGGCCGCCGCACCCGCACCCGCACTCGCCTCCGCGTGCGAGCCGCAGCCCGCCGACGCCGCCGAGCCACAGCCGCCGGCCGTCGCACCCGCCGTCACGCCCGCCGCCGCGAGCGCGTCCGCGCGGTGGGCGGGCAGCGTGGTCGTGCCCGCGCCCTCCACCTCGAAGCCCGCGTCCGCGATCATGTCCAGGTCCGTCTGGCCGGCCTGGCCCTCGCTCGTCAGGTAGTCACCGAGGAAGATCGAGTTCGCGATGTTCAGCGCGAGCGGCTGCATCGAGCGCAGGTGCACCTCGCGCCCGCCCGCGATCCGGACCTCGACGTCCGGGCAGACGAACCGGACCATCGCCAGGATCCGCAGACAGCGCTGCGGGGTGAGGTTCCACTCCTTCGCCAGCGGAGTGCCCTCGAACGGGATCAGGAAGTTGACCGGCACCGAGTCCGAGTCCAGCTCGCGCAGCGCGTAGACGACGTCGACCAGGTCCTCGTCGCTCTCGCCCATGCCCGCGATCAGCCCCGAGCAGGCCGACAGACCGGCGGCGTGCGCCTTCTGTACGGTGTCCACCCGGTCCGCGTAGGTGTGGGTGGTGGTGATCTCCCCGTACGTCCCCTCGGACGTGTTCAGGTTGTGGTTGTAGGCGTCGGCGCCCGCCTCGCGCAGCCGCTCCGCCTGGCCGTCCGAGAGCAGTCCCAGGCATGCGCAGACCTCGACGCCCTCGTTCTGCTCCTTGATGGCCTCGATCGTCTTGCCGACCCGCTCGACGTCCCGGTCCGTCGGACCGCGGCCGCTCGCCACCAGGCAGACCCGCTTGGCCCCGCCCGCGACACCGGCCGCCGCGGCCTGCGAGGCCTCGTCCGGCTTCAGCCAGCTGTACTTGAGGATCCCGGCCGTCGAGCCGAGCCGCTGGGAACAGTACGAGCAGTCCTCGGGGCAGAGCCCCGACTTCAGATTGACGAGGTAGTTCAGCTTCACGCGCCGCCCGAACCACTGACGGCGCACCTTGCCCGCCGCGGCCACCACATCGAGCAGTTCGTCGTCGGAGGTCGCCAGTACGGCGAGCGCTTCTTCACGGCTCGGCAGCTCGCGCCGCAGCCCCTTGTCCACCAGCGTGTTCAGCAGGTCCATAAGGGCTGATCCTTGCTTACGGCACACCTCGTGGCCAAGGAGGATCTGAACAAACGCGCCAGTTTGTCGTGTGTGGATGGCCACACCCTCTCCCCGGCCCCGGACGGTTAGGGTCTGTGCGCTGCCTACAAAAGGATCTGCCCCATGCACCGGGACGAGGACACCCGCCGGACCCCGTTCGACTGGACCGACACGGAGGCGCGCCGCCGTGCGGAGGCGGGGCTCGTCCGCACGCTGCGGCCCCGGTCCGCCGAGTCGGAGCCGCTCGATCTGGCGAGCAACGACTACCTCGGACTGACCCGCCGCCCGGAGGTGACCGAGGCCGCCGCCGAAGCGGCCCGCCGCTGGGGCGCGGGGTCCACCGGCTCGCGTCTGGTGACCGGTACGACCCAATTGCACGCCGCTCTCGAACGCGAACTCGCCGCGTTCTGCGGCTTCGAGGCGGCCCTCGTCTTCTCCTCCGGCTACACCGCCAACCTCGCCGCCCTCACCGCGCTGAGCGGCCGCGACGCGCTGATCGTCTCCGACGCGAGCAACCACGCCTCGATCGTGGACGGCTGCCGGCTCTCGCGCGCCGAGACGGCCGTGGTCCCGCACGCCGAGCCCGAGGCGGTACGCAAGACCCTCCAAGCCCACCCGGACCGCCGGGCGCTCGTGGTCTCCGACTCCGTCTTCTCGGTGGACGGCGATCGGGCCCCGCTGCCCGAACTGGCCGAGGCCTGCCGGGCCCACGGCGCCGGGCTGGTCGTGGACGACGCCCACGGCCTGGGCGTGCTCGGCGACGGCGGCCGGGGCGCCCTGCACGCCGCGGGGCTCGCGGGCGCCCCGGACGTCGTCGCCACCCTCACGCTCTCCAAGTCGCTGGGCAGCCAGGGCGGAGCGGTCCTCGGCCCGGCCCGGGTCGTCGAGCACCTGGTCAACGCGGCCCGGACGTTCATCTTCGACACCGGACTCGCCCCGGCCGCCGTCGGCGCGGCCCTGAGCGGGCTGCGGCTGATCCAGGACGAACCCGGTCTCGCCGAGCGCGCCAGGACCGTGGCGACCACGCTGCACCGGATGCTCACCGCGGCCGGTCTGACCGCCGTACGCCCGGACGCCGCCGTGGTCTCCGTCCGCGCGCCCTCGCCGGAGGCGGCGCTGCGGTGGGCGGCCGACTGCCGTGAGCAGGGGCTCGCCGTCGGCTGCTTCCGGCCGCCGTCCGTCCCGGACGGCATCTCGCGGCTGCGGCTCACGGCCCGCGCGGATCTGACGGACGCGCAGATCGAGCAGGCCGTCGCCACGATCGTGCGGACAGCACCGCTCTCCCACTGATGGATCCCAAATACGGTCTCTCGTCGTAGAGTTCACCGCTTCGAGCGACAAATATGCACATATCTTGGTGGATCGCCGCCCGGGGCGGCACGATCGGTGGCAGTCTGACGCGAAGTGCAAACCGGGCCGGGCCCGGTGGGAAAGGGACAGCGTCGCCATGGCAGACCACCAGGAAGCAACCGTCACTCTGCCGAGCGATCCCGCCTCGGTGTCCGCCGCCCGGAGATATGTCGCCGACGTCCTCAGCGGCTGGGGGCTCGCGGGCGGCAGCGACACCGCCGACACGGTCCGGCTGATCGTCTCGGAGCTGGCCACCAACGCCGTCCAGCACACCTTCGGCCAGTCGCCCACCTTCACCGTCGACGTCCGCCTGGAGCGCGAGGAGCAGCTCCACATCGGCGTCACCGACAGCCACCCCCGCTGGCCGAAGCGGCTCCCGGCGGCGGTGCAGCAGGACAACGGCCGCGGGATGGTCATCATCCGCATCCTGACGGCCGAGGCGGGCGGCCGCCTCTCGGTCACCCCGACCGACGAGGGCGGCAAGACGGTCTGGATCAACCTCCCCTGGACCGCGACTCCGGCCGCCGCGGCCTCTCCGAACTGAGAGAAACCAGGTCGACGCAGCTCAGAGCGGTAGCCGATGATGCGTCCATGCCCCTGAGAGAGACCCTTGCCCGAGTCGAAGCGGACCTGGCCGCCGGCCGCGTTCCCGTCGCGCGCCAGCGCTTGCGCGGTCTCGTCTCGTCCTTCCCGTACGACCTGACGCTCCGCCGGCGTCTGGCCGAGGTGTACCGGCTCTACGGCGACGCCGCCGAGGCCGGCCGCTGGATGTACCTCGAAGAGGACCGCAGCGCCGACGAGACCGCCGCGTTCGAGGCGCGGTACGGGTCTCCCGGGTGGCGGATGAAGGCCCTCGCCTGGCGCGGTCCCGAGACGACGGCTGCGACCCCCTTCGCGGCGGGGCAACTCGCCGCGGTGCGCACCGCCTGCGCCGAAGAGCTGGGGCACCCCGTCGACTGGGACGACCCCGCCTCCTACCAGGACAGCCTGGAGGACCCGCACGAGGCGCCCTCCGAGCCGTGGTCGGTCCGCGACGTCCTGGCGGGCGTCGGCTGCCTGGTGGGCGCCCTCGCGGTCCTCGGAATCTGGGTGAGCGGAGTCGTCGCCCTCTTCGACTGACACAGGCCACCGGGGCCGGTGAGGGCCGGCCATGGAGGATGCGGCCGGTCGGACGGTCCCTAGGCCCGGGCGAAGCCGCCGCGCAGGAGTGCTCGTAGGGAGGCCGCTGCGGGGCCGGACTCCTCGCCGCGGTGGGCGACCGAGATCGTGCGGCGGAACGAGGTCGGCTCCAGGGCGCGTACCCCCAGGGGCGAAGCCGTCATCGACGCGACCATCTCAGGGACCACCGCCACCCCGAGCCCCGCGCTGACCAGGGCGCACACGAGGGCGTAGCCGGGTGTACGGCAGACGACCGACGGCGTCGCGCCCGCGCGGGCCAGGGCGCCCTCCACGCCTCGGCGCGGGGGGTGGTCCGGGGCGCTGCTGATCAGTGGCTGGCCCGCGAGCTCCGCGATCGGCAACCGGCCCGAACCCTCCGCCAGGACGTGGCCCGGCGCCGTGACCAGGACCAACTCCTCGACCAGCAGCGGCTCCAGCTCGACCCCCGGCGGCAGCGGCGCCGGTTCGGCCGGTTCGTACGTGTGGGTCAGCGCGAGATCCACCTCGCCCGCCGCCACGGCGTGGATCCCGCCCGGCGGTTCGTACTCGGCGACCGTCAGCTCCACGTCCGGGTGGGCTCGGCGGAACGCGCTGAGGACCGGCGGCAGCAGGTGGATGCCCACGGTGGTGAAGGTGCCGACCCGCAGCCGCCCGCCCGACAGGCCGCTCAGCCGGGCCAGCTCATGGCGGGCCCGGTCCATCTCGTCCAGGACCCGGCGCGCCCGGGTGACGAGCAGTTCGCCCGCCGGAGTGAGCCGCGCGCCCCGATGGTGCCGTACGAGCAGCGCGGCCCCCGCCTCTCGCTCCAGCTTGGCGAGCTGCTGCGAGAGGGCGGGCGGGGTGTAGCCGAGCCGGGCGGCGGCCCGGGTGATCGAGCCGTCCTCGGCGACGGCCACAAGCGCCGCGAGCCGCACCAGATCCTGCATTAAGCATTCCTTTTGGCAGACCCATAAAATCCTGTCTACACACTAAAGGCTCTCGGCGGGCACGCTGGGGTCATGGACGGACAGCTGATCGCCTTCATCGGGGTCGCGGCGGGCATGGTGGCCATGCCGGGCGCGGACTTCACCGTCGTCGTGCGCAGCGCTCTCGCCTCGCGCCGGGCCGGGGTCGCCTGCGCGGTGGGCGTGGCGGGCGGGCTCCTGGTGCACACCGCCCTCGCGGTGGCCGGGCTCGCGGCCGTGCTGATCGCCGTACCCGTGCTCTATCGCGCGCTGCAGATCGCCGGCGGCGCGTACGTCCTCTACCTCGGCGTGCAGGCGCTGCGCGGTGCGCTGCGCGCGACGGCGGGCGAGCCGTCGGCGGACGTGGCGGGGGAGCGGGCGGTCGGGCGGGCCGTCCGGCAGGGCTTCCTGACGAACGTCCTCAACCCCAAGGCGCCCGTGCTCTTCCTCAGTCTGCTGCCTCAGTTCGTGCCGGCCGGCGCGGCGGTGCTGCCGCGCACGTTGCTGCTCGCGTCGATCGTGGTGCTGCTGGCCCTGCTCTGGTTCCCGCTGGTGGCCCTCGGCGTGGACCGGCTCGGCCACCGGCTGAGGCGGCCCCGGACGGCCCGGACCGTGCAGGGGGTGACGGGCGGCGTGCTCGCCGCCCTCGGAGTGACGCTGCTGGTGTCCCCAGGGCACTGACCCCGGGGCGAGGGGTGCGGCGGCGCCACCGCACCCCTCGGTCATACGTCGGAGCCGACCGGGCGTCAGCGCACCCGGCCGTAGTAGACCTTGGACGTCCAGATCTTGTCGAGCTTCACCCAGGAACCCTTCTTGGGCGAGTGCCAGATCTTTCCGCTACCCGCGTAGATCCCCACGTGGTACACCCTTCCACCGGAATGGAAGAAGACCAGGTCCCCCTTCTGCCTGCTGGACGCGGAGATGTGCCGGGTCTTGTTGTACTGCTGCTGCGCGGTACGGGGCAGCGACTTGCCCGCCTTCTTGTACGAGTAGAGCGTGAGCCCCGAGCAGTCGAACCGGGACGGTCCCGACGCTCCGTACTTGTAGGGCGATCCCTTCTTCGAAGCCGCGATGTTCAGCGCGTTGCCGGCGTACGACGTCGCGGCCTGGGCCTCCGATGCGGCTCCTGGTGCCAGCATCGTGCCGCCGAGGGCGGCGAGGGTGAGAGCCGAGACGGCTCCGGCCCGGGACAGCAGGGACGGGACATGAATCTGCGCAGTCATGCGCAACCCTTCGTCAGCCGCCTGTGAAGGATGACCTGTCGGGTTCGGGCTGGCGAAGTTGCCCGGCCGCGGCTGCGGCTTCACCCCGAGGAACGGCCTCACTGGCCGGCCGTCCCGTACTGCTCGGGTCCTCCACTCCTGCCGATCCACTCCTGTCGACCAGACATCCGGGACAGCGGCAGGACTCGGCGTCCGCCCGGACCGCCCCGCCGCGGTGGCGGGGGCTTGTCGTCGTGAGGGATCTTGACCCACAACCCGGGCCAAAACCGAGCCGAAACGGCGTTATGTGAGGCTCCTCACGACTGATCCATTCGGGTGGACAGGCATGTTTCGTGATCGTCGGAGGTTTGGCCGACGAGTCCCGGACCAGGGGTGGGACGCCCTGTTCCGCCAGATGTGTACACCCGTTGTGCAACTCACCCCGCACATATGTCGATTCGTCGACTACGCCGAACGGGGGAGCGATTCTGCGGCCGCGCTGCTCCGAGTGGACCTCGACACGACACGGGGGAATGTCAACTCGCCGGTGTCTCCGGGACGGTGACGCGGCCCGATCTACGCTCCCCGTCCAACACCCGCAGCGCACGGGCCAATGTCTCCGCGTGCACCTCGCTCTCGCCGCGCGTATGCATCGCCGTCAGCGCGTCCCGCAGGGCGTTGGCCCGCCCCACCAGCGCCTGAGCCGCGCGCAGCGCCCCATATGTATGCGAAGCCCTGGATGGATTGATGCGGCCCAGCAGGTCGACGACTTCGAGATAGGCGTCGATGAACTCGCCCTCGGCGCGCGTCAGAGCGGGCAGCGGCGGCAGCTCGGGAACCATCGCGCGCTCACCTTCCCCCGGCGCCGCCCGACGCCCCGCGGTTCTGAACGACGTGGTCCACCACGCCGTAGGCGGTCGCGCCCGGCGCGTCGAGGACGGTCGTCCGGTCGATGTCGGTGTCGACACGCTCGAGGTCCTGGCCGGTGTGGGTGACCAGCATCCCGGCCATCATCGCGCGCATCCGGATCAACTCCCGTGCCTGGATGTCGAGATCGCTCGGCTGCCCCTGCAACGGCTCGTCCGTCGCGGGCTGCTGGAGCACCACCCGGGCGCCGGGCAGCGCGAGCCGCTTGCCGGGCGCGCCGGCCGCGAGCAGCACGGCGGCGGTCGAGACGGCCTGCCCGAGACACGTGGTCTCCACGTCGCAGGTGACGACCTGCATCGTGTCGTAGATCGCGGTCATGGCGTTCATCGAGCCGCCGGGGGAGTTGATGTACAGCGAGATGTCCCGGTCCGGATCGGCGTACTCCAGGTGCAGGAGCTGCGCGATCACGTCGTTGGCCGAGGTCTCGTCGATGGGCGTGCCGAGGAAGACGATCCGTTCCTCGAGCAGCTTGGAGTACGGGTCGAGGGTCCGGCTCCCGTAGCTGGTGCGCTCGGTGAACTCGGGCAGGACATAGCGAGCGTGCATGGCGGCGCCTCCTTGTAAAAAATGTACAGGACGTACAACCCGTAAGATGAGGAGCATGGCCTACGAGATTCCGGTGACGCAAGCACGTGCAGAGCTCGCCGACCTGATCAACCGCGTGGTGTACGGCAACGAACGGGTCGTCGTGACCCGCCACGGAAAGCCGCTCGTGGCGCTGGTTTCGGCCGCTGACCTGGCCAAACTCGAGGCGGAGCACGAGACCGCTGAGGATCTGGCGAGCAGCGCGGTCTCCGAGATCCGCCCGCTCCCGTCCGCTCCGGGTGAACAGGGCCGCTTCGGCATCGCGGCCCGCCACCGCACGCCGGGCGCGTGAGCGGGGCGGGAGCCTGAGCGCCACCGAAGCCTGAGCGCCTCCGAAGCCTTTGCCCCCGGCGCCCCGGCGCATGAAAAAGCCGCGTGCCCCCGTCCGCTACAGCGGGGGCACGCGGCTGTACGAGGGAGGGCGTCAGCCCACCGGTGCCGGTACGGGCGCCGGGGTGACCGCCGTCGGGGCGGCCGCCGCCCGGTTCCGGGCTCCGCCCACGAAGAGCGCGATCAGTCCGGCGACCGACCACGCGCCGAGAATCAGCAGCGCCGAGCCCGCGCCCGCGCCGTCGAAGAACGCGAACGAGCGCAGCGCGGAGCCGCCCGCGCCCGGGGGCAGCCACTGACCGAGCGCGCCCACCGGGGCCGGAAGCATTTCGGGTGCGCTCGTCACGCCCGAGAACGGGTTGCCCAGCAGGATCATCAGGAACGCCCCGATGCCGATGCCCGGCTTGCCGATGAGCGCGGCGAGCCCCGCGATCGACGAGCCGATCGCGAGCACGGTGAGGCCGAGGACCCCGGCCTCGGCCCACCAGTCGCCCGCGAACACGCCGAGCCAGCTGTGGGCGAGCGCGGTGCCGACGATCCCCGCGAGCGCGGCGGCGCCGAGCAGGGTGCCGGCCGCCCGTGCGCCGCGCAGGCCGAGGACGGTCACCACGATGCCGGAGGCCGCGCCGGCCAGGATCAGCGGGAAGAGGCCCGCCCCGAAGGCGCTGCCGCGCGGGTCGCCGGCGGGGGCCGGGACGACATCGGTCACCGTCAGCTGAGTGCCGGGCGGGACCTGGGCGGTGACGGCCTCGCGCAGCAGCCCGGCGACGACCGGGCTCGCGGCGGAGGCGGTCAGCAGTTCGGGCCCCTGCGGAGTCACGACCACCGCGCCGTATACGACCCGGTCCTCGATCGCCTCGCGCGCGGCGGCCTCGGAGTCGTAGCGGTGGACCTCGAAGGCGCCGTCGCGCTCGGCGAGGCGCTGCTCCAGCGGGGCGGTGGCGGCGGCGGGACCCGCGACGCCTATGGGCAGGTCGCGCGGGGCGATCCGGGCGGCGGGCCAGGCGAAGGCCCAGAGGGCGAGGGCCACGACGACCGGGATCAGTACCAGCACCGCGAGGGTCTTGCGGGTGGCGGAGGCGGGCATGAGGGGCTCGATTCGAAGAGAGGGATCAGCGAGGCTCAAAGAGAAGGATCATTCGTTTTACGGTGCCTTCACTGTCTCCCCGGCGGGGTCGCTTGTCAAGAATGAATGTTCGTTTTAGGTTCGGGGCATGGCTCGTGTCTCCCAGGAACACCTCGACGCCCGCCGCCGTCAGATCCTCGACGGCGCCGCGCGCTGCTTCGCCCGCAACGGCTTCCACGCCACGTCCATGCAGGACGTCCTGACCGAGGTGGGCCTCTCGGCCGGAGCCGTCTACCGCTACTTCAGCGGCAAGGACGAGCTGATCGCGGCCATCGCGGCCGAGGCGTTCGCCGGTATCCGCGGCGCGTTCGCGGAGGCCGCGAAGACCACGCCGCCGCCCACGCCGGACATCCTTCTCGGCTCGGTCCTCAAGCTCTTCCTGGAGGAGCGGATCCCCGGCGCGGACCGCCAGGCGTTCGCGCGGCTCATCCTCCAGGTGTGGTCGGAGACCCTGCGTGACGAGCGGCTGTTCCAGACCCTCTCCGACGGGTTCAACGGGATGCGCGAGGCTTGGGGCGAACTCGTCGAGGTCTACCGCGCGACCGGTCTGATGGCGGCGGACGTCCCCGCCGACCGGGTGGCCCGCACCCTCATCGCCACCGCCCAGGGGTACATCGCCCAGCAGGCGCTCTTCGGCGACGTGGAGGTCGAGGTGCTCCAGGACGGCCTGCGCGGGCTCATGTCCATGCGGCCGCAAAGCGCGAGTTAACGCGTAGGAAAAACTTCCGCCCTAACGTGCAATGTCTGGCCGGGCGGACCATTTCCGCAGTTCAACAGAGTGTTGACGATCGGTAAGGTCCGCTGCTGTCCGGGCACATGCCCGGTGGACGACTGTGAGGTGGAAGCGTGCAACTGTCGCCGCACGAGCAGGAACGCCTGCTCATCCATGTGGCCGCCGACGTGGCCGAGAAGCGTAGGGCCCGCGGCGTGAAGCTCAACCACCCCGAGGCCGTCGCCCTGATCACCACCCACATCCTGGAGGGCGCCCGCGACGGCCGGACCGTCGCGGAGCTCATGGCCTCCGGCCGCAAGGTGCTCACCCGCGACGACGTCATGACCGGAATCCCGGAGATGATCCACGACGTCCAGGTCGAGGCCACCTTCCCGGACGGCACCAAGCTCGTCACCGTCCATGACCCGATCGTGTGACGGGGGAACGCCGCCGATGATTCCCGGAGAAATCCTTTTCGGTGAAGGTCCCGTCGCCCTCAACGAGGGCCGGCCGGTCACCCGTCTCACCGTCCTCAACGCCGCCGACCGGCCCGTCCAGGTCGGCTCCCACTACCACTTCGCCGAGGCCAACCCCGGTCTCGACTTCGACCGCGCCGCCGCGCGCGGCCTGCGCCTACACATCGCCGCAGGTACGGCCGTGCGCTTCGAACCCGGCATCCCGGTCGAGATCGAACTCGTCCCGCTGGCGGGCCGCCGGATCGTCCACGGCCTGCGCGGCGAGACGGCGGGCCCCCTCGACGCGATCGACACGAAGGGCGACGTGAACGGAGGCGACCGTGCCTGAGCTGCATCGCGCCGTCTACGCCGACCTGTTCGGCCCCACCGTCGGCGACCGCATCCGGCTCGCCGACACCGACCTCCTCGTCGAGATCGAGGAGGACCGCTCCGGCGGCCCCGGACGCGCCGGCGACGAAGCCGTCTTCGGCGGCGGCAAGGTCATCCGCGAGTCGATGGGCCAGGCCCGTACGACCCGGGCCGAGGGCGCGCCCGACACCGTGATCACCGGCGCCGTGATCATCGACCACTGGGGCGTGATCAAGGCCGACATCGGCATCCGCGACGGCCGGATCACCGGCATCGGCAAGGCCGGCAACCCCGACACCATGGACGGGGTCCACCCGGACCTGGTCATCGGCCCGGAGACCGAGGTGATCGTGGGCAACGGCCGGATCGTCACGGCCGGCGGCGTCGACACCCACATCCACTTCATCGCGCCGACCATCATCGACGAGGCCCTCGCCTCCGGCATCACCACCCTCGTCGGCGGCGGCACCGGACCCGCCGAGGGCACCAAGGCGACCACCGTCACGCCGGGCCCCTGGCACCTCGCCGGGATGTTCGCGGCGTTGGAGAACTCCCCGGTCAACATCGGTCTGCTCGGCAAGGGCAACACGATGTCCCGCGAGGCCATGTACTCCCAACTGCGGGGCGGGGCGCTCGGGTTCAAGATCCACGAGGACTGGGGAGCGACCCCGGCCGTCATCGACGCCTGCCTGACCGTCTGCGACGAGTCCGGCGCCCAGCTCGCCATCCACACCGACACCCTGAACGAGGCGGGCTTCGTCGGCGACACCCTCGCGGCCATCGCCGGGCGCACCATCCACGCGTACCACACCGAGGGCGCGGGCGGCGGGCATGCGCCGGACATCATCACCGTGGTCTCCGAGCCGTACGTCCTGCCCAGCTCCACCAATCCGACCCGGCCGCACACCGTCAACACGATCGAGGAACACCTCGACATGCTGATGGTCTGTCACCACCTGAACCCGGCCGTCCCGGAGGACCTCGCCTTCGCCGAGTCCCGCATCCGGCCCTCGACCATCGCGGCCGAGGACGTGCTGCACGACCTCGGCGCCATCTCGATCATCTCCTCCGACTCGCAGGCGATGGGGCGTATCGGCGAGGTCATCATGCGGACCTGGCAGACCGCGCACGTGATGAAGAAGCGCCGGGGCGCGCTGCCGGGGGACGGCCGCGCCGACAACCACCGGGCGCGTCGCTATGTCGCCAAATACACGATCAACCCGGCGGTGGCCCAGGGCCTCGACCACGAGATCGGTTCGGTCGAGACCGGCAAGCTCGCCGACCTGGTGTTGTGGGAGCCCGCCTTCTTCGGCGTGAAGCCGCTGGTCGTGCTGAAGGGCGGCCAGATCGCCTACGCGCAGATGGGCGACGCCAACGCCTCCATCCCCACCCCGCAGCCGATCCTGCCCCGGCCGATGTTCGGGGCGCTGGGCAAGGCGCCGGCGGGTAACTCCCTGAACTTCGTCACCCAGGCGGCCATCGAGGACGACCTCCCCGAACGTCTCGGCCTGGAGCGGAAGTTCGTCGCCATCAAGAACACCCGGCGGGTCACCAAGGCGGACATGCGGGAGAACGACGCCCTCCCCCGGGTCGAGGTCGACCCCGACACCTTCACCGTCACCATCGACGGCGAAGCGGTCGACCCGGCTCCCGCCGAGGAACTGCCCCTCGCCCAGCGCTACTTCCTCTTCTGATGGCGTCGCCGACCACAGCGGTCGCCGGTGGGTTCGGCGGCCGCGCCGCGCTCCTCGTGCTCGCCGACGGGCGTTTCCCCGCCGGCGGGCACGCCCACTCCGGTGGGGCCGAGGCCGCCGTCAAGGCCGGCCGGATCACGGACGCGGTGAGCCTCGCCGCGTTCTGCCGGGGCCGGCTCCACACGGCAGGGCTCACCGCCGCGGGCCTCGCCGCGGCGGCCGCCCACGGCCACGACCCCGACGCGCTCGACGCCGCCGCCGACGCCCGTACGCCCTCGCCCGCCCTGCGGGCGGCAGCCCGCAGGCTCGGCCGGCAGATGATGCGCGCCGCCCGCGCCACCTGGCCGTGCGCCGAACTCGACGCGCTCGCGGCCGCGTTCCCGCGCGGCGCTCACCAGCCGATCGTCCTCGGCGTGGCGGCCCGCGCGGCGGGCCTCGGGCCACAGGACGCCGCGCACTGCGTCGTGTACGAGACGGTCAGCGGCCCCGCCACCGCGGCCGTACGGCTGCTGAGCCTGGACCCCTTCAAGGCCACCGCCGTCCTCGCCCGCCTCGCCCCCGAGATGGACCAGGTCGCCGAGCGCGCCACCGCGGCGGCCCGCCAGGGCATCGACGCCCTCCCGGCCGCCTCCTCACCCCTCCTCGACATCACCGCCGAAAAGCACGCATCCTGGCCCGTCCGCCTCTTCGCGTCCTGACCCCGAAGCAGCGCTGCCCCAGAAGCTGCCCTGACCCGAAGCAGCCCCGACCTCGCAGCCGTCGGCACCCGAACCCGTCGGCCCGCGAACCCGTCGGGCGACACGCGACACCGAACGCGACCACCCACGAACCACCGGAGGCACCCATGCATCTCGACCACTCCCACGACCACCTCGGCGCCGTCTCCGCCGACGCCCATCGCCCCGACGGAACCCGGCGCGCGCTGCGCATCGGGCTCGGCGGACCCGTCGGCTCCGGCAAGACCGCGACGGTCGCCGCGCTCTGCCGCGCCCTGCGCGACCAGCTGTCGATCGCCGTCGTCACCAACGACATCTACACCCGCGAGGACGCCGACTTCCTCCTCCGCAACGCCGTCCTGCCGCCCGAGCGGATCCAGGCCGTGGAGACCGGCGCCTGCCCGCACACCGCGATCCGCGACGACATCTCCGCCAACCTCGAAGCCGTCGAGGAGCTGGAGGACACGGTCGGCCCGCTCGACCTGATCCTGGTCGAGTCCGGCGGCGACAACCTGACCGCCACCTTCTCCAAGGGCCTGGTCGACGCCCAGATCTTCGTCATCGACGTGGCCGGCGGCGACGACATCCCCCGCAAGGGCGGCCCCGGCGTGACCACCGCCGACCTGCTCGTCGTCAACAAGACCGACCTCGCCCCGTACGTCGGTTCCGACCTGGAGCGGATGGCCCGCGACGCCAAGGAGCAGCGCGGCGACCTTCCCGTCGCCTTCACCTCGCTCACCGGCGCACAGGGTGTCACCCCCATCGCGGAGTGGGTCCGCGAGCAGCTCGGCGCCTGGTCCGCATGAGCCTGAGCGCCACCGCCCGGATCGTCGCCGAGGCCGACGGCACCCTGCCGGTCCTCATCGGCGACGGCCCCCTCGCCCTCCGCAGGACCCGGACCACCGGCCCGTACACGCGGGTCACCGTCGTCGGCGCGATGAGCGCCCCGCTCGGCGGCGACCGTCTCGCGATCGAGTCGGAGGTACGGGACGGGGCACGGCTCCTGGTCGACTCGTCCGCCGCGACCGTCGCCCTGCCCGGTCGCTCGACCGAACCGGCCACGTACGACGTGCGGTTGACGGTCGGCGACGGCGCGGTGCTGCGCTGGCTGCCCGAACAGCTGGTCTGCGCCCAGGGATCCGACCTCGTGATGCGCACCACCGTCGAACTCGCCGCCACCGCACGGCTCGTGCTCCGGGAGGAGCAGATCCTCGGCCGTCACGGCGAGGAGCCCGGCACGCTCCTCTCGCGCCTCACCGTCCACCGCGCCGGACGTCCACTGCTCGACCAGGAGGTCGCGTACGGCCCCGGCGCCCCGGGCGGCTGGGACGGCGGAGCGGTCCTCGCCGGGCACCGTTCGGTCGGCCAACTCCTCGTCGTGGAACCGGCGTTCGCCGAGAAGCCGGTCGAGTCACGGTTGCTCGCCGAGAACGCCGTGCTCGCCCCACTAGCCGGTCCCGGCGCTCTGGTCACCGCCGTCGCCCCCGACGCGCTGCGGCTGCGCCGCGTCCTCGACGAGGCCCTCGGCATCCTCGCGCCCACGTGACGTCACCGCTCAGCGGTACAGCGGTATCCGGTTATTGGTTCGGCAAAGAAACGCGTGTACGCCCTTTCCCGTACACCGGCCGGACGAAAGGATCCCCCGGACAGACCGACCACCTACAGGGGGAGGCATCACGTGAGACGCACGGCAGCGCTCGGCTCGGCAGGCGCTCTGATAGCGGGCACGCTCATGGTGGGCGCGCTGGCGGCTCCGGCCGCGAGCGCCGACCAGCGCCACCGGCCCGACGCGGAGGCGTACGGCACGGCCGTCGCCGCCCAGCGCGCCGCCGACCGGGGCATCGACTGGCAGGACTGCCCGGCCGACTGGGGTCTGGAGAAGCCCATCCAGTGCGGCTGGGTCACCGTCCCCGTCGACTACGCCCGGCCGAACGGCAAGCAGATCAAGATCGCCGTCGACCGCATCGGCTCCACCGGCACCCCCGCCGAACGCCAGGGCGCCCTGCTCTACAACCCGGGCGGCCCCGGCGGCTCCGGCCTGCGCTTCCCGCGCCGGGTCACCACCAAGAACACCATCTGGGCGGGCGCCGCCAAGGCGTACGACTTCGTCGGCTTCGACCCACGCGGCGTCGGCCACTCGGCCCCCATCTCCTGTGTCGACCCGGCCGAGTTCGTCAAGGGCCCCAAGCTCGACCCGGTCCCCGACAGCGAGGCCGACAAGCGCGCCCAGCGCAAGCTCGCCGCCGAGTACGCCGCGGGCTGCGCGGAGAAGAGCGGCGACATCCTGCCGTACATCAACACCCGCAACACCGCCCGCGACCTGGACGTCATCAGGGCCGCGCTCGGCGAGAAGAAGCTCAACTTCGTCGGCGTCTCCTACGGCACCTACCTCGGCGCCGTCTACGGCACGCTCTTCCCGACGCACGTCCGCCGCATGGTGCTCGACAGCGTCGTCAACCCGTCGAAGGAGAAGATCTGGTACGAGGCCAACCTCGACCAGGACATCGCCTTCGAGGGCCGGCTGAAGGACTGGATGACCTGGGTCGCCCAGCACGACGCCACGTACCACCTCGGCGACACCTACGCCGAGGTCCGCGGCCAGTGGGACACGCTGCGCGCCGCCGCCAAGAAGAACCCCCTCGGTGGCAAGGTCGGCCCGGCCGAGCTCATCGGCTTCTTCCAGAACGCGCCCTACTACGACTCGATGTGGGCCCCGGTCGCCGAGGCCTTCAGCGCGTACGCCGCCGGGGACCCGCAGCCGCTGATCGACGCGGCCGCCTCCGACCCGACGGACACGGCCGGCAACGCGGCCTCGGAGAACGGCAACGCCGTCTACACCGCGGTCGAGTGCGCCGACGCCCCCTGGCCGACCAGCTGGCGCAAGTGGGACCGGGACAACAGCCGGCTCCACCAGAAGTACCCGTTCATGACCTGGTCCAACGCCTGGATGAACCTGCCCTGCGCGACCTGGTCGACCCCGCGCCAGCAGCCCACCGAGGTCCGCACCGGCAGGGGCCTGCCGCCCGTGCTCATCACCCAGTCCGAGCGCGACGCGGCCACGCCGTACGAGGGCGCGGTCGAGCTGCACGAGCGCTTCAAGGGCTCGCGTCTCATCACCGAGCGGGACGCCGGCTCGCACGGCATCACCAACCTCGCCAACCCGTGCCTGAACACCCGGGTGGAGGCCTACCTCCTCACCGGCAAGCTCGACGGCCGCGACGTGACGTGCGCCCCGCACGCCACGCCCCAGCCGTAGTCACAGGGTGAAGGGGGAGGGGCGGCCCGCCCCTCCCCCTTCGGCGTGCCGGGCTCAGCGTCGCGCGGCGAGCCAGGCGTCCTCCGCCGCGTAGTCGAAGAAGTCCACCCCGTACTTCACCAGACCGGGGAACGCCTCCCGCCACTCCTGCTCCGCCACCCGCCGGGAGAGATACGCGACCGTCGCCGGCAGCGACTCGGCGTACGACACCACCGGCCGGTACCCCAGCTCCCGTTCCGCCGCGCCCATGTCGAAGACGACCGGGTGGGGCGCCGTCCAGGGGCTCAGCCCCACGGTGTCCTCCGGCGCCCCCTCCATCAGCACCGTCTCGCTCTCCACGCCCATGACGGCGTCGATCGCCGCTCCAATCTCCGCGACCGTCGGGGCCTCCGGGTCACCGCCGTTGAAGACCCGGGTGCCCGGCTTCGCCGCCGAAAGGCGCACCAGCTCGCCGAGGTTGTCCACGTGCACCGGGTGGAACCGGGACGAGCCCTCGTACGAGAGGATCCGCACCGGTCGCCCGTCGAGCGCCCGCTTGACGAACCACAGCTCGCGCGGGCCCGGGCAGTACGGCCCGTGGATCGCGCCCGCCCGCAGCACCGTCGTCGGGAGCGCCGCGCCCGCCGCGAGCAACTCCTGCTCCAGGGCCACCTTCCGCGTCCCGTACGACGCGTCGCCCGGCGCGACCGTGTGCCAGGACTCCGGGATCGGCACCGGGTAGGCGGGGAAGCCGTCCGGCTCGTCCTGCGTGTCGAAGTTACGGCCCCGGTCGTCCTCGTACACCGCGCCGCTGGAGACCACCACCGCCGAGCCGATCCGGTCGGCGAGCGCCGTCAACTGCCGTGCGTGGCCCGCGTGGTAGGCGACGATGTCGACCAGCACATCACAGCCTTTGCCGAGCGCGGCGGCGAGCGCGCCCTCCTCGTCACGGTCGACGGCCACCGACCGGACCTCCTCCGGCCACTCCTCGCCCCGGCCGCCGCGCCGCGAGGCCGCCGTCACCTCCCAGCCGTCCGCGACGAGCGCCCGCACGGCCGCCCGCCCCACCTGTCCTGTCGCTCCGAGCACGAATGCGTGTCCTTGTCCCATGGACGAGACGGTACGGGGACAGTGATCACCGACCCAGCACCTTTCGCCGTGCGCGGATCCGCCGTCAGCGTCCGCGGCGCGGGAACTTTCCGCGCGACCCGCTGGTCCGGGCCTTCGCCTCCTGCTCGGCGGCCTTCACCTTGGCCGCGTAGTCGTCGACGTACTCCTGCCCGGACAGCGCGAGGATCTCGTACATGATCTCGTCCGTCACCGCGCGGACCGCCGCCTTCTCGCCCTCCATGCCGGCGTACCGGGAGAAGTCGAGCGGTTCGCCGAACCGGACGGTGACCCGCCTGACCCGGGGCACGACCTTGCCGGGCGGCTGGATCTCGAAGGTCCCCACCATCGCGCAGGGGATCACCGGCACCCCGGCCGTGATCGCCATGACCGCCACGCCGACCTTGCCCTTGTAGAGCCGGCCGTCGTGCGAGCGCGTGCCCTCCGGGTAGATGCCGAGCAGCTCGCCCTTGGCAAGGACTCCGAGCCCCTCGCGGATCGCCGCCTGCCCGGCCTCCTTGCCGGAGCGGTCAACCGGGATCTGCCCGGCGCTGCGGAAGAAAGCAGCGGTCAGCCGACCCTTGAGGCCAGGACCCGTGAAGTACTCCTGTTTGGCGAGAAACGTGATCCGCCGCTTGAGGACGACCGGCATCAGAAAGTGGTCGGAGAACGACAGATGGTTGCCGGCGACGATCGCCGCGCCGTCCGCCGGGATGTGCTCCAGGCCCTCGATCCGCGGCCGGAACACCAGCCTCAGCCACGGTCCGAGCAGGACGTATTTCAGGACGTGATAGAACACCGACGGCCCCCGTCTCGTTCGAGCGATGGTTAATTTCTAACCACTCCGGCGACCCTGGTCCACACTGGAGACGGAGAGTGGGTCCTGATGGCCGCCGATAGCCGTCGCGCACCGCGACACATACGGCCCGGCGCAGCCGTCACCGTGCTGCTGTGCGCGGTGATGACCGCCGGGTTGTACGGTTGCGCCGACTCCGGCACCCCGGAACCGACCCCGACGCCCACGCCGACGGCCCCGACGCCGCCCCCCACGCCGACGACCCCCGCCCCGCAGGGCATCTCGCCCTTCACGGGACTCCCGGCCCGCCCCGCCCCGGTCCTCGCCGTCAAGATCGACAACGTGCCCCCGGCCCGCCCGCACACCGGCCTCGGCGCGGCCGAGCTGGTCTACGTCGAGCAGGTCGAGGGCGGCCAGACCCGGCTGCTGGCGGTCTACTCCGGCGACCTGCCGGACCGGATAGGGCCGGTACGCAGCGCCCGCGAGTCCGACATCGAGCTGCTCCGCCAGTTCGGCAACCCCGCGCTCGCCTACTCCGGCTCCCAGACCGCCCTGAAACCCCTGCTCAAGGCCGCCCCGCTGGACGCCCTGCCGCCCGAGGACGCCCCCGGCGCCTACCTCCGCGACCGGGGCAGGTCCGCGCCCCACAACCTGTATGTCCTGCCCGGGCGCGCCCTGGCCGCCGCCCCCGACGCGGAGAACGCCAAGGACATCGGCTTCCGCTTCGGCCCGGCCCCCGCGGGCGGCGAACAGGTCAACGAACGGACCGTGCGCTTCCCCGCCTCCCGCTACACCTTCACCTGGTCCCCGGCGGACAAGGGCTGGCGGGTCGCGATGGACGGCAGGGCCGCCCGTACCACCGACGAAGGCCCGGTCACGGCGTCGACGGTCGTGGTGCAGTACGTGACCATACGGTCGTCCCGCTTCCACGACGTGCTCGGCAGCGTCTCCCCGTACACCGAGACGGTCGGCAGCGGCAGCGCGCTCGTGCTGCGCGACGGCCGCGCCCACGAGGCCCGCTGGAGCCGCCCCACCGCGACGAACGGCACGGCCTTCACCACCCCGGACGGCGCCCCCCTGAACTTCGCCCCCGGCCCCACCTGGGTCGTCCTCGCCCCACGCGCTTAGGGCTGCGGGCCGGGCCTGCCCGGGCCTGGGCGCCGTGTGCCCGTCGGTACGGAGCTGTCGGCGGCCGCCATGCCGATGGTGACCACGATGAGCACCACGACGCCGAACCAGAGCCAGCCGCTGCTGCCGAGTGCCACCGTGTACGCCGTCGTCAGCACCAGGGCCGCGACGGTGATCACGCTCATCGCCTTCGTGGGACCGGACATCTGTCCGCCTCCTCCCGACAGGGCCTTCACGCTCATCGTGACCCCTGGGGCGGGCGAATGCTACTCCCGTGCGACGATCTCCTGTCCTTCTACCGTCCGCGGCTCTGGAGCGAGGCCAGATAGGCGTTGTACGCCTCCAGCTCCTTGTCCCCGTCCCGGTCGGCGGCCCGGTCCTTGCGAACGGCCTGCCGCTGCTCGGAGTGGTACCACTGGTAGACCAGCGCGATCAGCACCAGGACCGACGGGATCTCGCTGAACGCCCAGGCGATGCCGCCCGCCGCGTTCTGGTCGGCGAGCGCGTCGATCCCGAGCGAGGCCGGCGGGTTCGCGTACGCCTTGATCATCGGCTCGCTGCCCATCATCAGGGCGATGCCGAAGAAGGCGTGGAACGGCATGCCCGCGAAGAGCTCCAGCATCCGCATCACATAGCCGGGGCGGTGCGGCCCCGGGTCGATGCCCATGATCGGCCAGAAGAAGACCAGGCCGACGGCGAGGAAGTGCACCATCATCGCGATGTGGCCGATCTTCGATCCCATCAGGGTGTCGAAGAGCGGGGTGAAGTAGAAGCCGTACAGGCTCGCGATGAAGAGCGGGATCGTGAACGCGGGGTGCGTGATGATCCGCATGTAGCGGCTGTGCAGCAGCATCAGGAGCAGCTCGCGCGGGCCCTTGTCGCCCCGGGGCGCGACCGGCAGTGCGCGCAGCGCGAGCGTCACGGGCGCGCCGAGCAGCAGCAGGATCGGCGAGAGCATCGAGATGACCATGTGCTGCACCATGTGCACGCTGAACATGACCATGCCGTAGTCGTTGAGCTTGGTGCACATCATCAGCGCGATGCTCAGGACGCCCAGGGTGAAGAAGATCGTCCGGTTCAGCTGCCAGCTGTCACCGCGCCCGCGCAGCCGCGCGACACCCCAGCCGTACAGCGCGAGCCCGACGACGCAGGCGATGAGGAAGAACGGGTCGGGCGAGAACTCGAGCCCCCGTCCCAGCGTGAACGGCGGCAGATCCATCGTCATGCCGTGCCCGCTGTGATCCATCTGTGTACTCCTGGAGCCCGATTCGCGCTTGTTGTCCGCACCAGACTAGAACCGCCCCCGGTCGCGGCTGCGACCGGGGGCGGTTCGTGGTGTCGGTGCGGAGGCGTACGCGCGGTCAGAGCACGGTCTCGGCCTCGGCGTAGCGCTCGGACGGAACGGTCTTCAGGGTCTCCACGGCCTGGGCCAGCGGAACCATCTCGATCTCCGTGCCGCGCAGCGAGGTCAGCATGCCGAACTCGCCGCGGTGCGCCGCCTCCACCGCGTGCCAGCCGAAGCGGGTGGCGAGCACCCGGTCGTACGCGGTCGGCGTGCCGCCGCGCTGGACGTGGCCGAGTATCACCGGGCGGGCCTCCTTGCCGAGCCTCCGCTCCAGCTCCACGGAGAGCTGGTTGGCGATGCCGGTGAAGCGCTCGTGCCCGTACTGGTCCTTGGCGCCGACCTCGAAGTTCATCGAGCCCTCGCGCGGCTTGGCGCCCTCGGCGACGACCACGATCGCGAACCGCTTGCCGGCCTCGAAGCGGGCGCCGACCCGGGCGGTCAGCTCGTCGATGTCGAAGGGGCGCTCCGGCACGACGATCGCGTGCGCGCCGGCGGCCATGCCGGAGTGCAGGGCGATCCAGCCGGTGTGCCGGCCCATGACCTCGACGATGAGGACGCGCTGGTGGGACTCGGCGGTGGTCTTCAGCCGGTCGAGGGCCTCGGTCGCCACGCCGACGGCGGTGTCGAAGCCGAAGGTGACGTCCGTCGAGGAGATGTCGTTGTCGATGGTCTTCGGGACGCCGACGATCGGAAGGCCGGCCTGCGAGAGCAGGTTGGCCGCCTTCAGCGTGCCCTCGCCGCCGATCGGGATGATCGCGTCCAGACCCAGGTCGGCGACGTGGCCGCGGGCGCGCTCGACGCCGTCCACCAGGTGCGCGGGCTGGACCCGGGAGGAGCCGAGGATGGTGCCGCCGCGGGCGAGGATGCCGGCGACCGCGTCAAGGTCGAGCTTGCGGTAGTCGCATTCCAGGAGGCCCTTCCAGCCGTCGTGGAAGCCGATGACCTCGTCCCCGTGGTCGACGACGGCACGGTGCACGACGGAACGGATGACGGCGTTCAGACCGGGGCAGTCGCCCCCGGAGGTGAGCACACCAATGCGCATAGCCCAAATACCTTTGCAACGTGGGCCGACTCCCGGACCACGTCGTCCGGTTGGATCCCCGCCACCCTATCGGTGCTGGGAGGCGGGGCCGAACCCGATGTCCGCAGATTGGACACCGTATTTACTTACGAATCCCATGGGCGTAGGGGTGCTCAGACGTGCACTCCGTCCGAGGGTCAGGCGGGCTGGGTCGCCGCCGCGATGCGCTCGGCGCGCAGCGCCTCGTACCACCGGTCGTCGGTCGGCGGCAGCGCGTTCACATCGAGGGCCAGCTTCAGGAGCAGGTCCGCGATCTGCGGGTTGCGGGCCATGACCGGGCCGTGCATGTACGTACCGAAGACCGTGTCGTTGTACGCGCCCTCGGTGCCGTCGCCGGTGCCGTTGCCCCGGCCCAGGATCGTCCGGGCGAACGGACGGGCCGTCGGGCCGAGGTGGGTGATGCCCTGGTGGTTCTCGAACCCGGTGAGCTGGGGCAGGCCGAGGCGCGGGTCGATGTCCGCGAGGACGTCGCCGACGCACCGGTCGCCCTCGCCCCGGGTGGAGATCACGTCGATCAGACCGAGGCCGGGCTCGCGCTCGCCGAGGTCGTTGATGAACTCGTGGCCCAGGATCTGGTAGCCGGCGCAGACCGAGAAGATGATCGCGCCGTTGGACGCGGCGCGCTCCAGGCCGCCGTCGCGGCGCAGCCGCTCGGCCGCGAGCCGCTGCGGCCGGTCCTCGCCGCCGCCGATCAGGTAGATGTCGCCGGAGGTCGGCACCGGCTGGTCGCTGCGGACGTCGACGCGCTGGACGTCCAGACCGCGCTGGCGGGCGCGGCGCTCGACGACGAGGGCGTTGCCCTGGTCGCCGTACGTGCTGAGCAGGTCCGGGTAGACCCAGACCAGGCGCAGGCTGCTGTCACTCATGCTGCAAGTCCTCTACGGGTCAGTTGCCGACGCGGCGGCGGACGTCCTGGAAGGCGGTGTAGTTGGCGATCAGCTCGATCTGACCGGGCGGGGCCAGCTGGACCGCCTCGTCGAGGGACTCGCAGACGCGGAAGTCCACGCCCGCGACCTCCAGGCGGACCGCCAGGTCGAGCTTGCGGTCGCCGAGGACCATGATCGGGTGGCCGGCGAGCCGCCCGTAGTCCACGTCCCACAGCCAGGAGGTGTCCGTGCCGTCGGCGCCGCGCGCGTTGACGGAGAGGATCACCGGCGTCGGCGGCTGGTCGATGAGGGAAAACGTTTCGAGCCAGCCGGCCGGGTTCTTCGCGAGCAGCAGCCGCAGCTCACGGTTCTGGAAGCTCACGACGTCGTAGCGGCCGGCCACGGCCTGCACCTGGTACATGCGCTCAAGGGCGACCTGCGGCGGGACGCCGAAGACGGCGGCGACGGCGGCCGAGGTGGCGGCGTTGGCCTTGTTGGCGCGGCCGGGCAGCTGGAGGTGGATCGGCCAGGCGGAACCGTGCGGGTCGAGCACGTGGTCGCCGTTGAGCGCCCAACTCGGCGCCGGGCGGCGGAATCCGCACTCGCCGCAGAACCAGTCGTCGCCGGGGCGCTGCATCACACCGCCGCAGGAGGGGCAGGACCAGGCGTCGTCCTTCCACTCCTGGCCCGCGGCGACCCACACGACGTTGGGGGAGGAGGAGGCGGCCCAGACGATCAGCGGGTCGTCGGCGTTGGCGATGACGACGGCCTTCGTACCGCTCAGACCCTCGCGCCACTTCTCGGCGAGCATCCGGGTCTCGGCGGCGCGGTCCAGCTGGTCGCGCGAGAGGTTGAGCAGCGCGATCGCCTTGGGCGTGGTGTCCCGGGCGACTCCGGCGAGGTACTTCTCGTCGACCTCGATCACGCCGTACTTGGCGTCCGAGCCGCCGGCCAGGGCCGAGGTGATGCCTGCGGGCATGTTCGCGCCGAGCGCGTTGGAGACGACGGGCCCGCTGGCCCGCAGCGCCTCGGCGATCAGCCGGGTCGTGGTCGTCTTGCCGTTGGTCGCCGAGACCAGGACGACATCCAGATGCTGGGCGAGCCGCGCCAGCAGATCGGGGTCGAGCTTGAGCGCCACCCGGCCGCCGATCACGGATCCGCTGCCGCGTCCGGCTGCCCGCGACACCGCGGCCGCGGCCTTGCCCGCCGTCACGGCCAGCTTGGCGCGCGGCGACAACGGCTCTGGATTACCGGGGTGTCCTGACATCTTCCTTGTTCCTCCTTGCGTCGGTCCGGGCTCAGCCTATCGAGATCCGGCCAGCGACCCGAACTGCGGCACCGCTGGACCCCGCGCCGAAACGACGAGGTCACAGCGGACCGTACCCTTACGCCCATGCGAAACCGGCCGATCCCCGGCAGTTCCGGCCACGTCCGAGCGATGACCCTGCTCGGCGAACCGGTGCTGCACACCCCCTGTGAACCCGTCGTCGACTTCGGTCCCGAGCTTGAGCGCCTTGTCGAGGACATGTTCGCCACGATGTACGCGGCGAACGGCGTCGGCCTCGCGGCCAACCAGGTGGGCGTGGGCCTGCGGGTCTTCGTGTACGACTGCCCGGACGACGACGAGGTGCGCCACCTCGGGCACCTGGTCAACCCGCGCCTGGTGGAGGCGGACGGCGACGTGATCCGGGGCGCCGAGGGTTGCCTGTCCCTGCCGGGCCTGGAGGCGCCGACCCCGCGTTACGACCGCGCGGTCGTCGAGGGCGTGCTCCTCGACGGCACCCCGGCACGCGTCGAGGGCACGGGCTTCTTCGCCCGCTGCCTCCAGCACGAGACGGACCACCTGGAGGGCGGGGTGTACGCGGACCACGTGACGGGGTGGCGCGGCTCGCGGCTGCGCCGCGCGATCCGGAAGGAGCCGTGGGGGCGCGGCGCGGAGGCCGCGGAGGTCCTGGACAGGTCCTAGGTCGTGTCCGGAGGGGGTGTCTCGCCGATCAGGCCGGGCTCACGATTTCTGGCACCGCCTAGAACCCCGGCGCCCCGTCCTTGTCGCCGGCCTCCGCCAGGCGGCCCCACAGGAGGTCCGCCAGGGCCTGGACCAACTCGGCGCGGGAGCACGGGCGTTCGCCGAGCCACCAGTCGCCGGCCGCGTGCATCATGCCGACGATGCCGTGGCCCCAGATCCGGGCCTGGGCGTCGCCGACCGGGCCGAGGTCGATGCGCTCGGCGATGACCTGGCCGAGCTCCTCGCCCATCCGCCGCAGCACCGGCGCCGAGTGGCGGCCCACGTCGAAGCCCTGCTCGGCCTGGTGCGTCTCCTCGGCCGGGTGCATGAGGAAGCGGTAGACCTGCGGCAGCGCCTCGATCGAGGCGAGGTAGGTGTCGAGCGTGGACTCGACCCGCCTGCGCCGGTCGGCCGGCGCGTCGAGCGCCGCCCGCAGCGCGGCGAGCAGCGCGTCGGTGTGCCGGGTCGCGAGCGCCCGGTAGAGCCCGCCCTTGTCGCCGAAGTGCCGGTAGAGGATGGGCTTGGTGATGCCCGCCTCCGCCGCGATGGCGTTCATCGAGGCCTTGGGGCCGTCCCGGAGCACGACCCGGTCCGCCGCCTCCAGCAGTTCACGGCGCCGCTGATCGGCCGGCTTCTGCTGTTCGGTGGTCCGGTGTGTGGTCTCCATAGCGCGTCTCCCCGCCCGTGCGAATTCCCTGAGGCTGTCGCAACGTAACACCCGAGCGGCACCCCGTGCCGCGCCGCCCGGAGTGCTCCGTCGCAGGTTGACAGGGCCTACCCGTGAGTAACACACTGCTGTTACCGCAAGTAACGCACTGCTGGGAGGGAACATGACCGAGTTCACGCTCGATCTCAATGACGACCAGAAGCAGGTCCGTGACTGGCTGCACGGATTCGCCGAGGACGTGATGCGCCCCGCCGCCGCCGAGTGGGACGAGCGTGAGGAGACTCCCTGGCCGATCATCCAGGAAGCCGCCAAGATCGGCATCTACTCTCTCGATTTCTATGCCCAGCAGTTCTTCGACCCGACCGGCCTCGGCATCCCGATGGCGATGGAGGAGCTCTTCTGGGGCGACGCGGGCATCGCCCTCTCCATCGTCGGCACCGGCCTCGCCGCCGTCGGCGTCCTCGCCAACGGCACCGAGGAGCAGATCGGCACCTGGATCCCGCAGATGTACGGCGACGTCGACGACGTCAAGGTCGCCGCCTTCTGCTCCTCCGAGCCCGACGCGGGCTCCGACGTGGCCGCGATGCGCACCCGGGCCGTCTACGACGAGGCCAAGGACGAGTGGGTCCTCAACGGCACCAAGACCTGGGCGACCAACGGCGGCATCGCCAACGTCCACGTCGTCGTCGCGGCCGTCGATCCCGAGCTCGGCTCCAAGGGTCACGCCTCCTTCATCGTGCCGCCGAACACCCCGGGCCTCTCCCAGGGGCAGAAGTTCCAGAAGCACGGCATCCGCGCCTCGCACACCGCCGAGGTCGTCCTCGAGAATGTCCGGATCCCCGGCCACTGCCTCCTCGGAGGCAAGGAGAAGCTGGACGAGCGCCTCGCCCGGGCCCGCGAGAAGGCGAAGGCGGGCGGGGGTGAGCGCGTGAAGAACGCGGCCATGGCCACCTTCGAGGCCTCCCGCCCCGCCGTCGGTGCGATGGCCGTCGGCACGGCCCGCGCCGCGTACGAGGTCGCTCTCGACTACGCCAAGACCCGTGAGCAGTTCGGCCGCCCGATCATCGACAACCAGGGCGTCGCCTTCCAGCTCGCCGACATGCGCACCCAGATCGACGCCGCCCGGCTCCTCGTCTGGCGCGCCTCCTGGATGGCGACCACCGGCAAGCCGTTCACCTCGGCCGAGGGCTCGATGTCCAAGCTGTACGCGAGCGAGGTCGCCAAGAAGGTCACCGGCCAGGCCATCCAGATCCTCGGCGGCAACGGCTACACCCGTGAGTACCCGGTGGAGCGCATGCACCGCGACGCGGCGATCTACACGATCTTCGAAGGCACGAGCGAGATCCAGCGTCTGGTGATCGCCCGCACCCTCTCGGGGATGCCGATCCGCTGACCGAGGGCAGTCCTCGAACGTGCGTTCCCTCTGGGCGGGTTCGGCCGTTATGATCTTGGTCGTAGCAGCAATCGCCGTACATCCCTGGGGGGAACCATGAACGTGATCAAGAAGGCCGCCACCACCGTCGGGGCCGCCGCCCTGGCCTTCGCCGGAGTGCTCGGAACCGCCGGCCAGGCGTCCGCCGCGTCGAACGGCCAGCAGATCCACTTCCACGACACCAGCGGCTCCGTCTACTCCATCCGCATCCAGGGATTCAACCAGAACGGCGACGTGGCCTCGGGCTGCTTCTCCACCCCGGGCCGGGACACCTGGGTCGGCGGCTGGTGGTGGAAGGGCGAGGTCACCGTCACGTTCTACAAGTCCGCCGGCTGCTCCTTCGCCACGTACTACGGCGACACCAACGCCTGGGTGCCCACCTCGCAGAGCGGCGACTGGACGAGCGTCTACTCCTGACCCTTCGCCGTACTTGTCCTGACCCACAGCCGTACGCGATGACGGGCCGTCGGTTCTCCGACGGTCCGTCGTCGCACGCCGGCCCGGTACGACGGGTCACACGACGCAGAACTCGTTGCCCTCCGGGTCCTGGAGCACCACCGCGTAGTAGTCCATGCCGTCGGGCTCGTCCATCGTGTACAGGATCGTCGCGCCCAGGGCCGTCAGACGCGCGACCTCGCCGTCCACGCGCTCGCGCCGCAGCGCGAGCGGGACCTCGCGTCCGCCGCCGACCTTCAGGTCCAGGTGCACCCGGTTCTTGACCGTCTTCGGCTCCGGGACCTGCTGGAACCAGACCCTCGGCCCGATCCCCTTCGGGTCCACGATCGACTCGGGCAGGTCGCCGGCCCCCTCGGTCAGCTCCTCCTCGGGCACCCCGAGCGCCTCCCAGTACGCGCGCCAGGTCGCGTACCCCTCGGGCGGCGGCTGCGGTACGTAGCGCAGGGCCTCCGCCCAGAAGGGGACGAGGCGTTGGGGCTCCGCGCAGTCGATGGTGATCTGCATCGTCATCTCGATCGGTTCCATGGGACGAGTCTCCCCGACCCCACTGACAGTCGGCCCGAGCTGCGGGACAATCGCCGCCGGTGACGATCAAGGGGGAACGTACCCATGGCTACGACCACGACAGCCATCCCGGGACCGGCGGGGCTTCCGCTGCTCGGCTCGATGCTCGACCTCAAGAACGACTCGCTCGGCACGTTCCTGAACGCCCAGCGCGCCCACGGAGACGTCGTCCGGATCACGGCGGGACCGCCGGGGGTGCGGGCCGTCATCTACGGCATCTTCTCCGCGGAGGGGGCCCAGCAGGTCCTCGCCACCCAGTCCGCCAACTTCCGCAAGGACAACGCTTTCTACCAGGAGCTCCGCGAGTCTTTCGGCAACGGCCTGCTGACCAGCCAGGACGAGGACTATCTGCGCCAGCGCCGACTCGTCCAGCCGCTCTTCACCCGCCGCCGCGTCGACAGCTACGCCGAGGCGATCGCCGTCGAGGCCGCGACCCTCAGCGAGGAGTGGCGCACCGCGCCCGACTCCACCGTCGACGTCCTCGCCGAGATGGCCCGGCTCGCGCTCCGCGCCGTCGCCCGCATCCTCTTCGGCACGGACGTCGAGGCCGCCGTCGCCATCGTCGAGCGCGCCTTCCCGGTCATGGGCGACTACGTCCTGCGCCGCGGCTTCTCGCCCCTCAACGTCCCCCGCGACTGGCCCACCCCCGGCAACAAGCGTGCCGCCGCCGCGCACGCGGAGCTGTACGCCGTCTGCGACCGCATCATCGCCGAGCGGCGCGAGGCCGGCGGGGCGGCCGCGGGCGACGACGAGGCGCAGGACCTGCTGACCCTCCTCGCCGAGGCCGAGAGCGCGGAGGACGGCAGCTTCGACGCCCAGGAACTGCGCGAGCAGGTCCTCGTGTTCCTGCTCGCGGGCCACGAGACCACCGCCACCTCGCTCGGCTTCGCCCTCCACCTGCTGGCCCGCCACCCCGACCAGCTCGAGCGCGCCCACGAGGAGGTCGACCGCGTCCTGGCCGGCCGTACTCCCGGCGCCGCCGACCTCGACGCCCTGCCCTTCCTCACCCAGGTCCTCAAGGAGGCCATGCGGCTCTTCCCGGCCGGGCCGGTCATCGGCCGCCGTGCGGTCGCCGCGATCGAGATCGACGGGCACACCATCCCGGCCGGCGCCGACGTGATCGTCGCCCCGTGGGTCACCCACCGGCACCCCGCGTACTGGGAGGACGCGGAGCGTTTCGACCCCGACCGCTTCACGCCCGAGGCCGAGGCGGCCCGCCCCCGCTACGCCTGGTTCCCGTTCGGCGGCGGCCCCCGCGCCTGCATCGGCCAGCACTTCTCGATGCTGGAGTCGGTCATCGCGCTCGCGATGATCCTGCAGAGCTACGACCTGGAGGCGATCGACACCGAGGTACCGGTCGACTCCGCCGTCACCCTCCGCGCCGCGGGCCCGGCACGCTGCCGTCTCACCCGCCGCGCCACGTAGGGCTGTCGGGCCGGGCCTACGGGCGGGTCGCGACGACCACCGTCGCGTACAGCTCATCCGAGGTGATCACCCGGGGCGCAAGGCCGTGCCCGGCGACCGCCTCGACCGCGCGGGCCGCCTGCTGCTCGGACGTCTCGACCAGCATGTGGCCGCCCGGCGCCAGCCAGCCGGCGGCCTCCGCCGCCACCCTGCGCAGCACGTCGAGCCCGTCCGCGCCGCCGTCGAGCGCGACCAGCGGCTCGTGCTCGCGCGCCTCGGGCGGCAGCAGCCCGATGTCCTCGGTCGGTACGTACGGCACGTTGGCGACCAGGACCTCCACCCGGCCGCGCAGCCCGGCCGGGAGCGGGGCGAACAGGTCGCCCTCGAAGACCCGGCCGCTGCGCGGCTCGATGTTCCGCCGGGCGCAGCGCACGGCGGCCGGCTCGATGTCCGAGGCGTACACCTCGGCGCCCGGCACGGCCGAGAGCAGCACCGCCCCGGCCGCGCCCGACCCGCAGCACAGGTCGACACAGAGCGCCCCGGGCCCGGCCAGGGCCACGGCCTGCTCGACGAGGAACTCCGTACGCCGCCGGGGCACGAACACGCCCGCGTCGACGTCGACGCGCAGCCCGGCGAAGGCCGCCCAGCCCACGACGTGCTCGATGGGCAGGCCGCCGGCCCGCCGCTCGATCATCGCGTCGAGTGCGGCGGCGTCCTCGGCGGTGGCGAAGAGCAGCTCCGCCTCGTCCTCCGCGAACACGCAGCCCGCCGCGCGGAGCCGCGAGACGGTGCCGTCCCACAGCGGGCCGGCGGGGTCGAGCGCGGTGGACATGTCCGATCGACCCATCAGGCGGACAGCAGCGCCTCGATGGCGGCGACGACCTCGGGGGCCTCCGGCTCGGTGCGCGGACGGAAGCGCGTGACCTGCCCGTCGCGGCCGATCAGGAACTTCTCGAAGTTCCACTGCACGTCCCCGGACTCGCCCTCCGCGTCCGCGACCTTGGTCAGCTCCGCGTAGAGCGGGTGCCGGTCCGCGCCGTTCACATCGGTCTTCTCCAGGAGCGGGAACGTCACGCCGTACGACGTGGAGCAGAAGGTCTGGATCTCCTCCGCGCTGCCCGGCTCCTGGCCCAGGAACTGGTTGCACGGCACACCGAGCACCGTGAAGCCGCGCTCCCCGTACTCCTTCTGCAGCCGCTCGAGCCCTGCGTACTGCGGCGTCAGACCGCACTTCGAGGCCACGTTGACGACCAGGACGGCCTGGTCGCGGTAGTCGGCGAGCGAGGTCGGGTCACCGGACAGGGTGCGCAGGGGGATGTCGTACAGGCTCATGGTCGGCTCCTCGTCGAGACGCGGTACTGGGCTGCGTTCACCCTACGACCCCCTGGTCACAGCTTCCGGAACAGCCCCTCCTGGACCACCGACACGAGCAGCCGGCCCTCGCGGTCGTAGATGCGGCCCCGGGCCAGGCCACGGCCGCCCGTCGCGATCGGGGACTCCTGGTCGTAGAGGAACCACTCGTCCGCGCGGAACGGGCGGTGGAACCACATCGCGTGGTCCAGGGACGCCATGTCGAAGCCGCGCGGCCCCCACAGCGGCTCGACCGGGATGCGGACCGCGTCCAGGAGCGTCATGTCGGAGGCGTACGTCAGCGCGCAGGTGTGGACCAGCGGGTCGTCGCCGAGCGGGCCCACCGCGCGCATCCACACGGCGCTGCGCGGGTCCGCGCCGGTGACCTCGTCCTTCGTCCAGCGCAGCCGGTCCACGTAGCGGATGTCGAAGGGCTGGCGCCGGGCCATCCGCTCCAGCGCCTCCGGCAGCACGCCCAGGTGGTCGCGGATCTCGTCGGCGAGCTTCGGCAGCGTCTCCGGGTCCGTCATGTGCCGGGGCGGCAGCTGGTGCTCGAAGCCCGCCTCCTCCGGCAGGTGGAAGGAGGCGGTCAGGTTGAAGATCGTCCGGCCCTGCTGGACCGCCGTGACCCGGCGGGTCGTGAACGAACGACCGTCCCGCACCCGCTCCACCTGGTAGACGATCGGGACGCCGGGCCGGCCGGGCCGCAGGAAGTACGAGTGCAGCGAGTGCACCGGCCGGTCGCCCTCCGTGGTCCGCCCGGCGGCCACCAGGGCCTGCCCCGCGACCTGGCCGCCGAAGACCCGCTGCAGCGACTCCTGCGGGCTCTGGCCACGGAAGATGTTGTCCTCGATCCGCTCCAGATCGAGCAGGTCGACGAGGCTCTCGGCGGGATTGGTCACCTGTCTGCTCCTTCTACAGCTGTCCGACGGACGTCACGCGGACGACCGCGCGGCCCTCCTCGTCGGAGGCCGCGAGATCCACCTCCGCGCTGATGCCCCAGTCATGGTCGCCGTTCGGGTCGGCGAAGGTCTGCCGGACGCGCCACAGCCCGTGCGCCGCGTCCTCCTCGATGTTGAGCAGCTTCGGGCCGCGCGCGTCCGGGCCGGTACCCAGGTCGTCGTACTCGTCCCAGTAGGCGTCCATCGCCTCGCCCCACGCGTCCGCGTCCCAGCCGGACTCGGCGTCGAGCTCGCCCAGCGCGTCCACGTTGTCCAGGGCCGCCAGCTCGACGCGGCGGAACATCGCGTTGCGCACCAGGACCCGGAAGGCGCGCGCGTTCGCCGTGACCGGCTTGACCTGGTCGGCCTTCTCCTGCGCCTCCTCGGCCGTCTGGATCTCCGGGTTGGCCAGCTGCTCCCACTCGTCGAGCAGCGAGGAGTCGACCTGGCGCACCATCTCGCCCAGCCACTCGATCAGGTCCTGGAGGTCCTCGGTCTTCAGGTCGTCCGGGATCGTGTGGTCGAGCGCCTTGTACGCGCTCGCCAGATAGCGCAGCACGATGCCCTCGGTCCGGGCCAGCTCGTACCAGGAGGTGAACTCCGTGAAGGACAGCGCCCGTTCGTACATGTCACGGATGACGGACTTCGGCGACACCGGGTGGTCGCCCACCCACGGGTGCGACTTCCGGTACACGTCGTACGCGTGCCAGAGCAGCTCGTCCAGCGGCTTCGGGTACGAGATGTCCTGGAGCCGCTCCATGCGCTCCTCGTACTCGATCCCGTCCGCCTTCATCTGGCCGACGGCCTCGCCGCGCGCCTTGTTCTGCATGGCGGCCAGGATCTGGCGCGGGTCGTCGAGCGTCGACTCGACGACCGAGACCATGTCCAGTGCGTACGAGGGGGATTCGGGGTCGAGCAGGTCGAACGCGGCCAGCGCGAACGTCGACAGCGGCTGGTTCAGCGCGAAGTCCTGCTGGAGGTCGACCGTGAGCCGGATCGTGCGGCCCTCGGCGTCCGGGGTCTCCAGCTGCTCCACCACACCGCCGTCGAGCAGCGAGCGGTAGATCGCGATGGCCCGGCGGATGTGCCGCAGCTGCGCCTTGCGCGGCTCGTGGTTGTCCTCGAGCAGCTTGCGCATCGCGTCGAAGGCGTTGCCCGGGCGGGCGATCACCGACAGCAGCATGATGTTGGTGACCTTGAAGCGGGAGGTCAGCGGCTCGGGGTCGGCGGCGATCAGCTTCTCGAACGTGGTGTCGCTCCAGGCGACGAAGCCCTCCGGGGCCTTCTTGCGCACCACCTTGCGGCGCTTCTTCGGGTCGTCGCCCGCCTTGGCGAGCGCCTTCTCGTTCTCGATGACGTGCTCGGGCGCCTGCGCGACCACGAAACCGGCCGTGTCGAAGCCCGCCCGGCCGGCCCGGCCCGCGATCTGGTGGAACTCCCGCGCGCGCAGCGTCCGCACCCGGTTGCCGTCGTACTTGGTGAGCGCGGTGAACAGCACCGTACGGATGGGCACGTTGACGCCCACGCCGAGCGTGTCCGTCCCGCAGATCACCTTCAGCAGACCCGCCTGCGCCAGCTTCTCCACCAGGCGCCGGTACTTCGGCAGCATGCCCGCGTGGTGCACGCCGATGCCGTGCCGGACGTAACGCGAGAGGTTCTGGCCGAACTTGGTGGTGAAGCGGAAGTTGCCGATCAGCTCGGCGATCTTGTCCTTCTCCTCGCGCGAGCACATGTTGATGCTCATCAGCGACTGCGCCCGCTCGACGGCCTGCGCCTGAGTGAAGTGGACGATGTAGACCGGGGCCTGCTTGGTCTCCAGGAGCTCGGTCAGCGTGTCCGTGATGGGCGTGAGCTCGTACTCGTACGAGAGCGGCACCGGCCGCGTCGCGGAGCGGACCACCGAGGTGGGCCGGCCCGTGCGCCGGGTCAGGTCCTTCTCGAACATCGACACGTCGCCGAGCGTCGCCGACATCAGGACGAACTGCGCCTGCGGGAGTTCCAGGATCGGGATCTGCCAGGCCCAGCCCCGGTCCGGCTCCGCGTAGAAGTGGAACTCGTCCATGACGACCTGGCCGATGTCGGCGTGCTTGCCGTCCCGCAGCGCGATCGAGGCGAGGACCTCGGCCGTGCAGCAGATGACGGGCGCGTCGGCGTTCACGGACGCGTCGCCGGTCAGCATGCCCACGTTCTCGGTGCCGAAGAGCTTGCACAGCTCGAAGAACTTCTCCGACACCAGCGCCTTGATCGGCGCGGTGTAGAAGGTGACCTGGTCATTGGCCAGCGCCGTGAAGTGCGCACCCGCCGCGACCAGCGACTTTCCCGAACCGGTGGGCGTGGACAAGATCACGTTCGCCCCGGAGACCACCTCGATCAGCGCCTCTTCCTGGGCCGGGTAGAGCGTGATGCCCCGGCCCTCCGCCCAGGAGGAGAAAGCCTCGAAGAGGGCGTCGGGGTCGGCGTTCGGCGGCAGCTGATCGATAAGGGTCACGCCCCCATCTTGCCTGGATTCCGCCCGGATGAGGGAACCGGCCACCGGCCGGAAGATCACGGACGATACGCTGACCCGTCGACCGGTCGTCAACTGAGCGCCGGCACCGGAGGAATGGGGCGGGGACAACCATGATGGGACCGGCGCACTCGCTGTCCGGAGCGGCGGCCTGGCTTGGCGTCGGAGCGGCCGCGGCCGCCGCCGGCCACCCCATGCCGTGGCCGGTTGTCGTCGTCGGAGCGCTCATCTGCGCGGGCGCGGCCCTCGCGCCCGACCTCGACCACAAGTCCGCGACCATCTCGCGCGCCTTCGGACCGGTCTCCAAGGGCCTGTGCGAGATCGTCGACAAGCTCTCGTACGCGGTCTACAAGGCGACCCGCTCCACCGCCGACCCCCGCCGCTCCGGCGGGCACCGCACGCTCACCCACACCTGGCTCTGGGCGGTCCTCATCGGCGCCGGAACCTCGGTCCTGGCCATCACCGGCGGCCGCTGGGCGGTCCTCGCCATCCTCTTCGTGCACGTCGTGCTCGCCGTGGAAGGTCTGCTGTGGCGGGCCGCCCGGATGTCCAGCGACATCCTGGTCTGGCTGCTCGGCGCCACCAGCGCCTGGATCCTCGCGGGCGTCCTCGACCAGCCGGGCAACGGCGCCGACTGGCTCTTCACCGCGCCCGGGCAGGAGTACCTGTGGCTGGGACTGCCGATCGTCCTCGGCGCCCTCGTGCACGACATCGGCGACGCCCTGACCGTCTCCGGCTGCCCGATCCTGTGGCCGATCCCGGTCGGTCGCAAGCGCTGGTACCCGGTCGGCCCGCCGAAGGGCATGCGGTTCCGCGCGGGCAGCTGGGTCGAGCTGAAGGTGCTGATGCCGGCGTTCATGCTGCTCGGCGGCGTGGGCGGGGCCTCGGCGCTCGGATATCTGTAGGACCGTGAAACGTGTGGGCCCGCCCCTCCCGGGGGCGGGCCCACACGCATGTCACCCGTGCCACGACCTCCACAGCGCCGCGTACGCGCCGTCGGCCGCGACCAGCTCGTCGTGGCTGCCCAGCTCGCTGATCCGGCCCTCCTCGACCACCGCGATCACGTCCGCGTCGTGCGCCGTGTGCAGCCGGTGGGCGATCGCGACGACCGTACGGCCGTCCAGGACCCGGGCCAGCGAGCGCTCCAGATGACGGGCCGCCCTCGGGTCGAGGAGCGAGGTCGCCTCGTCCAGGACCAGCGTGTGCGGGTCCGCGAGGACAAGGCGGGCCAGGGCGATCTGCTGGGCCTGCGCCGGGGTGAGCGCGAGCCCGCCCGAGCCGACCTCGGTGTCCAGGCCCTCCTCCAGGGCCCGCGCCCAGCCGTCCGCGTCGACCGCGCCGAGCGCCGCCCACAGCTCGCCGTCCTCCGCGCCCGTCCGCGCGAGCAGCAGGTTGTCGCGGAGCGAACCGACGAAGACGTGGTGCTCCTGGTTGACCAGGGCCACGTGCTCGCGGATCCGCTCGGCCGGCATGCTCGCCAGCTCGGCCGCGCCGAGCGTCACCGAACCGGTGCGCGGGGCGTAGATGCCCGCGAGCAGCCGGCCGAGCGTCGACTTGCCGGCGCCTGAAGGGCCGACGAGCGCGAGCCGGGTGCCGGGGGCGAGGTCCATCGACACCTGGTGCAGCACGTCGACGCCCTCGCGGTAGCCGAAGCGCACCTCGTCGGCCCGGACGTCGCGGCCCTCGGGGCGCACGGCCTCGTCGCCCGCGTCCGGCTCGATCTCGTGGACGCCCACGAGCCGGGCCAGCGACACCTGGGCCACCTGCAGCTCGTCGTACCAGCGCAGGATGATCCCGACCGGATCGACCAGCATCTGGGCCAGCAGCGCGCCCGTGGTCAGCTGGCCGACGTCGATCCAGCCCTGGAGCACGAACACCCCGCCGAGCAGCAGGACGCCCGACAGGACGAGGGTGTGGGTGAGGTTGACGACCGGGAACAGCACCGAACGCAGGAAGAGGGTGTACCGCTCCCACGCCGTCCACTCGCGGATCCGCCGGTTCGACAGACCCACCCGCCGGCCGCCCAGGCGGTGCGCCTCGACCGTGCGGCCCGCGTCGACCGTCTCGGCGAGGACCGAGGCGACCGCCGCGTATCCGGCGGCCTCCGAGCGGTACGCCGACGGCGCCCGCCGGAAGTACCAGCGGCAGCCGACGACGAGCAGCGGGGCCGCGATCACGATCGCCACGGCGAGCGGGGGCGCGGTGACGAGGAGACCGCCGACCAGCAGACCGGCCCAGACGACACCGATCGCCAACTGGGGGACGGCCTCCCGCATGGCGTTGGCGAGCCGGTCGATGTCCGTGGTGATACGGGACAGCAGGTCACCGGTCCCGGCCCGCTCCAGGACGCCGGGCGGCAGCCCGACCGACCGGACGAGGAAGTCCTCGCGCAGGTCGGCGAGCATCTCCTCGCCCAGCATCGCGCCGCGCAGCCGGACCAGCCGCACGAAGAGGGTCTGGACGAGGAGAGCGGCCACGAACAGGGCGACCGTGCGCGTCAGGTGGAGCTCGCGCGACCCCTCCGAGAGCCGCTCGACGACCGTGCCGAGGAGGTACGGGCCCACCATCGAGGCGGTCACCGCGATCGCGTTCACGCCGACGAGCAGGGCGAACGCCGTGCGGTGGCGGCGCAGCAGCTCGCGTACGTAGCCGCGCACGGTCGCCGTCGTGCCCACGGGCAGGGTCGTCGCCGACGTGGGGGCCGCCGGGTCGTACGCCGGTGGCGCCAGGCCGATCATGCCGACTCTCCTTCCAGCTCGGCTTCGAGCTTCTCGGCTTCGAGGTTCGTCTCCAACACCTGTTTCTCCAGGGCCTGTTCGTCGTCCGTCTCGCGGGTGACGACGGCCCGGTAGCGCGGTTCGGTCCGCAGCAGCTCGCGGTGGGTGCCGACGGCCACCACCTCGTCGTCGTGGACCAGGGCCACCCGGTCCGCCCGGTCCAGCAGCAGCGGCGAGGACGCCAGGACCACCGTCGTACGCCCTTCGCGCAGCCCGTGCACCCCGGCGGCGACGCGCGCCTCGGTGTGTGAGTCGACCGCCGAGGTCGGCTCGTCGAGCACCAGCACCTCCGGGTCCGTCACCAGGGAGCGGGCCAGCGCGAGGCGCTGGCGCTGGCCACCGGAGAGGGACCGGCCGCGCTCGGTGATCCGCGTCCGCATCGGGTCGCCGTCGGTGTCCACGGACGCCTGCGCGAGCGCGTCCAGGACGTCCCCGCACTGCGCCGCCGCGAGGGCGTCGTCGGGCGTGACCTTGCCCGAGGACGGCACGTCGAGGAGCTCGTGGAGCGTGCCGGAGAGCAGGACCGGGTCCTTGTCCTGGACCAGGACGGCCGTACGGGCGGTGTCCAGGTCCAGTTCGTCGAGCGGCACCCCGCCGAGCAGGACCGAGGTGTGGCCCTCGCCCGGCTCCGTCGGGTGGCCGCCGAGCCGGTCCGCGAGTCGGCCGGCCGCGTCCGGGTCGCCGCAGACGACGGCGGTGAAGCGGCCGGCGGGCGCGAGCAGACCGGTCACCGGGTCGTACAGGTCGCCCGTCGCCTCGCCGTGCCCGTCCGCGGGCGCCGTCGTCGTACTGGTCCGCGCGAGCCCGAGGACCCGGGCCGCGCGCTTGGCGGAGGGCCGGGAGAAGGAGTACGCCATGGCGATTTCCTCGAAGTGCCGCAGCGGATGGAGCATCAGCGCCACCGCGCCGTAGACCGTGACCAGTTCACCGACCGCGATCCGCCCGTCGAGCGCGAGCCGCGCCCCGTAGGCGAGCACGCCCACCATGAGCAGACCGGGGAGCAGGACCTGGACGGCCGCGATCAGGGCCCACATCCGGGCGCTGCGGACGGCCGCGCGCCGGACCTCCTGGGAGGCGGCGCGGTAGCGGCCGAGGAACAGCTCCTCGCCGCCGATGCCCCGCAGCACCCGCAGCCCTGCCACGGTGTCGGAGGCCAGCTCGGTCGCCCGGCCGGCCTTCTCGCGCTGGATGTCGGCCCTGCGCGTGGCGCGGGGGAGGAGCGGCAGGACGGCCAGCATCAGCACCGGCACGCCCACCGCCACGACCACGCCGAGGGCGGGCTGGTAGACCACGAGGCCCACGCAGACCAGGACCACGGTGAGCGCGGCGGCGGCGAACCGGGACAGCGCCTCGACGAACCAGCCGATCTTCTCGACGTCGCCGGTGGAGACGGCCACGACCTCACCGGCGGCGACCCGCCGGGTGAGGACCGAGCCGAGTTCGGCGGTCTTGCGCGAGAGGAGCTGCTGGACGCGGGCGGCGGCGGTGATCCAGTTCGTCACGGCGACGCGGTGCAGCATCATGTCGCCGACCGCGATGCCCGCGCCGAGCACGGCGAGCAGCCCGCCCACGAGCGCGAGCCGTCCGCCGTCGCGGTCCACGACGGCCTGCACGGCGAGGCCGACGGCGAGGGAGAGGCCGACGATGGAGAGCTGCAGGAGCAGACCCCACAGAAGTGCCTTCACCTGACCGCCCAGTTGACGGCGGCCGAGCCAGAGGAGGAACCGGGTGCCCGAGCGGACATCGGGGACCCCTGGGTCGGCGTACGGTAGATCGCGAATCTGCATGGCGTCCCGGGATTCCGATGTGTCGGGGGATGGCTGAAACCGTGCAAGGTTCGCGCCGGGCGACGGCCCTCGGCAACCGATTTTCCGCATCGAGGTACAGAACAGGCCAAGGTCGGCCAGACCCTCCCGGGCTCTCGCGCGGCCGCCCTCGTTTTCGCCACGGACCCCTGTGCAGCCATCGGCGGAGCCCCTACTCTCTCCCTCCAGAGAGCGCTCTCAACGCGCCACTCGGAGAGTTCTCGGCACCGCCATGAGCACCTGATGTTCCCACCCCACGCCACAGGAACAGCAGAAGGGTTCACGACTGTGAGACGAACCAGTGGAACCGGCCGCGCCGGGAGAACCGGCATACGGACCGTCCTCTCCGCCCTCCTCCTCGTCGCCACCTGGGGCGGCGCCGCGCTCGCCCCCTCGACCGCCGCCGCCGCGGCCCCCGATCCCGACGCCTCACCCGGACTGATCGCCGCCATGCAGCGCGACCTCGGCCTCACCGAGCAGGCGCGCACCCGCCTCGCCCAGGAGAAGGCGGCGTTCGCCGTCCAGCCCTCGGCCGAACGGGCGGCGGGCGGCGACTTCGCGGGCACCTGGTTCGACGCCGACAGCGGCAGGCTCACCGTCGCCGTGACGAACCGCCAGAAGGCCGAGGCCGTAAGGAAGACCGGCGCCGACGCCAAGGTCGTCACCCACTCCGCGGACCGGCTCGACGCGGTCAAGCGCCGCATCGACCGCCTCAAGGCACCAGCCGCCGTGGGCAGTTGGCACGTCGACGTGCGCACCAACCAGGTCGTCGTCCAGGTCGCCGCCGACCGGGCCGGCAAGGACGACGTCAAGGCCTTCCTCGACCGCGCCCGCGCCGCCGGACCCGTACGGATCGAGACGGTGAACGCGACGCCGACCACCTTCGCCGCCGGGACCGTCGGCGGAGACCCGTACTACACCCACCAGTACCGCTGCTCCATCGGCTTCTCGGTGCACGGCGGCTTCGTCACGGCCGGGCACTGCGGCACCCCCGGCACCTTCGTGCGCGGCTGGGACGGCTCCGACATGGGCTGGTTCCAGGGCTCCTCGTTCCCCGGCGACGACATGGCGTGGGTGAGCACCGGCTACGGCTGGTGGACCGTGCCCGTCGTGCTCGGCTGGGGGCAGACCTCGGACCGGCTGGTGCGCGGCTCGTGGGAGGCCCCGGTCGGCTCCTCCATCTGCCGCTCCGGCTCCACGACCAAGTGGCACTGCGGCACGGTGCTCGGCAAGAACGAGACCGTCAACTACGACGTGGGCGCGGTCCATCAAATGACCCGTACCGACGTCTGCGCCGAGGGCGGCGACTCGGGCGGCTCGTTCATCACCGGCGACCAGGCCCAGGGCGTGACGTCCGGCGGCTGGGGCAACTGCTCCTCGGGCGGCAACACCTGGTTCCAGCCGGTCAACGAGATCCTGGGCCGCTACGGGCTGACCCTGCACACGGCGTGACCAGCCGTACCCCCTGATCTGTCGCCTCCCCGCGGCAGAGACGGCCGCACCCGCTCCCGGAGCGGGTGCGGCCCTCGTCGTCCTAGGCGGGCTTCACCGAGTCCATACCGGGCCGGGCCTTCGTCCACTCGCCGCGGGTGAAGTCGGGGATCGCCTGCGGCGCGCCGTTGGCCTTGATCGAGTCGTGGCTGAGCGGCACCGGGGCCGTCCAGGTGGCCGCGTCGTAGACGTCGAAGTCGGGGACCAGACCGAGCCGCATGCACTGCATCAGCCGGTAGATCATCATGTAGTCCATCCCGCCGTGACCGCCCGGCGGATTGGCGTGCTCCTTCCAGAGCCAGTGGTCGAACTCCTGCGCGTACGCCGCGAAGTCGCCCCACTGGTGACCCTGGTGGTCCGGCTCCAGATAGATCCGCTCCGGATAGTCCTCGAACACGCCCAGCGTGCCGCCCAGGCTGTTGATCCTGCTGTACGGGTGCGGGGTCGAGACATCGTGCTCCAGGCGGATCACTCGACCCTTCGCCGTCTGGACCAGGCTGATCGTCCGGTCGGCGCCGATGTACGACTCCTTCCAGCTCGGGTCGCCCGCCGGCATGTGCTTCGCCCGGTAGTCGGCGAGTCCGAGCGCCGGGGTGCCGAAGCTGCTGATGCTGACCACCCGGTCGCCCCGGTTGACGTCCATGTAGTTGGCGACCGGACCGAAGCCGTGGTTCGGGTAGAGGTCGCCGCGCAGCCGGGTGTGCCAGAGCCGGCGCCACGGGCCCTCGTAGTACGTCGACGAGAACATCAGTTCGCGCAGGTCGTGGTTGTACGCCCCCGCTCCGTGCAGCAGCTCGCCGAACCTGCCCGCGTGCGCCATCCGCAGGACGCGCATCTCGTTGCGGCCGTAGCAGCAGTTCTCCAGCTGCATGCAGTGGCGGCGGGTCTGCTCGGAGAGGTCGACCAGCTCCCACAGGTCCTTGAGTGTCATCGCGACCGGACACTCCACGCCGACGTGCTTGCCGTTCAGCAGGGCGGCCTTCGCCATCTCGAAGTGGAGCTCCCACGGCGTCGCCACATAGACGAAGTCGATGTCCGTGCGCTTGCAGAGGTTCTCGTAGTCGTCCTCGCCGTTGGTGTACACGGCCGGCGACGGCTGTCCGGCGGCGACGACCTTGGCGGCGGCGCGCTCCGTCTTGTCGCGGACCGGGTCGCAGACCGCGACCACCCGCACCCCGGGGAGGACGAGGAAGAGATCGATCACGCTGTCGCCCCGGTTGCCGAGGCCGACGATCCCGACCCGGACCGTGGAGCGCTTGGTGAAGGGGACGTTCGCCATGGTGGCGCCTCTGCGACGGGGCGTCCCGGCGGTCTGCCCGGCGGGCTGCGCGGCGGCGGTGGCCGTCTCCGGCGCGGCGGCCTCGACGCTTCCGGTGCCCAGGGCGCCGAGGCCGATGCCCGCTCCCGCGACCCCGGCCGTGGTCCGCAGAACGGAGCGGCGGCTCGGCGGCTGCGGTGCGTTGTCGTTCATGGAACCTCCAGTAGCTGTGTGCACGGCTGGCTCATGAATCCCGCTCAGGACCCTGGCCGCAGGGACTGGTGGTGCGCAAGGGTGCGGATTGGACTCTTGCGACGGGTGGTTGGACTCTTCCATTCCGCGTCGCCGGACCATGCGGACGACAAGGGTCCCTCACCCACATGGGGCAAGGGACCTCGTCATCCGTCGGCAAAAGGGTGACGTGCCGTCAGGGGCGCGTCGCGCGCTCCAGGGCGAGCAGGGCCGACTGATAGCTCCGGCCCGTCGCCCGGTCCATGCCGATCTCGCACATCCGGTTCGCCGACAGATGGAGAGCGAACGGACGCGCCGTCACCTCGGCCGCCTCACGGGCGGTCGCCGAGGCCGTCAGCTCCGGATGCAACATGCCCCGGTCGCCCGCGAAGGCGCAGCAGCCCGCGTCGGCCGGTACGACGACCTCCTCGGCGCACGCCCGCGCAAGCGCCGTCAGCTGCTCCTCGTCCCCCAGGTGCCGCATCGAGCAGGTCGGGTGGACCACCGCCGACTCCACCGTGCGGCGCACGTCGAGCCGGGGCAGCAGCTCGTCCGCCGCCCAGACCAGGGAGTCGACGACGGTCAGCGCCGCGTGCAACTCCCGGTTGTCGTCCGTGAGATACGGCACCACCTCATCGGCGATGCCGAGCGTGCACGAGGACGCGTCGACCACCAGCGGCAGCCGCCCGCCCGCCGTCCAGCCCCAGGCCGCCTCCACGATCCGGTTGGCCATCACCACGTTGCCCCGCTCATACCCCTTGGAGTGCCAGATCGTCGCGCAGCACGTACCGGCCACGTCGTCCGGGATCCACACCGGCCGGCCCGCCCGGCCGGAGAGCGCCACCACCGCCTCCGGCAGCGACGGCCCCCGCCGCCCCTGAGGGCCACCGAAGATCCGGTTCACACAGGCCGGGTAGTACACGGCGACGGCCGCCGGGCGGTGCGTCCGGGGGAGCAGGCGGCCGGCCGCGCCCGGGATTTGCGGCAGCCACTCCGGTACGAGATCGGGCCGGACCACCTTGCGCGCCAGACCGGTCGCCGCCCCCAGGATCCGGTCGCCGATCCGGTCGGCCGCCGCGACGGCGAGCCGCGCCGAGGCCTCCACGGCCCGGAAGTTCCTGGCCGCGAGCGCCGCGATCCGTTCCTCGCGCGTCGAGTGCCGCTGATGGCGGAACTCCTTCATCAGCGCCCCGGTGTCGATCCCGACCGGGCAGGCCAGCTTGCAGGTGGAGTCGCCGGCGCAGGTGTCCACGGCGTCGTAGCCGTACGCCTCCAGGAGGCTCGCCTCGACGGCGGAGCCGTCGGCCTGGCGCGTCACCTCCCGGCGCAGCACGATGCGCTGCCGCGGAGTCGTCGTCAGATCCTGGCTGGGACAGGTCGGTTCGCAGAAGCCGCACTCGATGCACGGGTCGGCGATGTCCTCGACCCGCGGGATCGTCTTCAGGCCCCGGAGATGGGCCTGCGGGTCGCGGTCGAGGACGATCCGCGGGGCCAGCACCCCGTCGGGGTCGACGAGCTCCTTGATCCGCCACATCAGCTCCGTCGCCCTCGGCCCCCACTCCAGCTCCAGGAACGGGGCGATGTTGCGGCCGGTCGCGTGCTCGGCCTTGAGCGAGCCGTCGAACCGCTCGACCGTCAGCTTGCAGAACTCGTCCATGAACGCGGCGTACCGCTCCACGTCCGCCGGGTCGCCGGCGTCGAAGGCCAGCAGGAAGTGCAGGTTGCCGTGGGCGGCGTGACCGGCCACGGCCGCGTCGAAGCCGTGCCGGGACTGCAGCTCCAGGAGGTCGGCGCAGGCCTCGGCGAGCCGGGCCGGCGGCACGGCGAAGTCCTCCGTGATCAGCGTCGTACCGGAGGGGCGCGAGCCGCCCACCGCCGTCACGAACGCCTTGCGGGCCTTCCAGTACCCGGCGATCCTGCCGGGGTCGCGGGTGAACGCGTTGTCCACCGACGCGACGGGCGCGACGAGCTCGAGCTCCGCGAGAACGGCGGCGGCCGCCCGCTCGTACGCCTCCTGCGCGGCGGTGTCCGGGGCGCGGAACTCCACCAGGAGCGCCGTCGTCTCCTTGGGCAGCTCCGCCCAGTCGGCGGGCACTCCGGCGACGCTGACCGAGGCCCGCAGGGTGTTGCCGTCCATCAGCTCCACCGCGAGCGCCCCGGCCTCGTTGAAGCGCGGCACGGCGGCGGCAGCGGCGGTCAGCGAGGGGAAGAAGAGCAGCGCCGTGGAGACCTGGCGGTCCAGCGGGAGCGTGTCGAAGACGACCTCGGAGATGAAGCCGAACGTGCCCTCCGAGCCGACCATGAGCCCGCGCAGGATCTCCACCGGCGTCGCGCCGTCCAGGAAGGCGTCCAGGCGGTAGCCGTTGGTGTTCTTGATGGCGTACTTGGCGCGGATCCGGTCCACCAGCTCCCCGTCCGCCTCGATCTCGGCCTTCAGCTCCAGCAGCCCCGCGCAGAGGCGGGGCTCGGCGCGGGCGAGTTCCTCGTCGGCGGCCGGGTCGCCGGTGTCGACGACGGTGCCGCTCGGCAGGACGACGGTGAGGGAGGAGACCGTACGGTACGAGTTCCTGGTCGTCCCCGCCGTCATGCCCGAGGCGTTGTTGGCGACGACCCCGCCGATCGTGCAGGCGACGGCGCTCGCCGGGTCGGGGCCGAGGACCCGGCCGTACCGGGCGAGGGCCGCGTTGGCCCGGACGACGGTGGTGCCGGGGCGGATCCGGGCGCGGGCGCCGTCGTCGAGCACCTCGACACCGACCCAGTGCCGCCGCACGTCGACGAGGATGTCCTCGCCCTGCGCCTGCCCGTTCAGACTGGTCCCGGCCGCCCGGAACACCACCTCGCGGCCCTTGCCGTGGGCGTACGACAGGACGGCGGAGATGTCGTCGATGTCCTCCGCGACCACGACGACCTGCGGCACGAAGCGGTAGGGGCTGGCGTCGGAGGCGTACCGCACGAGGTCGGAGATCTTCGAGAGGACCTTCTCGGGGCCGAGGAGCGCGACCAGCTCCTCCCGCAGCCGGCGCGGGGTGCCCCGGGACTGGAGGTCGGGAACCCGGTCGGGGGCGGGAGTGCGCTCCGTACCGGGCCGCAGGGCCTGCGGGTTCGGCTCCAGCAGTGGCATGTCACGGCTCCCCTCGGCGCTCCCGGCACCCGAGCGGTCAGCAGCGGCGCTCCGGCACGTGGTCGACCAGAGCGGACAGCAGACCTCCGAGCACCTCGCGCTGGTCGACGGTCAATGGAGCAAGGATGTCCTCTGCGGCCGCGCGACGCGCGCTGCGCAACGCGCGCAGCGTCTCCCGACCGGTGTCCGTCAGCTCGATCCTGATGACCCGTCGGTTCGTCGGATCGGCCACACGGCGGACCCGCCCCGCGGCCTCCAGACCGTCCACGAGACTGGTGACGGCCCGCGGGACCACCTCCAGGCGCTCGGCGAGATCGGCCATCCGGGGCGGCTGCTCGTAATGCGCGACCGTGCGCAGCAGCCGGGACTGGGCGGGGGTGATGCCGACCGGCTCGAGCAGCCGCTTCTGGCTGCGCTGCAGCCGGCGGGTGAGGCGGAGGAGCTGCTCGGCGAGGAGGCCGTCGGCGTCGGGGCTGTTCATGGGGGAACAATATCAGGACCTGGTTCATTGTGAGTATAGGTAACAGTGAGCTATGCTCTGATCGTCCTGACCTCTCACACCGTCGTAGGAGCCCATGCGTATCCATGAAGAGTCCGAATGGACGCCCCCGCCCCGTGATGCCACGCAGCCGAAGGAGCCCGCCCAGACGCGGCGCATCCTGCGGCTCTTCCGTCCCTACCGCGGGCGGCTCGCGCTCGTCGGCCTGCTCGTCGGTGCCTCGTCGCTGGTGTCGGTGGCGTCACCTTTCCTGCTCAAGGAGATCCTGGACGTCGCGATCCCGCAGGGCCGCACCGGGCTGCTCAGCCTGCTCGCCCTCGGCATGATCGTCACCGCCGTGATGACCAGCGTCTTCGGCGTGCTCCAAACGCTGATCTCCACCACCGTCGGCCAGCGCGTGATGCACGACCTGCGCACCGCCGTCTACGGCCAGCTGCAGCGGATGCCGCTCGCCTTCTTCACCCGCACGCGCACCGGCGAGGTCCAGTCCCGGATCGCCAACGACATCGGCGGCATGCAGGCGACGGTCACCTCGACCGCCACCTCCCTCGTCTCGAACCTCACCGCCGTCGTCGCCACCGTCGTCGCGATGCTCGCGCTCGACTGGCGGCTCACCGTCGTCTCGCTGCTCCTGCTGCCGGTCTTCGTCTGGATCAGCCGCCGCGTCGGCCGCGAGCGCAAGAAGATCACCACGCAGCGGCAGAAGCAGATGGCCGTCATGGCCGCGACCGTCACCGAGTCGCTCTCCGTCAGCGGCATCCTCCTCGGCCGCACCATGGGCCGCTCCGACTCGCTGACCAGGTCCTTCGCCGAAGAGTCCGAGCGCCTCGTCGACCTCGAAGTGCGCTCCTCCATGGCCGGACGCTGGCGGATGTCCACCATCGGCATCGTCATGGCCGCCATGCCCGCGCTGATCTACTGGGCCGCGGGCCTCGCCCTCCAGACCGGCGGCCCCGCCATCTCGCTTGGCACCCTGGTCGCCTTCGTCTCGCTCCAGCAGGGCCTCTTCCGGCCGACCGTGAGCCTGCTCTCCACCGGCGTCCAGATGCAGACCTCGCTCGCGCTCTTCCAGCGGATCTTCGAATACCTCGACCTGCCCGTCTCCATCACCGAGCCCGCCGACCCGGTCCGGCTCCCGAAGATCAGCGGCGAGGTCACCTTCGAGAACGTGGACTTCCGCTACGACCCCGAGAACGCGGGCCGGCCCACGCTCGACGCCGTCGACCTGACCGTCCCGGCCGGCGGCAGCCTCGCCGTGGTCGGCCCCACCGGGTCCGGCAAGTCCACCCTCAGCTACCTCGTCCCCCGGCTCTACGACGTGACCGGCGGCCGGGTCCTCATCGACGGCGTCGACGTCCGCGAGCTCGACTTCGACAGCCTCGCCCGGGCGGTCGGCGTGGTCTCCCAGGAGACGTACCTCTTCCACGCCTCGGTCGCCGACAACCTGCGCTTCGCCAAGCCCGACGCCACCGACGAGGAGATCCACGAGGCCGCCCGCGCCGCGCAGATCCACGACCACATCGCCGGCCTGCCCGACGGGTACGACACCCTCGTCGGCGAGCGCGGCTACCGCTTCTCGGGCGGCGAGAAGCAGCGCCTCGCCATCGCCCGCACCATCCTGCGCGACCCGCCCGTGCTCATCCTCGACGAGGCGACCAGCGCCCTGGACACCCGTACCGAACACGCCGTCCAGCAGGCCATCGACGCCCTCTCCGCCGGACGCACCACGATCACCATCGCCCACCGGCTCTCCACCGTCCGGGACGCCGACCAGATCGTGGTCCTCGACGCGGGCCGGATCGCCGAGCGCGGCACCCACGAGGAGCTCCTCGCCCGCGACGGCCGGTACGCAGCCCTGGTGCGCAGAGACGAACACGCGAACGTGGGAGCGGTTGTTCCCCAGAACGTGTGATCGTTCCCGGATTCGTTGCTCAACTCCCTTGTGGCAGCTGATGATTACGGTGCGCAAGCGACGGGCTGCAGACCGCGACCGCGCACTGTCCCACAGATCCACTTTGCACAAGGAGAAGCACCACCATGAACGTCATCACCAACCTGCTCGCCGGCGTCTTCCACTTCCTGGGCTGGCTCGTCTGACGGCTGGTCCGTCCGACCCTTCCGCCCGGTTCGCCCGGCAGGAGAAAGCGGCGCCGCCGGTCCCCCGTCCCAGGGGGCCGGCGGCGCCGCCGCGTGTGCGGGGCTCCCCGGATTCGCGGGCGGGCCGGGTTAGCGTGCGCCCATGACGTACCGGTCCTGGCAGCCCGAACGCCGTCGCCGCCGCCCCCGGCTCACCCGGCGCGGCCGGATCGCCCTGCTCATCGGCGCCGCCCTCGCCGTGGCCGCGGCGATCACCGTCCCCCTGCTGCTGCTCCTCGGCGGCCAGGAGAAGCCCGCCCCCGAGAAACAGCGGACGCTCCTCATCCCCGAGGGCTGGCGGGCCGGACAGGTCTACACGGCCGTCGACCGCTCCCTCGGCCTCGCCGCGGGCAGCACGCGCAGGGCCGCCGACACTCCGGCCACCCCCCTGGGTCTGCCGGGCGCCGCAGCGGGAAACCCCGAGGGGTACCTCTTCCCCGCGACCTATCCGGTCGTGTCGGCGACCACCCCGGAGAGCCTCCTCCGCTACATGGTCCAGACGGCCGGCAAGCGCTTCGGCGCCGAGCACATCACCGCGGGCGCCCAGCGCAACGGCGTCAGCGTGCACCAGACGGTGATCATCGCGAGCATCGTCCAGGCGGAGGCCGACACCACCGAGGACATGGGTAAGGTCGCCCGGGTCGTCTACAACCGGCTCGCCCGGGGCATGGCGCTCCAGATGGACTCGACCCTGAACTACGCCCTGGGCCGTTCCACCGTGGACACCACCCACGCGGACACCAAGATCGAGAGCCCTTTCAACACCTACGAGCGCACCGGCCTCCCGCCCACCCCGATCGGGAACCCGGGGGAGCAGGCGATGACGGCCGCCATCGAACCGGCCAAGGGCGACTGGCTGTACTTCGTGACCGTGCAGCCGGGGGACACCCGGTTCACCGCCGACTACGCCGAACACCAGAGGAACGTCGAGGAGTTCAACCTCGTTCGTCGTGCGGCCAGGGGAGAGGGCTGACCGCGCCTTACGGTACGGCCACCGGCTCCGGCTGCCGCTCCAGGAGACGGCGGATCTCGGTGACGGCCGCGCGCCCGGCCCGGTTGGCGCCGATCGTCGAGGCCGAAGGCCCGTACCCGACGAGATGGACGCGCTCGTCCCGTACCGCGCGCGTCCCCTCCACCTGGATGCCGCCGCCCGGCTCGCGGAGGCGGAGCGGGGCCAGGTGGTCGATCGCGGCGCGGAAGCCCGTGGCCCAGAGGATCACGTCGGCGTCGACGGTCCGGCCGTCGGCCCAGGCCACACCGGTCGGGGTGATGCGGTCGAACATGGGGTTCCGGTCCAGCACACCGCTTCGGCGGGCCTCGCGGATGGCGTCGGTGAGCGGCAGGCCCGTGACGGAGACGACGCTCTGCGGCGGCAGCCCCTTCCGTACCCGCTCCTCGACCAGCGCGACCGCCGCCCGGCCGACCGTCTCGTCGAACGGGCCCTCGCGGTAGACGGGCTCGCGCCGCGTCACCCAGGTGGTCTCCGCGGCGACCTCGGCGATCTCCATCAGGTGCTGGGTCCCGGAGGCTCCGCCGCCCACGACGATCACCCGCTGACCTGCGAACTCCTCGGGGCCGGGGTAGTTCGCGGTGTGCAGCTGACGGCCGCGGAAGGTCTCCTGGCCCGGGTAGCGGGGCCAGAAGGGGCGGTCCCAGGTGCCGGTCGCGTTGATCAGCGAGCGGGTGGCGTACGTCCCCTCCGAGGTCTCCACGAGCAGCCGGCCGCCCTCGCCCTCACGGACGGCGCGCACCTCCACCGGTCGGTGGACGCGCAGGTCGAAGCGGTCCTCGTACGCCGCGAAGTACGCGCCGATCACCTCGGACGAGGGCCGGCGGTCGTCGGCGCCGGTCAGCTCCATGCCGGGCAGCGCGTGCATGCCGTGGACCTTGCCGTACGTGAGCGAGGGCCAGCGGAACTGCCAGGCCCCGCCGGGGCGCGGGGCGTGGTCGAGGACGACGAAGTCCCGGTCGGGGACCAGGCCGGTGCGGCGCAGGTGGTAGGCGGCGGAGAGCCCGGCCTGGCCCGCACCGATGACGACGACGTCCACGTCTCGTACCCCGAAATCGTTCACGATTCCACTAACCGTGGAGGGGCCGAGGATCTTCCCGCCCTCGTCGCTGCCGCAGGCGGTGCCCGGTGTCCCCCACCCCAGAAGGGGACACCGGGCACCGCGTCTCTCACCCGCCGTCCACCGCCCGGCGCTACCGCCCGCCGCCCGCCAGGAGCAGCGGGGCGCCGCCGGGCGCGGACGCCGGGCGCCCGTTGGCGGCCGGGACGCCGAGCAGCGGTGAGGCGGGGATCCTCGGCAGGAGACCGCGCGCCGCGAGTTCGGGGGTCACGCCCTCCCCGAACCAGTAGGCCTCCTCCAGATGCGGGTAGCCGGAGAGCACGAAGTGCTCCACCCCGAGGTCGTGGTACTCCTCGATCCGGTCGGCCACATCGGCGTGGCTGCCCACGAGCGCGGTGCCGGCCCCACCCCGCACGAGACCGACGCCCGCCCACAGGTTCGGCGCGATCTCCAGCTTGTCCCGGTCGAGCGAGCCGCCGCCGTGCAGCGCCAGCATCCGCTGCTGACCGACCGACTCGCTGCGGCCGAGCGTCTGCTGCGCGGCCGCGATCGTCTCCGCGTCGAGGTCGGACAGCAGCCGGTCCGCCACCGTCCACGCCTCTCGTGCGGAGTCCCGGGAGATGGTGTGCAGCCGGATGCCGAACCGCACCTCGCGTCCGCGCTCCTCGGCGAGCTTCCGGATCCAGTCGATCTTCTCCTTGACCTGCCACGGCGGCTCGCCCCAGGTCAGATACACGTCCGCGTGCTCCGCCGCGACCGGCCCGGCCGCCGCCGACGAGCCGCCGAAGAAGATCTCCGGCAGGGGGTCCGGCGGCAGGGCGGTCAGCGCGCCCTCGACCTGGTAGTGCTCGCCCTCGAAGTCGTACGGCTGCCCGGTCCACGCCCCGCGCACGACCTTCAGGAACTCGGCCGTGCGGGCATAGCGCCGGTCGTGGTCGAGGTGGTCGCCGAAGCGCCGCTGCTCCACCGAGTCGCCGCCGGTCACGACGTTGAGCAGCAGCCGCCCCCGGGTGAGCCGCTGATACGTGGCGGCCATCTGTGCCGCGAGGACGGGCGAGATCACGCCAGGACGGAACGCCACCAGGAACTTGAGCCGCTCGGTGTGCTGGGCGAGCGCCGCCGTCGTCAGCCAGGCGTCCTCGCACCACGTGCCGGTCGGGGTCAGGACGGCCTCGAAGCCCAACTGCTCGGCAGCTTTGGCGATCTGGGTCAGATAGTCGATGTCGGGGGCGCGTACGCCGGTCACGGCGCGGGACCGGGTGATGCCGCCGTCGGTGTAGGCGTGCCGGTCGACGAGCGTACGGCCGTCGCCGCCGGTCGGCAGGAACCAGTGCAGATGGACGGTCATGAGGTGGCTCCCTTTCCGTAGCCGCGCGGCGCGGTGGTGGACGGCGGCAGGTTCTTGTTGAAGCGGGTGTCGACGTAGTCGGCGAAGTCGAACTTCCGTGGGATCAGCTTCAGTTCGGCGAAGGTGTCGGCGATCGCCTGCTCGGAGGCGATCGCCTCCTTGTCGAGCGCGACCGCGATCCGGGTGCCGCTGCTGCGCTTCACGGCGGCGAGCGCCACCTCGTAGGGCAGCCCGGTCTCCTTCGCCCAGACCTTGGCCCAGACGTCCGGGTGGTCGTAGACCCAGTCCTGGGCGCGCCGCAGCCGGTCGATGAAGTCGCCGATCGCCGCGGCCTTCTCCTTGTCGGCGAGCGCGGCGGGCGAGGCGACCGAGAATCCGAGCCCGTTGACCACGCCCCGGCCGTCGGTCAGGATCCGCGCCTTGCCGTTGGCGAGGACCTGTGAGGTGTACGGGTCCCAGACGGCCCACGCGTCGACCTTGCCGCTGGTGAACGCGGCGAGCGCGTCGGCGGGCTGCAGCAGGGTCACCTTGATGTCGTCGAGCGTGAGCCCCGCCTGCTTGAGCGAGGCGACCAACTGGTAGTGGGCGGAGCTGCCTTGGGCGACGGCGACCGTACGGCCCTTCAGCTCCTTGGGGGTGCGGATCGGCGAATCCTTCGGCACGAGGATCGCCTCGCCGGCCGAGTCGCTGTGCGTGGCGGCGACCACGGTGATCTTCGAGTCGGCGCCGGCGGCGAAGACGGGCGGGGTGTTGCCGACCGAACCGATGTCGACGGCCTTGGCGTTGACCGCCTCCAGGAGTGGTGGTCCGGAGGTGAAGGTCGACCACTGGATGCGGTAGGGCAGATCGTCGAGTTCGCCGGCCGCACGCAGGACGGCCTCCGAACCACCCTTCTGGTCACCGACGTTGAGGACGACGGAGCCCTTGCCGTCGGAGTTGGATCCCGAGTCGGCTGACGAGGGGGAGGAGCAGGCGGAGGCGAGCAGCGCGAGGGGAAGGAGGAGGACGGCGGGCAGGAGTGAGCGCTTCATGGAGGGTCTCTCGGGTCTCTCGGGTCGCGGAGGTCAGGCGGCTTGGTGGACGGCGGGGAGCTCGGCCTCGACGCCGAGCTCGGCGAGGAGACGGGAGCGCAGGGCGGCGAAGGCGGGGTCGCCGGCGGCGCGAGGGCGGTCGAGGGCGACGGGCGTGTCGTACGCGATGACTCCGTCCCGCATCACCAGGGCGCGGTCGGCGAGGAGCAGCGCCTCGTCGACGTCGTGCGTCACGAGCAGCACTGCGCACCCGCGCCGCTGCCACAACTCGGCCACCAGACGCTGGGCCTTGATACGGGTGAGCGCGTCGAGGGCCCCGAACGGCTCATCGAGCAGCAGGAGGTCCGGTTCCCGGACGAGGGCGCGGGCGAGCGAGGCGCGCTGGGCCTCACCGCCGGACAGGGTCTTGGGCCAGGCGCCCGAGCGGTGGCTGAGCCCGACCTCGTCCAACGCCCGCTCGGCGACGGCCCGTTCGGGCCTGCCCGGGAGCCCGAGCAGCACGTTGCGCCACACCCGCTTCCACGGCATCAGACGGGGCGCCTGGAAGGCGACCGCCCGGCGCCGGGGCACGAGGACGGTCCCGGAGATCTCCCGGTCGAGCCCCGCGAGGACCCGAAGCAGCGTGGACTTGCCGCAGCCGCTGTGTCCGAGGAGCGCGGTGAACTCGCCCGCCCGCAGGGTCAGATCGAGGTCGTCGATGACGGGACGGCCGTCGAAGGAGCGGGTCAGCCCCTCGACGGTCACTGCCCGGTGAAGGTCGGTCGCCATTGCAGCAGCAGCCTTTCGAGAGTACGGACGACGGCGTCGGCCAACAGGCCGAGGAAGGCGTAGACGACGAGGCAGACGACGATGACGTCGGTACGGAAGAACTCCCGCGCCTGGTTCATCAGGAAGCCGATGCCGGCGTCGGCGTTGATCGACTCCCCGAAGACGAGCGCGAGCCACGCGGTCGCGAGGGAGTACCGCAGCCCGGTCATGGCGCCCGGCAGCGCCCCGGGCAGCACCACGTGCCGGATCAGCCCCCAGCGCTTGAGGCCCAACGACTCCCCGGCCTCGACCAGTTGGGCGTCGACACCCCGGATGCCGGCGTACACGTTCAGATACAGATGGAAGGCGACACCGAGCGCGATGAGCGCCACCTTGGGCGCCTCGCCGATGCCCAGCCAGATGATGAACAGCGGGATGAGCCCCACCCAGGGGACGGTCCGCAGCATCTGCACGGTCGCGTCGACGAGATCCTCGCCGAGCCGCGAGAGCCCTGAGACCAGCGCGAGCGACACCCCGATCGTGCCGCCCAACAGCAGCCCGACGGCGACGCGTTGGAGGGAGACGCCCATGGCGTGCGGCAGGGTGCCGTCGGCGATCAGCTCTCCACCGGCGCGGGCGATGGTCCCGGGGGAGGCGAGCACGTCGGCGGGCAGAACACCGGCCGAACTGAGCACCTGCCAGGTGACGAGCAACAGCAGGGGCCCGACGGCCCGCCGCAACCAGCGCGGCGTGCGCGCGAGCCGCCCGGAACCGCTGCGAGCGTCGGGGGTCACCTCCTCAAGTAGCGAAACAGGGGATATGTCCGGCAGTGAAGCGGGCGGGGCATGGCCGACCGTCATGAGGTCACTCCGCAGGGAGGAAAAGGGAGGGGAGACGAATGAGTACGCGTCAGCGCCCGCGCACGCGCCGGAAACGGCGGGCGGCGAGGGGGGTCAGCGCGGAGAACTCAGGGTGTGAGAGGGCGTCAGCAGCCGCGACGACACGCGGCGGAGGCCACCCGCAGCAGGTCGATGTGACCGCGCGTGGTGAGCAGGGCTGTACGCAACATGGCGCGAACGTAGCGACTCGTTCCGGTGGCGGTCAATGCCGTCTCGGAGCGTGGACGCGCCGTCCCGCGCTGTGAGCGGCAGGATGGTCCCATGTCGACCTTCAGCACCCGCGTCCTGACGCTCACCACCGGCTCCTCGGAGACGGTCACCGACCTGACCCGAGCCTGCGCGGACTTCCTCACCGAGACCGCCCCGGCCCAGGACGGCCTCCTCAACCTCTTCGTCCCCCACGCCACGGCCGGCCTGGCCATCCTCGAAACCGGCGCGGGCAGCGACACCGACCTCCTGACGGCGCTCCACCACCTCCTCCCGGCCGACGACCGCTGGCAACACCGCCACGGCTCCCCGGGCCACGGCCGCGACCACGTCCTCCCCGCCCTGGTCCCACCCCACGCGACCCTGCCGGTCCTGGGCGGCCGCCTGGAGCTGGGCACCTGGCAGTCGATCTGCCTCGTCGACACCAACAAGGACAACCCGGAGCGTCAGGTGCGGCTGACGTTCCTCGGGCAGTGAGCCGTGCCGGTGGGACCGTCAGGTGGCCGGGCCGGACGCTTCGCGGCCCGTGATGCCCGCCCTGCGCAGGGCCGACCGCCACGCCAGGGCGACCGCGGCCTCGGCCAGGCCGATGAGGACGAGCCACAGGCCGAGCAGCCTGGTCAGGGTCTGGGCCGACTCTGTCGGAAGCGCCAGGACCACGATTCCCGCGACGATGCCGAGGGCCGCGACGGCCATGACGATGCCGCGGTGCGGCATGCTCTTGGTGGCGACGGCGGAGTACAGGGTGACGATCCCGGACACCAGCCAGACCGCGCCGACGATGAGCGAGAGCGCGGCGATCGTCTGGAGCGGGTTCCTCAGGCACAGCACCCCGCCCAGGACACACAGGACGGCCACGATCAGGCCGGGCACGCGGTCGCCGCTGTCGCGGCCGAACACGGCCACGAAGCGGAAGACGCCGATCACCAGCAGGTAGAGCCCGATGAGCACGGCCAGGACGTGCAGGGTCACGTCCGGCCAGACGAGCGCCAGGATGCCCGGTACGAGTGTCGCCAGCGCCGCGCCCATGAGCCAGGTCCAGGACCGGCCGAGACGTGCCAGCTGGTCCGCGGGGTCGACCGGGGGAGCCGTGGGCGCCCTCCCGGCCGTGTCCTCCGGTCCGGCACCGGGTGAGGAGCCTTGTGGCATTGACATGTGTCCTCCTCACGCCCGCACGTGTGGATCGCTCCAGTGCCAGTGTGCGCTCTTCGCGTGGCCGCCGCCTTCGGCCGGGCGCCACGGTGCTTCCACGCGAGCCGGCCGACGAGCACCCGGGGGCGTCCGAACCTAGCGTGGAGTGGGGGAAACGATGGGACGGAGGATCGCGACCATGAGTGACGCCATGGACAAGGCCAAGGGCAGACTCAAGGAGATCGCCGGAAAGATCACCGGCCACGAGCGCCTCGAGGCCGAGGGCAGGACGGACCAGACGAAAGCCAAGCTCCGTGAGAAGGCGAAGAGCGTTCGCCACCGGGCCGAGGGAATCGTGGACTCGCTCAAGCGTGATCGCTCGTAACCCTCGACCCTTCCGAAGGGCCGGTCAGCCGAGGATCCGGCGCTTCTGCTCCTCGAATTCGGCTTCGGTGAGCACTCCCTGCTCTTTCAGCTCCCCGAGTTGCTTGAGCTGGTCCAGTTTGCTCTCCATGCCGTCGTCGGCCGGCGGGGGAGCGGGAGCCGGCGGCGGTTCGGCCACCTGCGTCTGATAGCCCTGCTGAGCGGCCCAGCGACCCTGCTGGCGGCGCGACACGCGGTTGGACACCGCGGTCGCCGTACCCGCGACGACCGCCGTGCGGGCCACTCCGCGAAGTAGACCTGGCATCGCGTTCTCCTCTCACATCTCACGCGAGGTCGTCGCGCGAACGGCGACGGGTCACCCCGTTTCCTCGGTCGCTTCGAGCGACGCGAGGATGGCTTGTACGGGCACGCGCCCGGAGGCGACCAACTGGGCTCCGCCCCGCCGCAGGGCGGCGGCGAACGGCGCGGCCCACACGTTCTCGTAGATCAGCAGACCGGCGGAGTTGCCGGGCTCGACGGCGCTCGCGGCTTCCTCCAGGTCGTCCTGGCCGAGCAACCCCGATTGGGCGCCTTCGAAGACGGCGAGGTCGAGATGGCCGTCCCCGGTGAGATCCGCGATCTCCAGCGCGGTCACCGAACCGTCCTCGTCCTTCCTGATGAACATCAGGTCGAGGATCCGGATGAGGCCGCGGTCCACCAGGTCGACCAGGAGCGGGAAGCCCTCGCCCGTCATGCGGTTGCCTGGAAACTCGATCACCAGATAGTCGATGGGGCCGATCTCGTCGAATTGCTCGCTCACCACGTCACCTCTGATCCTGGAGGCCCCTGATCGCCATTCCAACACCGGTTGTCGCGCGGTGCATCCGGTACGGCCTCGCGACGGGCGCGTGGGGGCGGGTCCGTCAGACGCGGGCCTGGCGGCGGGGGGTCTGGTCGTTGGCGAGGAGCGCCGACGTGACCAGGCGGACGCCGCGGGCCAGGCGGCTCAGTTGGTCCAGTTCGACGGCGTAGAGCCTGATCGTGCTCTCGATCGTCGGGCCGGAGACGCCCAGGGTGGGCAGTTCCGCGCGGCAGGTCTGCATCGCCACCCGTACCGCACGGATCTCGTGCTCGACCTGCAGCTGGGCGTGGCGGGCCAGCAGGACCGGGTGGTGCGTGAGGGTGGTGTAGCCGCCGTACCGGGCCGGCAGGAGGTCGCGCAGCCAGCGGACGGCCGTGGTCTCCCAGTTGCGGTTGCCGGGGGTCGCGACCGTGTAGGGCCAGTCGGCGTGGGCCTGAAGGAGGTGGGACATCGTCGTCGCCTTTGGGAGGTTCCTGTTGGGAGGGGCGCGACGGCTCCGGCCCAGGGGTTGACCGGAGCCGCCGCGGGGGCACCCGTGTGGCGCGGAGTGCTCCCTGTGGAACAACTCAGGGGCCGACTGAGGAGGAGGGGGCCGACCCGACGCTGTTCTGCCCGTGCCCGCGGGGCCTCTGTAGTAAATATATATACCGTCGAGTACGCAAGGGCATGAAAAAATTCATTCGACCTGGAGGCGTGAAAGGGCGCAGGTGGGACCCGGTCAGTCCTCCAGGAAGAAGTCGTACTGCTCCGACGCCTGCTCGTACTTCTCCAGCCGGACCTGGGTCCGCTCAGGATCGGCGTCCGCCATCGCCTGGAGGATGGCCGCGGACAGGACTCCCGGCGCCGAGTAGGAGTCGAACACGAGCCGCGAGCCCGTACCGGCGGTGAAGCTCACGTCGGCCTCGTGGACCAGCGGGCCGAGCGCCAGGTCCGTGATCAGCGCGACGCGCAGCCCCGCGCCGCGGGCCGCCCTCATGGCGGCGAGGGTCTCCTTGGAGTGGCGGGGCATCGCGAAGGCCAGCACCCAGGTGCCGCCCGCCTCGCGCGACTGGAGCAGCGCGTCGTAGGCGACGCTGCCGCCGCGGGTCACGACCCGCACATCGGGGTGGATGCGCCGCGCGGCGTAGGCGAAGTACTCGGCGAGGGAGGCCGAGATGCGCAGGCCGAGGACCGTGAGCGGGGTGGAGCGGGCCAGCTCACGTCCGATGTCGAGGATCTGGTCGGTGCTCGCGAGGGAGCGGCGCAGTGAGGCCAGGTTCTCGATCTCGGCGTCGACCGCCGCCTGGAGCTCGTTGCGCCGCCGCGCCTCCCGCCCCTCGGGCGATCCGGCGATCGCGCTGAGCGCGATGGGCTGGAGGGCGTCCCTGAGCGCGGGATATCCGCTGAAACCGAGCGACGACGCGAACCGGGTCACGGACGGCTGGCTCACGCCCACGCGCTCCGCCAGTTCGGTGATCGACAGGAACGCGGCCTCGGTGAGGTGGTCGATCAGGAACTGGGCGATGCGCCGCTGGCCGGGGGAGAGCCGGTGACCGCCGAAGAGCGCGCGCACCTGGTCGACGGGCGACGCCTGCTCCGCCTCCGCCTCCGAGCCGTGCGTGCCAGGTGTGATCGCCGCCGCCTGCGCACGCGCCTGCTGCCCTGATGGCACGGGGTGCCTCCCTTTCGTCCCGATGCCGCCCAAGATAGTTCACGAACGGTGGCCGCATGGGGCAGAGATCGGTGCGGGGTGCCGTGGACCGAGGTGTGGTCGATGCTGGTGGGGTGAGCGGTTTGCCGCGGGTGCCCGCCGCCTACGTGGGTGCGGCCCGCAACTCGGTGCGGGTCACGGTGGCCGCGGCGGGCGGGTTCTACCTGTTCCTGTACGGGTTCGGGGAGACCGTCGCCGCGACCTACGCGCTGTTCGGCGCGGTCTCGCTGGGGGGTCTCTCGCGCATCCCGGGGACCGGGCGGCAGCGGGCGGTCGTCCTGCTGCGGGTGGTGCCGGTGGCCCTGCTCCTCGTCGTCGTGGGGACGTTCCTGGCCGTGCGGACCGCGAGCGCGGTGGCCGGCATGCTGGTCATCGGCTTCGCGCTCGCCTTCGTCGCCGTCGGTGGGCCCCGCCCGGCCGGTGCGGCGCCGGGGCTCCAACTGCTCTACATCCTCCCGTCGTTCCCGCCGTACGCCCCCGACACCTTGGGGGAGCGGCTGATCGGGAGCGCCGTCGGGATCCTGCTGCTCGTCCTCGCCGAGGCCGTCCTGTTCCGCGAACCGGCGACCGTGCCCTACCGGGAGCTCGCGGCCCGCGCCGCCGACGTCGCCGAGCGGTGCGCCGGGGAGCTCGCCCGGCCGCCGTACGTGCTCTCCCCGGACGCGGGCGACGCGGCCGGTGCGGCCGCCCAGTCGCTGCGCCCCTCGCACGTACCGGAGGCGGACCGGCCCGCCGGGCCCGGGGTCCGCTCGCGGGCGCTCGCCCATACCGGTCTCGCCGCGCGGACCCTGGTCAACCGGCTGCATCGGTTGCCCGCGGTGCCGGAGGGGCGGACACCCGCGGAGCCCGGTCTCGACCTGCTGCGCGCCGTCGCGCGGTCGACGGCCGACACCGCCGCGCTGCTGCGCGGAGTCCCTGGGGCGGGGACCGCGAGTCCGGCCCGGGAACGGGCGGCGCTCGCCGCCGCGCGGGAGCGCTCGGCCGACCCGGTGAGCCTGCGCCGTGACGCCGCGCTGCTCGAACTGGCGGATGCCGCCCTCGCCCTGTCGACCGCCGCGGGACTGGCCGTACGGGGACGCAGCGCCGGGCCCGAGCCGCCGCTCGGGCGGTTCTGGTACGCGCGCATGCGGGCCCCGCAGCTGTGGTGGCGGCGGCTGATCGGCAACGCGGGGTCCCGGTCGGTCTTCTTCCAGAACGCGGTCCGGATCAGCCTGGCCCTCTCGGCCGCCCGGGTCGTCGCCGGCCTCGACACCCTCCCGCACGGCTTCTGGGCCATGCTCGCGACGCTGAGCCTCACCCGGACGACCCTGGACGCGACCCGGTCCGTCATCCGGCAGGCCGTGACCGGCACACTGATCGGCGCCCTGTGCACCGCCGGGATCCTCGCCCTGGTCGGGACGGACACCACGGTGTACGCGGCCGTGCTCGTACCGCTGCTGTTGCTCACGTTCACGGTCGGGCCCGTGAAGGGCGTCGGCTGGGCCCAGGCGTTCTTCGCGATCGTGGTCTCGCTGGTCTTCGCCCAACTGGCGCCCACCACCTGGGAGTTGGCCGAGGTCCGACTGCTCGACGTCCTCATCGGCAGCGCCATCGGTGCCGTCTTCGGCCTCCTCGCCTGGCCGCGCGGCGCACAGCGGGAGGTACGGCAGTCCAGCACGGCGCTGCTCCGTTCGGCGGCCGAGGCGGTGGTGGCCACGGCCTCGACGATCGCGGCGGGCGGGGTGCGGGACCCGGCCGGCCCTCCCGGCCACGCCTCCCTGCGGCGCTCGCTCGTCCTGGCCGAGTCGGCGTACGCGCAGTTCCAGGCCGAACCCCGGGTGCCGGCGGCGGGGGAGCGGGCCCGGTCGACCGACTGGCAGGCCGTGCTGCTGACCGGGCACCACGCGCTGTGGGGCGCGGACCGGCTCCTTGCCGCCCCGCCCGTACCGGAGGGCGGTACGCCGGGACCCGTCTCCGTACCGCCGCTCGATCCCGAGGCGGCCGCCGCGCTGACCCGGCGCGGCGACCGGGTGGCGGGCCGGATGCTGCTGCTCGCCGCCCGGCTCGAGTCGCCCGGGGACACCCCCGGCGCACCGGACGCCCCGCCCGAGGGAACCTCGCCCGCAGGGGCGCCGGGCCGGTACTACGCGGCCGAGACCTGGCTGGAGGCCCTCCTCGCGGACCTGGACCGGGTCACGGACGGTGGGGCCCCGGCCAAGGCCCCGTGAGGCGCCCTCCGCTCAGAGGCCCGTGACCTTCGCGCTCGCCGAGAGGTCGTAGACCAGGGTCACCGTGCGCCGGCCGCCGGGGGCGAGGGGGACGTCCCAGCGGGCGATGCCGTCGGCGTCGACCGTGTCCGGGGCCGGGGAGCAGGCGTCCTTGTGGAGGCGTACCTCCACCGCCGACACCTCGGAGACCGGGATCCGCTCCCGCAGGACGACCACCCGCTCGCCCTGCTCGCCGGGGGCGGAGAACCGGGACAGGTGCAGCCGGACCGTGCGGGTGACCACCGTCCGCTGGGTGAGCCCGGTCGTGTCGCGGGACTCCTCGGTCTCCCGGACCACCCGGTGGTCGTCCCGGCTGCCGAAGGCCAGCTCGACGGGGGCGCCCGGGGCGGTGAAGTCGAGCGTGCCGCGCCCGATGAAACCGCCCGCCCGGACCAGGTCCACCGGCCCGGCGAGCAGAGCGTGCCCGGAGCCGTTGTCGAACCGCACCACCTGCGTGACCAGCGGCGAAAGCTCCGGAGAGCAGGCGTACTCGCTGCGCGGGGCCGCGCTGAAGGAGGAGAGCGGCACCCGGTGGGCGCGGCCGTCCCCGGGAACCGAGACCGGCGCCGGGGCACGGAGCACCCGTGTCTCGCCGCCGTCGTCCACTCCCGGCAGGCCGAGCACGGGGGCCGGGCCGAGCGTCCCGATCTCCTCCTCGCGCAGCTCGACGTCGACGGCGCGGCGTTCCGCCGCCGAGCGGTCCTTGAGGGTCAGCCGGTCCTCACGCAGCCGCGGCGGGTCGGTGGCCAGGGCGGAGCGGGCCGTCGACAGGGTGAGGCGTACGTCCGACCAGTCCTCCCCGGTGCGCTGCCAGACGATCGCGTCGGTCTCCAGGGTGAGCGCGTCACCGTCGAGCACGGCACGGTACGCGGGCCGCCACAGCGCGCACGGGGTGAGGTGGCTGAGACTCAGGGCGACCGGCCCCGCCGCCTCGGTCTCCAGGGTCAGCTCGACATGGCCGACCAGCTCGGCGGGATCCTCCTCGGCGAGGTCCATCGCCCGTGCGACATCGCCGAGTTCGGCGGTGAGCGCCTTCAACCGGACGTCGACGGTGCGGAGTTCCTCGCCGGACGTCTCGCGGTCGGCGTCCACCCGGTCCAGTTCGCGGGCCCAGCGCGTCCGTTCGGCCTCCCCGAAGCCGGCGCCCTCGCCGATCTCCCGGAGCAGGCCGCCGGCGAGAGTGCCGAGCAGTTCGAGGCGGGTACGGAGCCGGTCGCGGCGGCGCTCCAGGCCGACCCGCTCCTCTTCGAGGGCGTGCGCGCGCCGGCGCAGCGGCGAGTCCTCGTCGGTGGGCGGCTGCGGCCCGCGCGGGTTCCAGGCGCGGACCATCCGTACGTCGAGGGCGGTCGCCCGGTGATCGGCCGTCAGCTCGGCGTGCAGGGTCCGGTCGACGGCGAGCGCCCCGATCGGTCCGAGACGCAGGCGGTGGACCCCGGCGGTCAGGTCGAGGACGGTGGCGCGTTCGACGTGGGCGCGGTCTTCGAGGCAGGTGACGGCGGTGACGGGGAGAGCGATCGACTCCGGGGCCGAGGCCTCGGGGGCCGTCGACTCCGGGGCTGTCGAACCAGGGGCTACCGACTCGGGGGTCGGGGACTTCGGAGCCGAGGGCGTCGGGGTGGTGGACATGGGTGCGTCAGCTCCTGCGGTTTCCGCCGACCAGGGCCTTGCCGGTCGGGATGCGGATCTCGTAGCCGCCTTCGAGGGCGGCGGTGGCCCCGGCGGGCAGATCGAGGCGCCACACGCGCGTGCCCGGTGCGTGGCGGTCGGGCCCGGTGTCCGCCTCGGGGCTCGTCCAGTCGGCCCGTTCCTCGATCCGGACGTCCGGTTCCGCGGTGACCGGGACGCGCTCGCGGACCTCGACGGTGACGGGCCGCGCGAGCGCGTTGGCCAGCTCCACGTGGACGCGGGTGTCGAGCACCGTGGTGGTGTTGCGCAGGCCCGCCGTCGACTCGCGCAGCTGGGTGCGGCGGGTGACCCGGATGCCCTCGGCGGGGCCGAGCCCGACCCGGCGGACACCGCCGGGAGCCAGCGTCGGCAGCGCCGTGGTCAGCAGGAAGTCGTCGTCGACGGTGACCTCGACAGGACCGGCCAGGAGGGCCTGGTCGGTGGCGTTGGAGAGCACGAGCGTCGCGTACACGGTCGGCTCCACGGACGGCACGCTGAGGTACTCGGTCCGCAGGCCGACCGGGATCTCCCCGACGGTGACGGTGTGCCAGGTGCCGTCCGACGGGATGTCGGCGCGGGCGGCCGCGTCGAACCGGTGGTCGAAGGAGCCCGCCGACACGCGGGGCCGCACGGCGTGGCCGGGCAGCGGGAGCGCGGCCACCGTCTCGGCACGGCGGCGGTGCTCGACCGCCACCGGGTCGAAGGCGGTGTCGGGGAACAGTCGGCCCCGGCGAACGCCCGGCTCCTCGGGCCCGCTCAGGACGAGCGCGGCGTAGTCGAGCTCGGCCCCGCTCGGCTGCGGCGGCCCGGTCGGGAGCGGCGGCGGGGCGGCGCCCTCCGCGCGCGCCATGCCGTCCATGTCGTCCATGTCGGACTGGGCACGGCCCCGGCTACGTGCCTTGGCGGCCGGCCGGCCGCCGGGCGGTTGCGGCCCGGACGGCTGCGACGGTGCGGGCATCATGGCCGGCATCGGCGCGCCGTACGCGGCGCCGGGCACCGGAAGACCACCTGCCGGGGCGCCGAAGCCCTGCGGGGCGGGCGGCGGTGGCGGGACGGGGGCGGACACGGCCATGCCCCCGGCCACGGCACGGGCCGTGCCTCCGGCCGCCGCGGCGGCCGCGCCCGAATCCGGCGAAGGGCCCGCCGCGTCGAAGCCGGAGAACAGCTCCGCGAGCCCGGCGGGCGGCTCGCGCCAGCCGGACGGCGCGGGGGCGGCCTGACGCCGCCCGATCCGGACCGACCGGAGCCGCGGCAGATCGGTGCGGCGCCGCAGATCGGCCGTGGCCAGGGCGAGCCGTACGCCCGTCCAGTCCTCGCCGGTCCGCTGGGCGACCGAGGCGCGCAGCACCAGGCGGCCGCTGCCGTCCCCCTGACGGTGCGTGAGCCGGTACGTCGGCACCCAGACCGCGCCCGGCACGCCGTACTCCACCTCCACCTCGACCTCGCCCCCGGCGGTGCCGTCGAGCGTCAGAAGCGCGCCGACCGTGGTCTCCACGTGCGCCTGCGGGGTGTCCGAGGAGGCTCGGGCCTCCCGGGCGGAGGCGACTTCGAGGGCGTGCTCGACCTCGCGCACCTCCTGCTCAAGCTCGGCGAGGCGGGCGTGCAGTCCCGCGAGGCGCTCGTCGACGAAGTCGGCGAGCGCCAGCCACGCGTCGACGGGGGTCCGGCGGTGCTGCGGGTCGTCGCGCTTGCGGCCGGGCGGAACCGGACGGAGCGCCGCGACCTCCGCGATCAGGCCCAGCTGCCGGTCCCGGCGCGCCTCGGCCTCCGTGTACGCCTCCCGCAGCCGCTCGGCCTCGCGCCGCAACTCGTCGGGGATTCCCGCGCCGACCGGCTCGGCCCCGACCTCCACCCGCGCCTCGGTGACCCGCACCCCGGGCGCGCCCAGGACGCGGGCCCGCAGCGAACCCGGGTCGATCGAACGGGGCAGTCCCGTCACGAGCACCCGCCCGTCCGCCGGCACGGTGCCCCGCGCCAGACGCAGGCAGAGCGCCCCCTGCGCGTACACCACGACCGAATCGAGGGTCGAACCCCAGCGCACCGTCGTTCCCGCCTTCATGCTCCCCCGTCCCCTGGAACTCGTATGCCGAGCGAAGCCTATGCCGAGGCGGCCGACGCGTCCCCCTAAGCTGCCATCCGGTACCGGACGCATCCCAGGAGCGCACATCATGCACGACCCCGCCCAGCAGCCCCCGTTCCCCGACGCGCTCCACCCGGAGGCCTCCCCCGCACCCCACCCGCTGCTCGCTCCTGTGCTCGGGCTGCTCGGGACCTGGGTCGGCCGGGGCCGGGGTGGATACCCGACGCTGGAAGAGGAGTTCGCGTACGCGCAGGAGGTGACCTTCCGTCATGACGGGCGGCCCTTCCTCCAGTTCGAGGCGCGCGCCTGGCTCCTCGACGCCGACGGCAACCCGCTGCGGCCGTCGGCCCGGGAGACCGGCTGGTGGCGGATCCAGCCGGAGGGCCGGGTGGAGGCGCTGATCACCCAGCCCACCGGCATCGCGGAGATCCTGGTCGGCGGCGCCGACGCCGGCCTGGTCGAGCTCAGCAGCCACCAGGTGGCGCTCACCCCCACGGCCAAGGAGGTGCGCGCCACCCGCCGCCGCTACACCCTGACCGCCGAGGACACCCTCGACTTCACCCACGACCTCGCGGCGGTCGGTCAGCCTCTGCAGCACCACCTCTCCGCACAGCTGGTGCGGGCGGGCGGCGTCAAGGCCTAGGCGCGGAGGAAGTCGGCGAGGCCTTCGAGCAGCCGGTCCACCTCGTCGGCGGTGTTGTAGGGGGCGAGGCCCACCCGGAGGGCCGGGCCCTCCAGCTTCAGGGCGGTGAAGGGCTCGTACGCGTAGAACTGGCCCGCCGTGGCCAGGATGGAGCGGGCGGCCAGGTGGATCTGCGCCTCGCGGGGGTCGCGGCCTTCGAGGGTCATCAGGAGCGTCGGGGTGCGGTCCTGGGCGTTCGAGTGCAGGGTCACGGCGTCGCCGAGGCCGCGTATCCCCTCCTCGAGGCGCGTACGCAGGGACAGTTCGTGCGCGTGGAGGGAGGCCAGGGACGAGGCGAGCCGGCCCCGGCGCGAGCTCTCCGCGCCCGGGTCCACCGCCGCGAGGAAGTCCACCGCCGCCCGCGCGCCCGCGAGGATCTCGTAGGGGAGCGTGCCGAACTCGAAGCGCTCCGGGACCGTGTCCGGGGAGGGCAGGAGCTTGTCGGGGCGGAGGGTCTCCAGCAGCTCGGGCGTTCCGGTGAGGACGGCGCAGTGCGGGCCGAGGAACTTGTACGGCGAGCAGACGAACAGGTCCGCCCCCAACGCCGGTACGTCCACGAGGTGGTGCGCCGCGTAGTGCACGCCGTCCACGTACAGCAGCGCGCCGACCTCGTGGGCCCGGTCCGCGATCCGGCGCAACGGGGGCTTGGTGCCCAGGACGTTCGAGGCCGCCGTGACGGCCACCAGCTTCGTACGGGGTGAGAGGACGCGCTCGTACGACTCCAGGTCGAGTTCGGCGGTCTCCGGCTCGATCTCGATCCAGCGGACCGTCGCTCCCGCGCGCTCGGCCGCCTGCACCCAGGGGCGGACGTTGCAGTCGTGGTCGAGGCGGCTGACGACGATCTCGTCGCCCGCGCCCCAGCCCCGCGCCAGCAGGCGGGCGAAGTCGTACGTGAGCTGGGTGGCGCTGCGCCCGTGGACGATGCTGTCCGCGGGCATGTTCAGCAGATCGGCGTAGGCGTCGCGGAACTCCGAGACGGAGCGCTCGGCGTTGAGCTCGGACGGGCTGATCTTTCCGCGGTTGGACAGGGGTCCGGTCAGCGTCTCGGCGATGGCCTCGGCGACGGGGCGGGGGGTCTGCGTGCCGCCCGGACCGTCGAAGAAGGCGAGGCTGCCGTCGAGGGAGGGGAAGTGGGCTCGGAGTGCGGTGACGTCGATGGCCATGGCCTCGGCTTTCTGTCGGGCGGGCGAGGGGGGCTGGTGCGGTGCCGTTCTCCGTGCGGTGGGGTCCTCATCGGGACCCCGGGGCGCCGGGGGAACCTGGGGCGCAGGGGAACCCGGGGAAGCCCGTTCCCCGGCGCCGGGCCCGTCATGCGCGACGGGCCCGGCACCGGGGCGGCGGACGAGCGCCGGACTCCTACTCGGTCACGCCGTAGGGGCGCCCCTCGCGCGGGGCCGCCGCTGCCGCGCCGCTGTCCGCGCGGGCGGCGCCCGCCGGCTGCCGCAGGGAGCTGAGGTCGTGCGCGTACGTGCCGACCGCGTTGGCGATGACGTCGATGTGCGTGTCGAACGCGGTCAGGCTGATGTTCCTTACCGTGTCGCCTGCCCCGTGGTAGTTCGGGTCGAACATGGCCCCCGCCGTACCGCCGAACTTCTCCGCCTCGGCGGCCGTCTTGAGCGCCTCCGCGCCCGCGAACGTGCCGCCGGAGGGTATGCCCGCGTCGACGAACGGGCCGTAGTCGAAGCGGGCGACGAACGGCGTGCCCGCGTGCGGCAGGCCCCGCTTGCCGAGGAACGCGGTGATGTCCCGCTCCAGCAGGTCCGAACCGGCCGGTGCGGACTGCCCGTTGGCGCCGTCGGAGTTGTCGCCGTCGTAGACGAACAGGCCGTGGTTGGTCGAGGCGATCAGCTCGAAGTTGAGGTAGAGCTTGATCTCCCGCTTGTCGAGCGGCGTGAGGTTCGCGACGTAGTGGTGCGAGCCGACCAGGCCGCTCTCGGCCGCCGACCACCAGGCGAACCGCACCTTGTTGCGGGGGCTCTTCTCCTTCTTGGCCAGCTTCAGGGCGACGTCGAGCAGGCCGGCCGAGCCGGAGCCGTTGTCGTTGATGCCGGGGCCCGCGAGGACCGAGTCGAGGGAGGCGCCGAGCATCACCGTTTCGGCCGCGTTCCCGCCCTTGGTCTCGGCGATGACGTTGTTGGTGGAACGCTTCTCCTGGAGCTGCCGGATCTCGAAGGAGAGGTTCACGGGCCCCTGGGCGAGGTCCGCGGCCAGCTTCTCGCCCGCGGCCTTGCTGATCCCGCCGGTGGGGATCTTGGCGGCGGCCGGGTCGCCGAGGGTGCCCGAGAGCGGGCCGTACCCGGCGTCGATGTTGTTGTAGATGAGGGCGCCGATCGCGCCCGCCGCGGCGGCCTGCTGCTGCTTGACGGCGAAGGCGCAGCCACCGCGCTTGATCAGGGCGATCTTCCCGGCGTAGGCGCCGCTCGCGTAGTCGCCGGGCTCGCAGCCCGTGGTGCCGTCGGCGTCGACCGGGACGGCGGCCACATCGGCCCGTACCCCGCCGACCGGCGTCGACTTCGTGTACGTCAGGGCCTTGATCTCGATGTCGTACGGCGCCGGGGTGACGGCGGAGAGCTTCTCGGCGAGCGTCTGCGTGTAGACGAAGTCAAAGCGCTGGTACGAGACGTTGTACCCGGCCTTCTTCAGCTGCGTGTAGACGTAGGCGGCAGAGGCGTCGTGGCCGAGCGAGCCGGCCACGCGGTGACCGCCGGCGGAGTCGGCGATGGCCTGAAACTTCTCCAGGTGCCGTAAGGCGTCCTGCGCGGACGCCTCCCGGACGAGCGCCTGGGCGAGCTTGGCGGCGTCCTTGCCCGGCCTGTCCTGCTGCGAGGAGGCGGGGGAGGCGGAGACCAGCAGGAGCGGGGTCGCGAGAGCAGCTGCGGCCAGGGTGGCCACGGCTCTGCGAGGTGATGCGTTCACAGAGGTCCTTCCCGATGCGAACGAGGTTGAGGGGAAGTTAGCGATCTCTGGGGGGTTCTGTGAACAGATGTGCCACAACTCACGGCAATTCGAGCACAGTTGTAGACAATATGTGGAGGATGGGTGGCGGAGGCTCCGCGTCCGCTGTGGTGTGCGTGAGGTGTCGGGCGAGGGTGGGGCGGTCGGCGGTGTCGCGGTCCGCCCGGTCAGTCCGCGCGAGGCGCCGCGTGCTCCGCCCCGCTCGCGGCCGAGGACAGGAAATGCTCGTGGGCGAGTCGGCGCATCGCGGAGAGGGCGACGTCGCCCAACGCGGTGACCGTCACGAGCCGTGTCACGGCGCTTTCCGGGTCCTCCTGTTCGCTGAGGATTTGCATCTCAAGGCGGGCAATCCGCTCCAGGTTCTCGGCATACGCGGGAAACAGCCGCGGAATGTCCTGGTGATCGAGCGACTTGCAGGCGATGGCCACCTGACAGAGCGTCTGCCAGGCCGGGTTGTCCGGGCCCACCTGCCAGCCCCAGCCCCTGATCAGGCCGGACACCCGGGCCTGAGCCCATTCCCACTCCTGGTCGGGCGACGGGGAGCCGGGGGTCGGCAAGGCGTGCTGGGTGAGGCGGAGGAGTTCGTTCGCCGGTGGTCGGTCCTCCTCCACATGGCGGACGAGCCGGCGCACCTCGGCATGGGAAAGTCCGCCGACATTCAGGAGAGCCTTTACCAGTGCAACCCTGCGCACATGCGATTCATCGTATTCCGGAACGCTCGGCAGGAGATCCAGGTCCTGATACGACCGCAAGGTGCGGACGGGGACTTTGGTACGGCGACTCAGAGCGGCGAGCTGCGACACAATCCACCGGCTTTCGGGAAGGAGTTGGCGCGGGCGGGTCGGCGACCCGGCAATCGAATTCGAGGCCGCGGTGACCCTATGGCGCGGGAATGCGGCGACACAAGGCATGACGGACCGGCGCCCGGGGGATTTGGCTCAAAGGGGAAGTCGCCTCTGTCTCCCGGGTGGGCGGTCTCTCTATACAGGCCTTCCGGCGTGGCGCGAGCCGGCTCGCGGATGTTCCCCCGGCTCGGCCGGAAAATGCCGTTCAGCGGTAAACCAAGAACCGGAGGGGTGGGCGATCTTCCGCCCGGTCGCGGGGCTCCCGTCGCGCTGTTCGGCGGGCGTTCGCCCCTCCCTCGGTTCTTGTTCGGCGCCCCTTGGCACCGGCGGGAAGTGGATATGCCGGACGTTCGTGGCCGTCCGAACTCTTTCGCCGGATTTGCGTCCGGTCAATGGGGTCGGGAAGCGTGGATTCCGCAAGCGGGACACTTGACGTCCTTTAGGTGGTACGGCATGATCATGACGATCTCCGGTATTTCTCTCCGTTTTGCACCGTCTGGGGACGGGGGAGCGGTGGAGGGGGACGGGTAAAGGGGAGGGGGGAGGCGTTGTCCGACACGACGGCGCGGGGAATGTCAGGGCAGGCCCCGTGTGTCGAGGACGCGGGGCTGGCCGCGGAATTAATCGCCTGCGAGCCCGAGTTGCTCGACGCCTATCGCAGCAGACTCATCGATCAACGCAATCCGCTGGGAACCCATGCGGAATCCTGGGAATCCTGCCGTGACCAGGCGCGCAGAATACTGTCGGAATGCCGCGACGCGTCGGGGGGCGCGACCGCGGAACCCGTGAGCGCGACCGCGCCGCCCGGCCCCGGCAAGGAGGAGCCCGCGCCACACGCGGCCGGGGCGCGGCTCGCGCGGGGGACGGTACCCCTCCACGCCGTACGGGCGGGGGCCCTGCTGGTCCAGCTCGTCGCGGAGTTCCTGGAGCGGACGAAGCCCGAGCCGCCCGGCGATCCGGCCGACCGGACGCGGTTCCTCGCGCGGGTCCAGGCGGCCGTCGCCCACGAGCTGGAGGACGCCGCGGACGGAGACGATCTTCACCTGCTCGACGTCGTACGGGACTCCACGCGGGCGAGCCGCGACGCGATGGCGAGGGAGATCCACGACCGCGTCGGCAGCGCGGCCGGCCTGGCGCTGCGCCAGCTGGAACTCTACGAACTCACCCAGAACGTCTCGTCGGTGACGGACCCTCGGCTCGAGGCCCTCAAGCAGGCGATCCTGGAGACGATGCAGAGCGCTCGGGACATCGTGACCGAACTGCGCACGGGAGCGCACTCCGCCGGCTCCCTGGGCGTGGCGCTCTCCGCCTTCGTCACCGCCATGGCGATCGACCGGCCCGTGGTCGAGATCCGGGTCGAGGACGTCGACGACCCGCTGCCCGACACCGTCGGCGAACAGCTCTTCCTGGTCCTGCGCGAAGGGCTGCGCAACGCACTGGCGCACGCCCACGCCTCCCGCGTCACCGTCGAGGTGCGAGGCGACCAGGAACTGGACACGGGCGTACGCCGATTACGGGCCTCCGTCAGCGACGACGGAGTCGGTCTCCCGCCGGAGCGGGAGTTCGGCAACGGCCTCGCCTCCGTGGCGGAAAGGATCCGCCTGCTCGGCGGCGGCATGGAGATCCGGAGCGCCCCAGGACTCGGCACGACCCTCGCGTTCTCGGTGCCGATGGGTGAGGAGTGGCATGCGGACGCCAGATGACCAGCGGATCCCGCGGACGGGCGAGCCGATCCGCATCGTCGCGGTCGACGACCACTCGCTCCTGCGCGACGCCCTCTGTCAGCTGCTCGACGCGGAGGACGACCTGCGCGTCGTCGCCGAGGCCGACACGTCCGTCGGTCTCGCCGACCTGGTGGCGTCCACCGGAGCGCACGTCGTGCTGCTCGACGTCGAGATGCCCCGGCACCACGCGCCCACCGTGGTCAGCGAGTTGACAGCCCGCTTCCCGCGGCTGCGGGTGCTGATGCTGTCGATGCACGACCACCTCCCGCTCGTGCAGGAGCTGCTCGCCCGCGGCGCCCACGGCTATCTCCACAAGAGCGCCCCGCGCGCCTCACTGCTCTCCGCCATCAGGGGCGTCACGGCCCACGACCCGCAGGTCATGATCGTGCTCCCCTGCAGCGCCACGCCCAGCGCCGCCTTCAGCCCGGCCGGGTCCTCCCTCTCGCCGCGCGAGCGCGAGGTCCTCACCCATGTCGCCGGCGCGCTGAGCAACCGTCAGATCGCGAACGAACTGGGCATCACGGAGGCGACCGTGAAGCGGCACCTGAGGAACATCTTCGAGAAACTCGGCGTGGCCTCGCGCATCGGGGCGGTCAACAAGGCCGTGGAGGCCCGCCTGATCGATCCGGCGAAGGCCAAACAGCCCGAGCCGCGCCGCCCCGCAGTGCAACGGCCGACCCCCTTCGCGGAGTTGGCGTTCCGCCGTGTCGTCTGAACGGGTGGGGCGACGGAACGCCAGTGCGCCGGGAGTGTCGCCGTACGCCTTTCGGAGCATGCCCGATGCTCCCTGAAGGGCCTGGTGTCGCTCAGGTGACCGGATTAGATTCGCGGCCATGCCGCCAGTGACGCCTTGCGAGACTCACAGGAACCGCGAATGCGACCGCCACCACCGGTCCGCGTGCGGGACGGCCCGGTACCTCCCCGGGTGTGCGGCTGCTTCTTCGTGTTGTCACCGCAGCGGCGGGCAGGCCCCGCGCCGGAGCCACTCGGGCGCGGCCTGAGCCTTCGGCGGGCCTTCCGCCCGCACGCCGGGCCCGCCATGGGCGGACGCACCGGCTCTTCATGAACGCGCGAACGCGTGGCGCAACTCGCCGCCTTCGCGAAGCCCGGGGCCCGAACGGCCACCACCGGGGACCGGCATGAACAGCACGCGACCCTGAGGGGTGAACGGGATCATGACCTGCACGGGGGCAACTCTTCGCATCCAGCTCCTTGGACCGATACGCGCCTGGCGGCAAGGTGAGGAGGTCGCGCTCGGCTCGCCGAAACAGCGCGCGGTCCTGAGCCTGCTCGCCAGCCGGGCGGGCGAGGTGGTGAGCGGGGAGGCCATCACCAGCGCCCTGTGGGGCAGCGAGACCCCGCAGACCGCGGCCAACGGCGTCCACACCTACGTCGCCCGATTACGTCGGGCCCTCGAACCGGGGCGCGGCAGCAGGGTCGCCAGCACGGTGCTGTCCTCCGAACCCGGCGGCTACTGCCTGCGGCTCGACCCGGCCGACGTGGACGCCACCCTCTTCGTCGAGCGCCACGGCCACGCCCGCAGATCCCGCGAGGGCGGCAGCGCGGAGACGACGTTACGGCTCTACGAGGACGCCCTCGCGCTCTGGCGGGGCGAGGCGTACGCCGGGGTGCCCGGACCGTTCGCCGCCACCGAGGGCGTCCGGCTGCGGGACCTCCGGCTGACCGCCGTCGAGGAGTGGGCCTCTGTCATGCTGGCGACCGGTGGGTGCGCCGAGGCGGTCGACACCCTGTCGCGCGCGGCCGTCGAGGAGCCGCTGCGCGAGAAGGTCCGGCTGCTCCTGATGCTGGCGCTCTACCACGCGGGCCGCCAGGCCCACGCCCTCGCCGTGTACACCGAGACCCGGCAGCTGCTCCGCCGCGAACTCGGCATCGAGCCCGGCGCCGAACTGCAGGACCTGCATCGCTGGATCCTCGCGGGCCAGCGGGAGTTACGGCTCCCCGTCGGGAGCATCACCCCCGGCGGCCGACCGGGACTCGGCGCCACCGCCTTACCCGTACCGGCCCAACTTCCGCCCGTGGCACGCGGCTTCACCGGACGCGACACCGAACTCGCCCACCTGGAGAGCCTCCTCGACGACGAGCCCGCCCAGCGCAGCACCCCGGTCATCGTCGTCGACGGCCCCGCCGGAGTCGGCAAGTCGGCTCTCGTACTCGAACTGGCCCACCGGCTCGCCCACCGCTTCCCGGACGGCCAGCTCTATGTGGACCTCTGCGGCAACGGGCTCCGCGGCCGGCCGCTGAGCGCCTCGGACGCGCTGCTGCACCTGCTCACCAGCCTCGGCGCCGACAGCAACCGGATCCCGCGCGACCCCGCCGGCCGCGCCACGCTCTTCCGCAGCCTGCTGTACGGCCGGAAGATGCTCGTCGTCCTCGACGACGCCCTCAGCGTGGACCAGCTGCGACCGCTGTTACCCCGCGGCGCGTCCTGCGTCGTGGCCACCAGCCGGCAGCGCTTCGCCGGGCTCGCCGCACGGGACGGGGCGCGCACGCTCACCGTACGCCCGCTGGCCGTCGACGAGGCGGCCCAGCTGCTCACCACCCTCTCCGGCGGACGGCTCTCGGCCCACCCGGAGGCCGCCCGGCGGCTCGCGGCCCTCTGCGGCGGACTGCCGCTGGCCCTGCGCATCACCGCCGAGGGGCTCCTCGCCAACCCCGGCGTACCCCTCGGGACGCTGGTGGAGCAGTACACGACGGAGAGCGGCCGGCTCGACCGGCTCACCGTCGGCGACGACGCCCTCGCCAGCGTCCGCGACGCCTTCGAGACCTCGTACCAGGCGCTGCCGTCGGAGGCGGCCCGGATGTTCCGCTTCCTGGGCCTGCGCAAGGACGGGCCGATCACCGTCCCCGTCGCCGCGCGGCTCGCGGACACCGACCACACCACCGCCCGGCGCCTCCTCGACGTGCTGGCCGCCCACCACTTCCTGGAGGAGCACGGACCCCTGTTCCGGCTGCACGACCTCCTCGGGATCTACGCGGCGGAGTGCGCCGAGCGCGAGCCCATGCTGAGCCGGCGGGCGGCCCTGGCCCGCCTGGGCGACCCGCCCCCGCACCCGGACCCGCCACGGGCGACCGCCCCGTACCCCGACGCCGCCCCCGAGCCCTCGTCGCCCGCGGACCCGGGCGAGGCGTACGCGGTCGTCCTGCGCCGGGCCGCCGTGCTGCGCAGGGCCGCGTTCCGGCAGTGGGACGACCCCGCGACGCGGCCCACCGACCTCACCGCGCGGTGAGCGAGGCGTCCTCGGGACCGGTCGGCATCTCGCGGAGCCGGCCGACCGGGGACAGGAAGATCGGGACCAGCATCGCGACCGACATCAGGCCCGCGATCCACAGTGCGCCGTGCAGCCCCGCGAGCGCCGCGAGGAGACCGCCGACAGGTCCGCCCAGCGCCCCGCCGCCGTACAGCAGCATCCGCATCGCGGCCGTCATCCGTCCCATCAGGTGCTGCGGGGTGATGGTCTGACGCAGGCTCACGATGAGCACGTTCGAGACGCTCGCGCCCACGTACTCGATGAAGAAGGAGGCCACGAACAGGCCCACGAGCAGCCAGCGCGGACCGCCCGCCGCAGGGATGAGCAGCGGCCCGAGGAAGATGATCGAGACCGAGAGCCGGTAGGCGGTGCCCACCGAGAGCCGGCGCACCACCGTGCCCGACACCAGCGCGCCCAGCAGACCGCCCACGGCCGCCGCGCCCATCACGAAACCGACCGCGGCGGCCGACAGATCCTGGTCGCGCACCGCGTACAGCAGGAACAGCGACTGCACCATCGTGAGCAGGAAGTTGCAGGCGCAGCCGACAAGACCCATCGCCCGCAGCCAGCGGTTGCCGAACACCCAGCGCAGCCCCTCGGCGAGCTCGGTGCGCAGCCGCCGCTTCTCCTCCGGGACCTCCGGGGCCGGCTCGGGCGTCCTGATGAGGAGCAGCGACACCACCGACAGGGCGTACGAGAAGGCGTTGGCGGTCATCGCGAACGGCGCCGAGAACCCGCTCACCAGCGTGCCCGCCAGACCGGGACCGGCGATGTCCGCCGACGAATAGGTGGCGTTCAGCTTGGTGTTGGCCTCGAGCAGGCTGCGCCGGTCCTTCACGAGCACCGGGACGTACGACATCCAGCTCACGTCGAAGAGGACCGTCGCGATCCCGATCCCGAACGCCAGCGCGTACAGCGCCGGCAGCGTCAGCAGGTCCAGCTCGTACAGGACGGGGACCAGGCCGATGAGCACCATCCGCACCAGGTTGGCGCCCAGCATCACCGGCCGCTTCCGCCGCCGGTCCACCCACACCCCGAAGAGCAGGGCGAGCCCGAGGAAGGGCACCAGCTGGGCGAAGCGGAGCATGCCCAGCTCTCCGGCGCCCACCTCGAAGACCAGGACGGCCGTCAGGGGAAGCGCGAGATGGGTGATCTGGGTGCCGTACAGGGAGAGGGCCTCGCCCGCCCAGAACACCATGAAGTCCCTGTCGCGCCAGAGCGACCGCGGGGGGTCCTCCGCCTCGGCCGGGGAGGCCGAAGCGGTGGACGTGCCGTGCTCCGTCATGCGGGAGTCGCCTCTCGTAGGGCGGCGTCGACGATGCCGGTGATGGCGTCGAGCCCCGGGCCCTGCCACACGGAGTGGTGGTCGCCCGGCGCGGTGTGCACCGTGAGCCGCTCGACGTACGGATCCCAGTCCAGGAGCCCGTCCACCGACTCCTCGGCCTTGATCAGGATCGCGGAGCCCGCGTGGACCGTGTCGAACCGGTGGCGGCGCAGGGCCAGGACACCGGTACGGAACAGGGCGTACCGCTCCAGCAGGAACTCCGCGTCGAACTCCTCGGGCACGGCGCCGTGTTGCTCCGCCGCCGCGAAGATCTCGGCCGGTTCCGCGCCCGGCGCCATGCCCACCAGCGCCTTGTCGATCCCGGGAGCCCGCTCCGGGGTCACGCCGAGGAAGTCGTACAGGAAGTGGCGGGCCAACGCGTCGTCGGGGAGCACCTTCTGCGTGCCGGGCAGCGCCGCGTCGACGACGACGAGCAGCGGGACCTCCTCGCCGCGGGCGACGAGGAGCCGTGCCATCTCGTACGCGACGACCCCGCCGAGCGACCAGCCGAGCAGCTGGTACGGGCCGTGCGGACGGTCCGCCAGGAGCGAGGCCGTGTGCAGCTCGGCCAGCTCCGTGATCGACTGCGCCGGCTCGGAGGAGCCGTCGAAGCCCGGGGCCTCGAAGCCGAACACCGGGCGTCCGGTGGGGAGTCGGTGCGCCATCGCCGAGTAGCAGTAGGGCGAACCGGAGACCGGATGGACGCAGTGGAGCGGGGTCAGGTCGCCCTCGTCCCTGAGCGGGACGAGGCTGCCGCCTGCGGGTGCTGTCACGGTGCCTACGCTCCGTTCGAAGGGGGTGAGAGCCGCTCGTCGATGACGGCGGCGATACCGCTGACGGTCGTACCGCCGTACAGCAGACGGACATTCACCCGGATCCCGAAGTGCTTGTTCAAGCGGGTGACGGCCCGCATGGCCTGAAGTGAGTTGCCGCCGACGGCGAAGAAGCCGCTGTCCGCGCCGATCCGGGAGGTGCCGAGGACGTTCGCGAAGATCTCGGCCACCGTCCGCTCGGTCTCCGTGGCCGGCGCGGTGTACTGGGCCGGCGGCTCGCCGACCGGCTCGGGCGGTTCGGGCAGGGCCTTGCGGTCGACCTTGCCGTTGGGCGTCAGGGGCAGCTCGGCCAGGACGAGGACGGTGCTCGGCACCATGAACCCGGGCAGCGACCGGGACGCGTGCTCGGCGACCTCCGCCAGGTCCACGGTCCGGCCCGCCTCGGGGACGAGGTAGGCGACGAGCCGCCGGTCGCCCGCGCCGTCGGGATGCGCGGTGACGACCGCCTCCCGGACGGCATCGTGGGCGCGGAACACCGCCTCGATCTCGCCCAGTTCGATCCGCAGGCCGCGCAGCTTCACCTGGAAGTCCGCCCGGCCGAGGAGCTCGATCAGACCGTCGGGACCGTGACGGGCCACATCGCCCGTGCGGTAGAGCCGCTCGTCCGCCACCTCGCCGTGGGACCAGGTGAAGAACCGCTCCGCCGTCTGTTCCGGCCGGCCGAGGTACTCCCGGGCGAGCCCGATGCCCGCCAGATGGAGCTCCCCGGGCACACCGGGCGGCACGGGCTGAAGATCCTCGTCGAGGATGTACGTACGCTGGTTCGCCATCGGGCGCCCGTACGGGATGCTCGTCCAGCGCGCGTCGGTCTTCACGACCTCGTAGATCGTCGAGTGGATCGAGGCCTCGGTGGCCCCGCCCAGCGCGACGAAGCGCAGCGCGGGGGCCACCGCCCGGGACCGGTCCGGCAGCGACACGGGGATCCAGTCGCCGCCGAGCAGCGCGAGCCGCAGATCGGGGAGGGCCGCCGCGCCGGTCGATTCGAGGTGCTCGACGACCATGTCCAGGAGCGCGGGCGCCGAGTTCCAGACGGTGACCCGGTGGGCCGCGAGCAACTCGGCCCAGTGCTCGGGGTCCTTGGCGCGTTCCGGCTCGGTCAGGACGACCGCGCCGCCCGCCGTGGTCAGGCCGAGGAACTCGTACACCGACATGTCGAAGCTCGGCGAGGAGAGGGCGAGGACCCGGTCGCCGGGACCCACGCCGAAGCGGGAGTTGAGGTCCGCGATGTTGTTCATCACCCCGCGGTGGCGCAGCGCGATCGGCTTCGGCGCGCCGGTGGAACCCGAGGTGTGGATGATGTACGCGAGATCGTCGGGCGTCGCCCCGCCCTCGGGGTTGTGCGCCGGGTACGCGGCGAGGAGCGCCGCGTCCCGGTCGAGGAGCAGCACGGGCGTGCCCGGTCCGCCGTCGCCGTCGTCCGGAGACGGGAGGCTGTCGGCCGGTCCGGTACGGCTGACGACCACCGCGCAGGACGTGCCGGCCACCATGGTGGCGAGGCGCTGCCGCGGGTAGTCGGGGTCGAGCGGCACGTAGGCCCCGCCCGCCTTGAGCACGCCCAGGACGGCGACGAGGAACTCGGCGGAGCGGTCCAGACAGATGCCGACCCGCCCGTCCGGGCCGACACCGAGCGTCCGCAGGTGGTGGGCGAGCCGGTTCGCCGCCTCGTTCACCTCGCGGTACGTCCACGTCCGCTCCGGCCCGATCAGGGCGAGGGCGTCGGGCGCCCCGGCGGCGCGCTCCTCGAACGCGGCGTGCAGGCACACCTCGTACGGCAGCTCCGTCGCCGTGTCGTTCCAGTCGACGAGCATCCGGCGCAGTTCCTCGTCCGGCAGCAGCCGCAGCCGCGCCACCGGCCGGTCCGGGTCGTTCAGCCCGTCCTCCAGGAGCGTGACGTAGGAGGCGAGGACGCGGAGCACGGTCTCCCGGTCGAAGAGCTCGGGGGCGTAGCGCAGCTCCGCGCCGGGCGAGCCGACCTCGGCCGTTTCGGGTGCGTGCAGCACGAGCTCGAACTCGTCCTGGCCCGGCATCCGTTCGGCCGAATCTCGCCGGTCGGCGGCCAGGACGTCGGCCTGGTCGGCGGCCGCCAGCCCGGCCAGCGTCTCCGTACCGCTGACCGTCCGCTCCAGGCGGACCGGACCGGCACCGGGCGTGCGGACGACGAGGCCGAAGGCGGACTGGCCGCTCCAGCGGTGCACCAGCGCCGTGAAGCCGGCGAGGAGCACCTCCTCCGGAGCGGTACGGGCCGAGGGACCGAGCCGCACCCGGGCGGAGGCGGTGCGTTCCGGAGTGGCTCCGGGCATGCGCGGCCGGTCGGCCGGGAGCAGCGCGGGCGGCGCCGGGGCCCGTACGGGCGCCGCGGAGGGCGCCGGTACGGGAGTCGTCGCGTCTTCGGACGACTCGGGGGACGTCGCAGGGGACGTCACGGGGGCGGGGTTCCGGCTCAAGACCTCTCACCTGGCTCGCGGTCGGCGGCGCCGGCCGGGGGGAGCCCGGCGCCGAAGGGCAGGGGGTGGGTGCGGCACAGGGCGGCCACCTCGGCCTTGACCCGGTCCCGGACCTCGGGGTCCGTCTGGAACTCGGTGTCGCTCAGCACGGTCGTGGCGCCGAGCACCTCGTGCAGCAGCCGGGCGCAGGTCCGCATCTCGTCGGGCCCCATGCCCCGCTGCGCCAGCACGTTCGTGCCGAGCCGCAGCCCGCTGGCGACCAGCGGGGCCTTGGTGTCCTTGGGGATGCGGTTGCGGTTGGTGAGGATCCCGCACTCCTCCAGGGCACGTTCCGCGACCACCCCGGTGACGCCCCGGTCGAAGATGTCGAGCAGCACCATGTGGTTCTCCGTGCCGCCGGTCAGGACCCGGTAGCCGAACTCGTCCAGGGCGTCGGCGAGCGCCGCCGCGTCGTCCCGGACGAGCCGCATCGTCTCCCGGAACGCCGGCTCGGTGACGAGCTTGAGCGCGTGCGCCTTGGCCGCGATCCCGGCCGGGCTCGGCGTGCCCTGCGACTGCGGGAAGACCGCCCGCTGCATCAGCCGGGCGAGCGGGGTACGGCGGGCGTCAGGACCCGCCGTACGGTGCTCCGCGCCGATCAGGATCAGCCCGCCGCGCGGCCCGCCCAGCTGCTTGTAGGTGCTGGTCGTGGTGACGTGCGCCAGGTCGATGGGGCTGGGGTGCTCCCCGGCCGCCACCAGGCCCGCGATGTGCGAGATGTCGGCCACCAGGTACGCCCCGACGGAGTCCGCGATCGCCCGGAACCGGGCGAAGTCCAGGGTCCGCGGATAGGCGCTGGCCCCCGCGATGAGCACCTGGGGTCGGTGGGCCAGGGCCAGCTCGGCCACCTGCTCGTAGTCGATGAACCCCTTGTAGTCCAGGCCGTAGTGCACGGCCCGGTAGTGGTGACCGGTCACCGAGGCGGCCGAACCGTGCGTGAGGTGGCCGCCGGAGTCCAGGTCGAGGGCGAGCAGGGCGCCGCCCGGCGGCAGCAGCGCCGCCAGGACGGCCTGGTTGGCCGAGGAGCACGAGTGCGGCTGCACATTGGCGTACTGCGCGCCGAAGGCCTGCCGGGCCCGCGACACCGCCAGCCGCTCCACGCCGTCGAACCGCGCCGCGCCCGGGTGGTAGCGGGCCCCCGGGTAGCCCTCCGCCGTCACGTTCGACAGGGCGGCCCCGCCCGTGGCCAGCACGGCCGGGTTCGCGGCGCTGGCCGAGGCCACCATCGCCAGGGTCATGGCCTGCTCCTCCACCTCGCGGTCGAGGAGGAGGGCCAGCTCGGGGTCGGAGCCGCTGAGCAGCTCCGCCCCCTGGCGCAGCAGCAGATCCTGCGCGGAGCCGGGCAGGGCGCCCGTCACCGGCGGTCGCGGGGGCGGGAGCGCCGCCCCTGGAGCCTCAGGCACGCGAACCCGCCTTGGCCTCCACCAGCGCGTCGATGGCACCGGCGACCGTGGCGACCGAGGCACCGCCGTACAGCAGACGGACGTTGACCTTGACCCCGAAGTGCTTGTTGAGCCGGCTCACCACCCGCATCGCCTGGAGCGAGTTGCCGCCCAGTTCGAAGAAGTTGCCCTCGGCGCTGATCTGCTGCGCCGCGAGGACGGCGCCGAACACCTCGGCCACCTTCTCCTCGGTCGCGGTCACCGGCGCGACGAAGCTCGCCGTACCGTCGCCCGAACCGGAGACCGGAGCGGGCAGCTTGGCCCGGTCGATCTTGCGCGCCGCGGTCAGCGGGAACTCGGTCAGCTCCACCCAGGCCGTCGGCACCATGTACTCCGGCATGGTGCGGCCCAGGTGCTCACGGAGCTCGGCCACCGTCGGCGCGCTGTCGCCGAGGACCGTGTAGTACGCGACGAGCTGCTTCTCCCCGTAGTCCTCGCGCAGCAGGACCAGGGCCATCCGGACCTTGGGGTGCGTCAGCAGACCGGACTCGATCTCGCCGAGCTCGATCCGCAGCCCGCGCAGCTTCACCTGGTTGTCGAGCCGCCCGATGAAGTCGATCTGCAGATCGCGGGTCCAGCGCACCAGGTCACCGGTGCGGTACACCCGGCCCTCGCCGAGGAACGGGTCGGGCACGAACTTCTCGTCCGTCATCTCCGGCAGGTTGAGGTAGCCGCGCGCCAGACCCTCGTCACCGCCGATCAGCAGCTCGCCCGGGACACCGACCGGCACCAGGTTGAACTCCTTGTCGACGACGTAGTGCAGGCGGCTGAACTCCGGCCGGCCGATGGGCGGCGAGGACTGCCACTCCTTGTGCTCGCAGAGGTACTCGGTCGTCGCCACCGACGCCTCGGTGGGGCCGTAGAGGTTCACGAACTTCCGGCCCGGCAGGTTCCACTTGTTGACCAGCTCGGCCGGCAGGGCCTCCGCGCCGCCCATGATGTACTTCAGATCCGGGTACGGACCCGCCTCTACGACCGAGAGGATCGCCGGCGACAGACCCGCGTAGGTCACCCGCTGGTCGCGCATCAGACCGCCGAGCGCCTCGGGGGACGAGGCGTCCTCCGGCGCCACCAGGACCAGGGCCGAGCCGCTGATCAGACCGGCGAAGATCTCGCCCTGGGACATGTCGAAGGTCAGCGCGGGCAGCTGCAGCAGCCGGTCCTCGTGCGTCCACTCGCCGAAGGTGCGCCGGTACGCCTCGATGAACATCCGCAGGCCGCGCTGCTCGATCATCACGCCCTTCGGACGCCCGGTCGAGCCCGAGGTGTAGAGGATGTACACGAGGGAGGTCGGCTCGGCCCACTCCTCCAGCGGCTCGTCGTCCGGCAGCGCCTCGATGGCCGCCCAGTCGGCGTCGATCCGGACGCTCTCCCAGCCGCAGGAGTCCGGCAGGTCGCCGAGCGAGCCCTCCCGGGTGATCACCAGCGGGCTCTTGGTGTCCCGCAGCATGTGGTCCAGGCGGGCGTTCGGGTGCGAGGGGTCGATGATCGTGTACGCCGCGCCGGACACCATGACACCCAGGATCGCCACCAGGGCGTCCAGGTCACGGTCCATCGCGATCGCGACGACCTCCTCCTGGCGCACGCCCCGGGACCGGATGTACCGGGCGAGCTTGTCGGCCCGGCGCATCAGCTCGCCGTACGTCATCTCCACGCCCCGGCAGACCAGCGCGACCAGCTCCGGGTTCTCCTTCGCGATCCGGGCGATCGTCGCGTGCACCGGCTCCGTCGGGTAGTCGAAGTCCGCGCCGCGCCCCACGTCGAGCAGCTCGCGGCGCTCCTCCGCGGAGAGCAGCGGCAGCTCCGAGACCGGGGTCTCGGGGGCGTCCGAGGCCGCGTCGAGCACGGTCCGGAAGTGGCCGATCATGGCCTCGACGCGCCAGCGGTCGTACAGGTCGGTGGCGAACTCGACGATCAGACGCAGCCGTTCGGCGCCCTCGACGAAGCTGAAGGAGAGGTCGAAGCGCGAGCGGGAGGTCGCCAGGGTGATCGACTCGGACGTCAGGCCCGACAGCTCAAGGGCGTCACCGGTGGCCGCCTCGCCGAGGAGCTGGCAGGCGATCTGGAAGAGCGGGTTGCGCCCCGCGTCGCGGGTCGTCTGCACCCGGTCCACGACGTGGTCGAACGGCACGTCCTGGTTGTCGTACATGTCGAGGTTGGCGTCGGCGATGCGCTCCAGGAGCTCGGCGAAGGTGACCCCGCCGGACAGGTCGCAGCGCAGCACGGTCATGTTGATGAACAGGCCGACGACGTCCTCGAGTTCGGGGTCGGTGCGGCCGAGCATGGGCACGCCGAGCGCGATGTCGTCCTGCCCGCTGTAGCGGCTCAGTACGACGTTCAGCGCGGCGGCCACCACCATGTAGAGCGACGCGCCCTGCTCGTGCGCCAACGTCCGGGCCTTGGCGAGGAGTTCGGCCGGGAAGTCGACGACGAAGGTCTCGCCGTTCTGGGTGGGCTCGGCCGGGCGGAGCCGGTCGGCGGGCAGTTCGAGCGCTTCGAGGCCCGACAGCCGCTCCTCCCAGAACTTCAGCTCCTCCTCCCAGACCCCGTCGGCCCGCTGCTTGCGCTGGCGCTTGATGTGGTCGTGGTAGCCGATCGACAGCTCGGGCAGCGAGGGCTCCCGGCCGGCGGCGAGGTCCGCGTACGCCTGGGAGATCTCCCGGCTGACCACACCGCCGGACCAGCCGTCGGTGATGATGTGGTGGAAGCTGAGGCCGAGCACGTGGTGGTCGGCGGCGAGCCGGAACAGCTGGAACCGGGAGATCGGCCCCGCCGCCAGGTCGAACGGCGTGTCCGCCTCCACCTGCAGCTCCTTGCGCAGGGTCTCCTCGGCCTCCTCGGGCGCCAGACCGGAGAGGTCCCGGAGGGGTAGCGGCCGGTCCTCGGCCGGCGAGACGACCTGGTACGGCACGCCGTCCGCCGCGTGGAAGGTCACCCGGAGCTGCTCGTGCCGCTTCACCAGGAGGTTGAGCGCGCCTTCGAGGGCGGCCGTGTCGAGCGGGCCGCGCAGCCGGTAGGCGATCGGGACGTTGTACGTGGTCTCCCCGGGGCTCATCTGGTCCAGGAACCACAACTGCTCCTGTCCGAAGGACAGTTGGATACGCGACTCGGCGGTGTGGTTGCTCATCGTCACAGAACTCCATTTCGGGGCATGGCGAAGCAGGGCAGGGCGGAGCGAGGGGTGGGGCGCGAGGGCTACGGCACGGCAGGGCGCGGCGGGGCGGCGCGGGTCCGACGCCCGGGCAGCGCATCGTCCTGGGTGGCGCGGAAGGGAGCGCCCGAGCCATTGGCTGGGGCTGCTTGAGGTGGTGCCTGACGGGCCGGGGCGGCGGCTCCCAGGATTGGGGGCCGGGGCCCCGGCGGGTCAGCGTCCGGGTGCCGGGGTCGAGCCGGCCGGGGGAGTAGGCGGTCTGAGGACCCGCTCCACGCGGCTCAGTCCCTCCGCCACGGCCTCGGGCGAGCGCGCGAAGCAGATCCGGAAGCCGTCACTGGCGCCGAGCGTCTCGCCGGGCATCAGCAGCACGCCCAGGTCGAGCGCGCGGCGGCACATCGTCAGCGGCTCCTCCCCGGTGGTGAGCCAGAGCCAGGCGAACGGGGTGTCCTCCGGCTCCACGAGCGTCACCGCGTCCGCGTTGCGGCGGGCGAACTCCCGTACGAGGTCAAGGCCTTGGCGGGTGAGCTCGTGGTAGTTGCGCAGGTGGTCCGAACGGTGCGCCAGGACGTCGCAGGCCAGCGTCTCGCACAGAACCGAGTTGGAGATGGTGGACAGGAACTTGCGGCGGGCGCAGCGCTCCACGACGGCCTGCGGGCCGTACAGCCAGCCGACCCGCAGGCCGGGGAAGCCGTACACCTTCGACAGGCTCGACACGGAGATCACCCGGTCCGAGCCCACGGCCGCGGAGGACGAGAGGTCGAGCGCGTACTCCTCGTCCAGGAGCAGGTGGGCGTCCGTCCGCTCCGCCAGGTCGACCAGCGCGCGCAGGTCCTTCTCCGCGATGCGCCGACCGGTCGGATTGCACGGGCTGTTGGCGACGATCAGCCGCACGTCCGGCCCGGCCACCGCCTCGGCGGCCTCGACGTCGAAGCTGAGATCCGGCCGGAAGCCCACGAGGTCGACCGTGGACCCCAGCTCGGGCGGCACGTCCCAGGACTGCTGCCAGCCCGGCCGGAAGGCGATCACCCGCGAGCCCGGTTCGAGCAGCGCCGCGTACACCAGATACAGCGCCTGCTGCGCGCCCTGCGTGATCAGGACCTGGTCGGCCGCACCGCCGTACAGTCCGGCGACCGCCTCACGCAGCGGGCGGACGCCCCGGTCGTGGCCGTAGTCCAGCTCCAGACCGGGCGGCACCGAGAGGGCGTCGAGGCGCCCCGGAACCATGTTGCTGTCGCCCAGGTCGATGTCGAAGCGCCCGGCGGCGTCCTCGAAGACCCAGCGCTGGATGGGGTAGTCGCGCGAGCGCGACGGGGAGACGGTCATCGCGCGGCCCCCGGGGACACCGGCGCGGTCTCCCGCGCCGTCCGGTCGAGCCGTGCGCGCAGCGCGGGCGCGAAGGAGCCGGCGGCCACCTGCTCGGCGTCGCCGGTCAAGGTGACCCGGCCGTCCTCGGCGACGGTGATCTCCACCGCGCCCCCGGGCATCCTGACCTCCACCCGGGCCTCGCAGAGCCCGAGTTCGCGGGCCACGGAGACCGCGGCGCAGGCACTGGCGCCCGACGCCGTCACATACCCGGCACCCCGCTCGTAGACCTCGATCTCCATCACCGACCGGCTCACCATCCGCATGAACTGGACGTTCGTGCGCTGCGGGAACCGTGCGTGCCCGGCGACGGCAGGACCGAGCCGGCGCGCCAGCTCCGCCGTCGGCTCGTCCACCGGCACCACCGTGTGCGGGTTGCCGTTGTAGACACAGCTGACGGTCAGCTTCTCGCCGTCCACCGTCAGCGGAACGCCCACCGCCCGGCCGTCCAACGGGGTCGTCCCGTCCTCCTGGAGCAGCCGCACATCGGCGGCGTCGAAGCTGGGGCGCCCCATGCCGACCGCCACGCGGCCCGCGGCCAGGTCGACGACCCGCGCCGAGGACTCGCCGGCGCCGGTACGGAGCGTGAACTCCCGCCCGTCGGCCCAGGCCGCCGGCTCCTGGCCGGCGAGGTGGAGCGCGAACATCCGCAGCCCGTTGCCGCTCCGGCCGCAGTCGGAACCGTCGGAGTTGTACAGGTCGAGCACCACCGGGACGCCGGGTCTCGGCGGCTCCAGCGGCCCGTGGAGGACACCGTCCGCCCCGATCCCCAGGTGCCGGTCGCAGATCAGCCGGATCGCCTCACGGGTCACGGGGATGTCGGTCTGGCGGGGGTCGATCACGACGTAGTCGTTGCCTGCTGCCTGGTACTTGTAGAAGTCGATCACGGATGATCTCCCTTGGCTGCTGGGCGCGGCGCCGCTCCGAGGCGTGGTGCCCCGCCCCGGAGCGGCGCCCCAGGTCACTGCTCGGCGAGCGCGGCGTTGTCGTGCTCTTCGCCGTACCACTTCTCCGCCCACCGCGAGAACGCGATGATGACGATGTCCCGGTGGCCCGGGCCGCCGTCGCCGGAGAGCACGTCGGTGACGTCGTGGGCCAGCGCGCGGTCGTCAAGGAGGACCGCCTGCCCGGGCTGCAGCGTGCCGGTCCAGAACGGCTCGTCGGCCCCCGGGTTCCACAGCCGGGTCTGACCGCCGCCGACGTTCACCTTGTTGAGGACCGCGATCATCACGAACTCGTGCCCGTCGTGGTGCACGCCCTCCGGGGTGAGCGGGCCCGGCTTGCCGCCGTCCGCCTTGGTCCGGTTCTGGTGGACGTTGATCTGCCAGTCCTCGGACCGGTCGAGGCCGAGCTCGCGGACGCCGTGCTCGATGAGCGGTGTGAAGTCGACCTTGATCGGCTCGTAGACGCGGCGGATGCCGCCGCCGACCGAGTTGAACTTCTTGTACGTGGTGTAGTCCCGGTGCGCGAGCCGCTCGAACGACCACGCGTCCTCGCCCTGCGGGCGGAGGCGGTACTGCGAGAAGCGCTTGAAGCGGGTGCCGTGTCCCATGTACTCGTCGACCGGGCAGTCGTCGTAGCTGGGCAGGACGTCGGCCGAGACTTCCGGCAGGTCGATGATGGTGAACCGTTCGCTGCCGAGGGGCATGGTCTCTCCTCCAGAAGGTGGGGTGGCGACGAAGACGGACGTCGGGCGGTGGCGCAGGACGCCGGTCGTCGGACGTCAGGCGGCGACGGAAGGCATGCGCTCGTCCAGATACGCGGCAGAGGAGTTGAGCCGCCAGAGGATCCCGCGGGCGATGGCACGCCGCATGTCCGCGGACTCGGCGGCGGGCAGCACCACGTTGTGGAACCAGCCCTGCGCGTGCTGGGAGTCGATGGTGATGTGCAGCTTGTGGTAGGTGATCCCGACCTCGGGCAGCCCGAGCCGCTCCCAGGCGTGTACGACCTGCACGAACCGGTCGGGGGCCATCCACTCGGTCATCCCGAGGAAGCCCACGGCCTCCGGGTACAGGGTGCGGTGGCGGCACAGCATGACCGCGAGGTTGCCGTTGAGCAGCGAGGTGGCGGTGAGCGAGCGGGCGAGCTCGTCCTCCGAGATCTCGAAGACCTCGTAGATCTTGTTGAAGAGGTGGGTGTGGACCTCCTCGGGCTTGCCGTTGCCCATCTCGTCCCAGAAGTTGGCGGCGATCTCCAACTTGGCGGCGCCGGCCGTGCCCACCTGCATCATGGCGAGCAGGTCGTCGAAGCGGCCGTCCACGACCGACTCCTGCATCACGTAGTTACGGAGGTCGGCCTCCGTGGCCGTGTTGCGGATGAACTCGTGGTAGTACGGGTGCTTGTACACCCGGTGGTTCTTCGCCGTGTTCTTGAGCCAGGTCAGGTACTCCCGGGGCTCCGTGGGCGCCTCTTCGAGCAGACCCGGCTCGATCAGCAGGTCCTGGGCGGCCGCCGTGGCGGTCTCCAGGAGCCGGGCTATCTCGTAGACGACGACCGAGCCCTCGGCGCTCTGCTGCCCGGGGATCTTCGTGTACAACTGGTAGATCCTGTCGAGCAGATACTGCTGCGCGTACAGGGCGCCACTGTCCCCGGCGGCAGCGGCGGCGTTGATGTCGGCCACCTCGCCCAGGACCTGGATCCGCTCGCCGCCCGACAGGGCGTCCACCTTCTCGGGCGCGGAGCCGAGCCATGCGCACACCCTGTCCACAGTGGACAGGAACGGGTCACCGGAGACATTCAGACCCTTGGAGCCGCCGACTTCTGGCATGTGTTTCCCCTTGGATTCACTGGACGAATCAGATTCTCGACATGTGGTCCGCGCACCACCGCCGCGGCGAAGTCGTGCCTCACGGCGGCCACCGGGGCGGCGGGCGTTGCCATTCTGCAAGGGGCCCGCTGGACGTCCTGTGTACGTGCTCTGTACGACCCCCGACGCCGCTCGCGACTAGGCTGACGTTGCCCTTGGGCAGCCCTGACACGTGGTGACGGAGGTGATGGCGGTGATGGGTGGGAGCGCGGAGGCATCCCTCACGTACGGACGGCTGAAGGTCGAGCGGGACGACCTCGGCCCGGCCGACTGGCTGACCGAACGGCGCGCCGGATTCGGGGAGTTCGCCACCGTCGGCGGAGTCGCCGCACCCGGGTTCGCGGCGTACGCGCGGGTCCTGCACCCCGCGGCCCTCGACGAGCGCCCGGTGCGCTGGGAGACCGTCGCCGCCGCCTACGGGCGGCGGGTCGGAGCGCTGACGGACTGGTACGAGGTGATCGGCGCCGAACGGTTCTACCAGAACGCGCAGGAGTACGGCCTGCCCGGGGTGTGGGACGAGCACGCCGCCGAAGGGCCCACGCCGGCCGAGGTCGCCGAGGCCCTGATCCCCGTACTGACCCGGCACACGGCCACCCCGGAAGCGTGCTGGTTCGGGCTCTGGGACGGCTACGGCCGCCGGGAGTGGCACCGGACGCCCACCTTCCGCACCCCGGAGCGGGACGAGATCCTGCTCTCCGGACCGCTGTCCGACGTGCTCTCCGTCGACGCGGAGGAGCCGTTCGCCGAGCTCCCCGATCTGTGGTGGCCGCGGGACCGGGCCTGGTGCGTGGGCGGGGACGTCGACCTGGTCAGCACGTACGTGTGCGGCTCGGAGGAGCTGATCGCCGAGCTGCTTGCCGCGCCTGGCCTGGAGGCGCACCGGGTGGCGGCCGGGGACCGCGTCGGCTGATCGCCTGGGGGCGCCGGGGTGCCAGGCGGTCGGGATTAGGCCATCCTGGGGACATGGGTGCCCAGGGTGGTGGGACCCTCCGTCGGGGTCTGAGGAGAGGCCGGGGCGCACGCCGCGTCCCGGCCGTGTCCGTTGCCTCGGTCGCGGTCGTCGCCGCCCTCTGGGGCTGTACGGGCACACCGACCGCGCAGGACAACGCCCCGGCGCCCTCGGTCACGGTCTCCGAGACCGGCCCCGCGCCCACGGCCCCGCCCCCGCCCGCGCCCGCTCCGACGTCGTCGGAGCCGCCTTCGCCGCGGCAGCCCGTCCCCGCCGAGATATCCATCCCGTCCATCGGCGTCGACGGCCTCGACGTCGTGCCGTACCAGGGCACCACCGACGACCGGGCGGGCACCCGGATCCAGGACCGCGGCGTGGCCGCCAGCCCCCACGGCGCGCGCGGGGGCGTCGGACCGGGGGAGATCGGCAACTACCTGGTGACCGCCCACCGGCTCTCGGCCGGCGGGGCCCTGCGCGAGCTGCCCGCCGTCAAGGTGGGGGACGTCGTGCACGTCACCGCCGCCGGCACCGTGTACACGTACACGATCGTCGAGACCCGGAGCACGTCCTTCCGCTCGGACCGCTCCCTCGCCGAGCAGCGGGCGGCCGTGCCGGGCGAGCCGGGCGAGAAGCCCACCAAGGCCATGATCACGCTCTCCACCTGCGCGACTCCCGAGGACAACGCGGCGGGCAACTTCTGGCGGGACTCCAACGGCAACCCCGAGCACCGCATCGACAAGATCGGCGTCCTGACCGCGGAGCGGCCCGCGTAGGGAGTGGTCAGGACAGGCCCCGCGCCGCGTGGGCGCGGACGTCCGCGTCGGGGTCGGTGGTGGCCGTGGTGAGGGCGGTGCGGGCGTCCGGGGCGGTGCGGTGGGGGTGGAGCGAGAGGACGGCGGCCTTGCGGACGTCCGCGTTCGGGTCGGCCACGGCCTTGGCCAGCGCGGGGACGGCCAGCTCGGCCGGGGCCGCGCGGAGAGCGGTCGCCGCGCCCGCCCGTACCTGCCAGGCGGGGTCGGCGAGCGCGGCCACGGCGGGCTCGGCGTACGCGGGCGGGCAGCCGGTGACGGCGAGCGCGGCCAGGGCGGCACCCCGAACGAGCGGGTCCGGGTCGGCCAGGAGCGGGCGCAGCGGCGCGGGCTCCGGGGTCCGTACGGCGGCGAGGCCACGCGCCACGGCGACCCGGACCTCGCGCGCCGGGTCGGCGGCGGCGACCGCGAGCTCCGCGACGGCGTCCACCGAGACGAGGGCGCGGACGGCGTGGACGCGGACGTCGAGGTCGGCGTCGGCCAGCGCGCCGGCGTACAGGGCGGCGCCGCCGAGCCGGAGGGCGCGCAGCACCTCCAGCGCGGCGGACCGGACGACCGGGTCGGACCCGGCCAGGGCATCCCGCAGCCCCGTACCCAACTCGGCCTCCGCGGGCAGCACTTCGACCAGCTCCCGCAGGGCGGCGGCCGCGGCGTGCCGGACCTGGGGCGCGGCGTCCCGCAGTCGCCCGGCGAGCGCGGGCCCGGCGCCGGCCGGCACGGTCTCCCCGAGCGCGACCACGGCGGCGGTCCGCACGGCCGGGTCGGGGTCGGCGAGGTACGGGCGGAGTGCGTCCAGGTCGGGGGCCTCCTCGGCGAGGGTGAGGAGGCGCAGGAGGGCGGGGTTCGTCCCGTCCGAAGGCGTGGGGGAGACCGGGGACGGGGTCGCGGCCGCCACGGTCCGCGCGGTCGCCGCCGGAGGCGCGTCCCGGCGGCCCGCCGTCGCCGTCGGGACCAGCTCCACCTCACCCAGCCACCGCTCGGGGCCCTGCTCCGGGGTGAACTCCGGGACCGGGACGACGTACGGCTCGATCGGGCGGGCCGTGAACTCCATCGCTCCGGAAGGGGACTTGCGCAGGTCGATGTGGTGCAGCCAGTCCGTGTCGTCCCGCTTGGGGTGGTCGAGGCGCTCGTGGTAGAGCCCCCAGCGGGACTCGGTCCGCGCCAGCGAGGCCCGGGCCGCCATCTCCGCGCAGTCCCGGATGAACGACACCTCCGCGCACCGCATCAACTCGTGCGCGGTGTGCGCCCCGAGACCCTCGATCTCCGCCGACATCCGGGTGAACGCCTCCACCGCGAGCGACAGCTTCGCGCCGGTCTTCGGCGGTGCCACGTAGTCGTTCACGAACCGGCGCAGCTTGTACTCCACCTGCGGCTGCGGCGGCCCGTCGGGGTTGCGCAGCGGCCGGTAGACCAGCTCGTGGGCGGCGGCGAGCTGCTCGTGCGGCAACTCCCCTTCGTACGCCCGGTACTGGGCCGCGTCCTCGCCGGCCAGGTCACCGAAGACGAACGCCCCGATCATGTAGTTGTGCGGTACGCACGCCAGGTCACCGGCCGCGTAGAGGCGGTCCACGGTGGTGCGGGCGTGCGCGTCGACCCGTACCCCCGAGGCGGAGTGACCGCCGCACAGCCCGATCTCGGAGATGTGCATCTCGATGTCGTGGGTGCGGTAGTCGTGCCCCCGGCCCTGGTGGAAGGTCCCGCGCGTGGGGCGTTCCGTCGTGTGCAGGATCGACTCGACGGCGCCGATCGTCTCCTCGGGCAGATGGCTGAGTTTCAGGTACACCGGCCCCCGGTCCGAGGCGAGTTCGTTCGCGAACTCGGCCATCATCTGCCCGGACCAGTAGTCCGACTCCACGAAGCGCTCGCCGTGCCGGTTCACCTGGTACCCGCCGAACGGGTTCGCCACGTACGCGCAGGCGGGCCCGTTGTAGTCCTTGATCAGCGGGTTGACCTGGAAGCACTCGATGCCGGTCAGCGCGGCGCCCGCGTGGTACGCCATGGCGTAGCCGTCGCCCGCGTTGGTGGGGTTCTCGTACGTCCCGTAGAGATACCCGGACGCGGGCAGGCCGAGCCGGCCGCAGGCGCCCGTCGCCAGGATCACCGCGCCGGCCCGCACGGTGACGAACGCGCCGGTACGGGTGTGGAACCCGGCCGCCCCGATGGCCCGCCCGTCGTCCGGGTGCGTGAGCACGCGCACCGGCATGATCCGGTTCTCGATCCGGATCCGCTCCCGCATCTCGCGGCGCCGCAGCTGCCGGTACAGGACCTTCTTGACGTCCTTGCCCTCCGGCATCGGCAGCACGTACGAACCGGAGCGGTGCACCTGCCGGACCGCGTACTCGCCGTGCTCGTCCTTCTCGAACTTCACCCCGTACGACTCGAGTCGCTGGACCATCGCGAAGCCGCGGGTCGCGGTCTGCCGGACGGTGGACTGGTCGACGATGCCGTCGTTGGCGCGGGTGATCTCGGCGACGTAGTCGTCGGGTTCGGCACGGCCCGGGACGACGGCGTTGTTGACCCCGTCCATGCCCATGGCGAGGGCGCCGGAGTGCCGGACGTGCGCCTTCTCCAGGAGGAGGACGTTCGCGCCGCGCCCGGCGGCCGTCAGCGCGGCCATGGTGCCGGCCGTGCCGCCGCCGATGACGAGGACGTCGCAGCTCAGCTCGGTCGCGTCGGCGAGGTCGGGGACGGTGAGGGCGGGTGCGGCGGCGGCCGGGGGAGTCTCCACGGGGTGCCTTTCGGGGTCTTCTACGTACAGATAAGGAGAGACGCTCGGATCGGAGGGAGGCTCGGATCGGAGAGGGGCTCGGATCAGAGGGAGGCGAGGACGCGGCGGCGCAGCTCGACGGTGTCGGGCGCCTGCCGGGCGTCCCTGCGGCGCGGATGCGGTACGTCGAGCACCTCGCCGGACGGGAGCAGTGCGACGCGGTCGCCCAGGTGGACGGCCTCGTCCACGTCGTGCGTGACGAAGACGACGGTGGCTCCCGTGCCGCGCAGGATCTCCACGAGGAGGTCCTGCATCCCGGCGCGGGTGTGCGCGTCGAGCGCGCCGAAGGGCTCGTCCATCAGGACCGCCCGCGGCCTGCCCGCCAGGGCGCGGGCCAGCTGGACGCGCTGCCGCTGCCCGCCGGACAGTTGGTGCGGCAGCTTGCCCGCGTGGTCGGCGAGGCCGACGCGGTCCAACCATTCGGCGGCGGACCGGCGCCGTTCGGCCCGGGGGACCCGGCGGATCGCGAGCGGCAGTTCCACGTTGGCGCGGACGGCCCGCCAGGGCAGCAGGGCGTCGTCCTGGAAGACCAACGCCCGGTCGGCGTCCGGCCCTTCGATCGGTCGGCCGTCGTGGGTCACCCGCCCGCCCAGGGGCGGGAGCAGCCCGGCGAGGGTGCGCAGCAGCGTCGACTTGCCGCACCCGGACGGGCCGACCACGGCCAGCAACTCACCCGGCGACACGCGTAGTTCGGCGGTGGCGAACACGACGGGACCGTCCGGGTGCCCGAGCCGCACGTCGTGCAGGGCGAGTTCGGCGCCAGTGGTGTCCGATGCGAGTGGACTGGTCATGACACCGGCTCCTTGTCGGCGGCGGCGGGGACAGGGGCGGGGACGGTGACGCTCGCGGTGGCGGGCGACGCCGAACCGGAGTCGCTCCGCCGGAAGTTCGATCGACCGGGGCCGCGACGGCGCCGGCGGGAGACGGGCCGCGCGGCCGGCCGGGGCAGCCAGGAGGTCACCCGGCGGCCGAGAAGCTCCACGGCGGTGGAGGTGAGCCAGCCCAGGGCCCCGATGGTGGCCATGCCGACGAAGACCCCCGGGTAGTCGACGACCGTGTAGTCCTGCCAGGTGCGGTAGCCGACCCCGTACTCACCGGAGATCATCTCCGCCGAGATCACACAGATCCACGAGACACCGACCCCCACCGAGAGCCCGCCCAAGACCCCCGGCAGGGCGCCGGGCAGCACCACCGAGAACAGCACCCGCGCCCGGCCGCCGCCCATGGTGAGCACGGCCTCTTCCCAGACGGGGGAGAGGGCGCGCACCGCGTGCCGGGTCGACACGAGGACCGGGAAGAAGGCCGCGGTGAAGGTGATGAAGACGATGCCCTGCTCGTTGCTGGGCAGCAGCAGGATGGCGACCGGGACCAGGGCGATGGCCGGGATCGGCCGCGCGACCTCGAGGACCGGGCCCAGCAGATCGGCGGCCCAGCGGGAGCGGGCGATCAGCGTCCCGACCGCCACGCCGAGCACCGAGGCCAGCAGGAAGCCGACCACGATCCGGCGCAGGCTGTGGCCCAGATCCTGCCAGTACGCCTCCGTGCCCACCCGGTCGGCGAACGCGGCGGCCACCTCGCCGACCGTGGGGAACTGCTCGAACCGCAGCCAGAGGTTGACGTCCAGGGTGGTCAGGAGCTGCCACAGGACGAGCGCGGCGACGAGCGAGCCGGCCCGAAGGAGCCGGCGGCCGACCGCGCTCATGACGCGGCCAGCCGGAGGGCCGTCGGGTGGTCGACGACCCGGGACCCGGCATGCGCGTCGACGTACGCCCGCGCTCCCGCCGGGGTCACGAAAGCCCGCAGCTCGGCGCCTTCGGCGACCCAGACCGCCTTGTCGGCGAACCAGGACGTGCCGGTCACCGCGTCCGGCACGTACGCGGCCCGGACGGCGGAGCCCGCGTCACCGACCGCCTTCAGGAGCGCCTTCGGGCTGTCGAACGTACGGGTCTCGCTCTTCCCCTTCAGCCACAGCTCGGGCCGGGCGGCGGCCGCCTTCGGGTACGCAGCGTTCTTCGACGCCGCCCGCGCCAGCGGGGCCCGGTCGACGAAGGCGTCCACGTCGACGTCGCCCACCAGCTTGGCCTCCTTCAGGAGCGGCACGTCCTGCTTCAGCGCGTCGACCAGCTCCGGGCGCAGCTCCGGGTCGAAGGTGGCGATGCCCTGGGCGCCGTTGTAGAGGTAGACCACCTCGGCCGGCAGACCGGTCTCCTGGGCCACCGACTCGGCGGCGGCGACCGGGCGTGTGCGCAGGTGGTCGGTGGCCCGCCGCTGAGCGGTGAGGAAGTCGTCGAGCACCCCCGCACGCTCCTTCGCGAACTTCTCCCGGACGGTGACCCCGTGGAAGGTCGGCAGGTTCAGCTCCGCCCCGTCGTACAACGCCGTGGCGCGCCCCTCGAAGGCCAACAGGCCCGGCCAGGCGACGAACTGGGACAGCGCGTCGACGCTCCCGGCGGTCAGCGCGGACGCGCCGACGCTGGGCTGCTGGTTCAGCTTCCTGATGTCCTTCGCCGGGTCGACCCCCGCACGCTGGAGGGCTCGTACCAGCGTCCCGTCGGCGGCCGAGCCGACGCTCGTGGACACCTTCTTGCCGCGCAGGTCGGCCAGCGACCGGACGGTCGAACCGGGCTTGGTCACCACGGTGTTGAGACCGCCGCGCAGGTTGTAGCCGGTGACCGAGACCAGCCGGGTCGGCTGCCGCAGCTGCTTGCCGCGCGCCGCGTTGATGAGCAGCGGGAAGTCGCCCATCGAGCCGATGTCGATCTTGCCCGCGGTCATCTGGGCGGTGATCGGCGCACCGGTCGCGTAGTCCTGCCAGACGACCTTGTAGCTGACGCCGTCCTTCTTGCCGCGCGCGGCGAGCTCCTCCTCGAAGTAGCCGAGCGAGCGCAGCAGGGTGCCGGCGGTGACGGTGTTGATGGTCTTCGACTGGTAGCCGACGGTCACCGTGACGGTGCGCCCGTCGCCGGCCGGGCCGTCGGCGTCCGCCGCGCCGCCGCAGGCGGTGGCCGGCGGCAGCAGCAGCGCGAGGGAGACGGAGAGGGAGCGAGAGAAGGAACGGAGCGGGGTGAGGCGGGTGCCGGGCATGGGAGTCGGGCCTTTCACCGGAGCAGGTAGGGCATGTTGACGGTGACCGCGCCCGTGGGGCAGCGGGCGGCGCACGGGCCGCAGTACCAGCACTCGTCCACGTGCATGTACGCCTTGCCGTTGTCCTCGCGGATCGCGAGCGAGTCGAGCGGACACATGTCGACGCAGAGGGTGCAGCCGTCGATGCACAGGGACTCGTCGATGGTCACGGGCACGTCGGCGCGTTGCGGCAGCAGAGGCATGGCTGTCTCCAGGAAGGAAGGGCGGGGGTGCTTCGGGCAGGGGTCAGAGGGAGCGGTGCAGCAGGCCGCTCATGGTGATGCGGTCGCCCCGGAACCGGATGAACTCCAGATCCACGGGCCGCCCGTCGGGCAGACAGGTCAGCCGCTCCAGCATCAGTACGGCCGCCCCGCGCGGGGCCTGGAGCACGGCGGCGGAGTGCGCGTCGGCGTTGACGGCTTCGAGGGTGATCTCGGCGTGCCCCAGCGGGCGGCCGGTCAGCGTCTCCAGGAGCCGGAACACGTCCGTGTTCTCCAGGTCGCAGCCGAGGAGTTCGCCGCCGATGTCCATGGGGAGGTACGACAGGTCCAGGGAGAGCGGCAGCCCGTTGAGGCGGCGCAGCCGCTCGATGCAGAGCACGTCCGTGTGCTCGGGCAGGCGCAGCCGGTGGGCCACGGGACCGGACGCGGCGACCGGCCCCATCGTCCGTACCTCGTTGGTGACCGTGCCGTGCTCGTGCAAGGTCTCCGCCAGGCCCTGGAGCCGGTTCAGGCCGTGCGGGTACTTCTCGCAGACGACGACCGTGCCGACCCCGGGCTGCCGCTCGACGAGCTGCTCGCCGCGCAGCAGGTCCAGGGCCTGCCGGACGGTGTTCCGGCTGGCCCGGTAGTCGGCGGCGATGACGTCCTCCAGGGGGAGGACGCCGCCGGGGAAGCCGCCGGTCAGGATCTGGTGGCGCAGCAGGTCGGCGAGTTGCCGGGCCCGGTCCGCGCGGAGCCGCCGACGCCGCGCGGCGGCGACCGGGAGGGAGGCGGGGGTGGGTTCGGCTGGCATGTCCGGGAACGTACCGGGGCCGGCGCGAGCGTGGTGTTGCGGCGGTATTGCGCCACCTGACGCCCCGAAGGCACGGCTGTGACCTGCGGTTTCCTCGGCGACCTCACAAGATCCGCCACCCACGGGCCCACCAGCTGGACACACGCCGCCCACGATGCGACACCGCAGGCCCCTGCGCGCGCTCCCGTGGAGGAATGCCTCCCGCGCCGCTGGCTGTTGCCCGGAACATGACCACAGGAGTGACGCTCAGCTCGACCGCCCACCAGCTCGACATCGACAGCACCGTCCGGCTCGCGCGGGAGGCCCATGACGCGGGCCTGCGCTCGGCCTGGTTCGGGCAGACCTTCTCGTACGACTCTCCCCTGCTCGCCGCGATCGTCGGGCGCGAGGTGCCCGGGTTACAGGTGGGGACCTCCGCGATCCCGGTCTTCGGCCGCCACCCGCTGCTCGTCTCCAGCCAGGCGCAGACCGCCCAGGCCGCGACCGGCGGCCGCTACCACCTCGGGCTCGCCCTCGGCACCCGGCATCTGACCGAGGACGGCTTCGGCATCCCGTACGCGCGTCCCATCGCGCTGCTCCGGGAGTTCCTGACCGCCCTGCGCCCGCTCCTGGAGACCGGTACCGCCGACTTCCACGGCGAGCTGCTGACCGCCACGACCCCGCTCCCGGCGGCCGTACCCGGAGCCGCCCCGCCCGTGCCGCTCCTGGTCGCCGCGATGGGCCCGCAGGCCCTGCGGGTCACCGGGGAACTCGCCGACGGCGCCCTGCCGTTCCTGGCCGGGCCGCGCGCCCTGGCGGAGCACATCGTCCCCGCCCTCACCGCCGCCGCCGAGGCGGCCGGGCGGCCGGCACCGCGTGTCGTGGCGCTCGTCCCCGGCGTGGTCACGGCTCGCGCCCACACCGACGCCGTACGGGAGAAGGCGGCCGAGACGCTGGCGCTGTACGAGAAGATCCCCTCCTACCAGCGGGTCATCGGCCTGTCCGGCGCCGAGCGGGCCGCCGAGGTGGCGGCGATCGGGGACGAGGAGACCGTCGCGGCGGAGGTTCGGCGCTACCGGGAGGCGGGGGCGACGGAGGTGGTGTTCACGGCGACCGACCTGGGCGGCGAGGACGACCGCCGCCGCACCTGGAAGCTGCTCGGAGAGCTGGCGTCCGGCACCTGACGGGCGGGCCGCAGACGGCCGGCGGGACCGGCGGTGGGCCGGGGCGGGGGCGACGGCGGGACCGGCGGTGGGCCGGCGCGGCGGTGGCCGGCGGGGCCAGGCGCAGGAAGGGGGCCTGACCTGGGTTTTCCCGGGTCAAATGCCGGGAACCAGCCCTTTTGCCCTTGGCTCCGTCGTCGGACTGCCGGGGCACACCCGAGGTTCCGTCTGGAGGTCGCATGCTTCTCACCCACCACATCGACGTCGGCACGCTCCGCGTCACACTGCATCAGGGCCTCGACGTCACGAATCGCGCCGCGGCCGCTCTCCTCATCCAGGCCCTGGTCGACGCCCACCGGCCGGCGGCCGTCGTCCTCGACCTGCCCGGCGGCCCGGCCTCCGCCGCGACCATGAGCGCGGTCGCCCGCGCGAAGAGGATGTGCGACAGCCTCTCCATCCCGTTCACCCTGGTCCACCGGCCTGCCGAACGGGCGCCGCTGTCCCGTGAGCCGCTGGCGGCGGCAGCGGGAGAGTGAGGGGGGTCCCGCCGGGCGGGGTGCCCGGCGGGACGGTACTCAGGCACTCAGGTACTCAGGTACTCAGGTACCCAGCTACTCAGCTATGCGGACAATCATCCGCCGACCAGGACGACGTCGAGCCGTCGCGGCCCATGGACTCCCTCGACCCGGTCGAGTTCGATGTCGCTGGTCGCCGAGGGCCCCGAGATCCAGGTCAGGGGGCGCGCCGGGTCGAGCCGTTCGAGGGCCTGCGGGACCGAGCCGACGACCTGCTCCGGGACGCGCACCAGACACACGTGGTGGTCGGGGACGAGGGTGAGCCGACGGCCGCCCTGGTCCGGGCCGGCGTCGAGGACCACGGTGCCGGTCTCGGCGACGGCCACCGCGCAGCCGGTCACGACACTGTCCACGGCGTCGAGTTCGTACGGGGTGAGGTCGGCCCGGTCCGCGACGACGGTGGCGTCCGTACGGTCGAGCAGCGCACGGGGCAGCCCCGCCGGTACGAGGACCCGGCGCGCGCCGCGCTCGGCGAGGAGGCGGCCGATCAGCTCCGCGAGCTCCTCCGGCCGGCAGCGGTGGACGACGGCCCGGTACTCCGCCAGGTTCTCGGCGAGAAGGTCGACGGTCCGGTCCAGGTCCCGGTCGCCGTGCTCCCGCAGATAGGAACGCGGTACGGCCGCTGCGTACGCGGTGTCCGGGTCGGCCGGGGGTACGTCGGTCAGGGCCTGGCGGATCCGGCCCAGGACAAGGTCCCTGCTGCTCACGCGGAGCCCTCCTTTCGTTCGTGCTCGCGCTTCCACCAGGCGCGGAAGGACTCCGCCGGGACTTCGGGCAGGTCGCGGCTGTCCGTCCACGCGCGCCCCGGACCGGGCAGCCGCGAGGGGTGGAGACGGCGGGTGAGGGCGGCCAGGCGCTGCCCGGCCTCGTACGCGCGCGGATGGTCGAAGGCCCAGGCCGCCGCCCCCATCGCCGCGCCCTCCAGACGGTGGCCGCCCTGCTCGACGACCTTCTCACGGAGGTGGACGAGGACCTCGGGGATGTCGATGGCGACCGGGCACACGTCGTAACAGGCCCCGCAGAGGGAGGAGGCGTACGGCAGTGAGGCGTCGATCTCGCTTGCCGTGCCCCGGAGTTGGGGCGTGAGGATCGCGCCGATGGGGCCGGGGTAGACGGAGCCGTAGGCGTGGCCGCCGGCCCGTTCGTACACCGGGCAGACGTTGAGGCAGGCCGAGCAGCGGATGCAGCGCAGCGCCTGCCGGCCGACCTCGTCGGCGAGGGCGTCGGTGCGGCCGTTGTCGAGCAGGACGAGGTGGAAGGTGGACGGCCCGTCGCCGTCCGTCGTCCCCGTCCACATGGAGGTGTACGGGTTCATCCGCTCCGCGGTCGAGGAGCGGGGCAGGGTCTGGAAGAAGACCTCCAGGTCCCGCCAGGTCGGTACGACCTTCTCGATACCGACGACGGAGATCAGCGTCTCGGGCAGGGTCAGGCACATCCGGCCGTTGCCCTCGGACTCGACCACCACCAGCGTGCCGGTCTCGGCGACCATGAAGTTGGCGCCGGAGATGCCGACCTTGGCGCGCAGGAACTTCTCCCGGAGGTGGAGTCGGGCGGCCTCCGCGAGGTCTGCGGGCCGGTCGGTGAGGTCCTCGGGCGCCGGACGGCCCCAATTCCCCATCTCCGCGCGGAAGATGTCCCGGATCTCGCCCCGATTGCGGTGGATGGCGGGGACGAGGATGTGCGAGGGCCGGTCCTTGCCCAACTGCACGATCAGCTCGGCGAGATCGGTCTCGTAGGCGGCGATGCCCTCCGCCTCCAAGGCTTCGTTGAGCCCGATCTCCTGCGTGGCCATCGACTTGACCTTGACGACCTCGGTCTCCCCGGTTGCTTTCACCAGGTCGGTGACGATCCGATTGGCCTCGTCGGCGTCGGCGGCCCAGTGCACGACTCCGCCGGCTGCCGTGACGGCCTCCTCCAACCGCACCAGGTAGTGGTCGAGATGGCGAAGGGTGTGCTCCTTGATCTGCTTGCCGGCCTCGCGCAGCTCGGCCCAGTCGTCCAGCTCGGCGACCGCCTTGGCGCGCTTGTCGCGGATGGTGTGGGTGGCGTGCCGGAGGTTCGCGCGCAGGGTGGGGTTCCGTACGGCCTCGTGCGCGGCCTCGGGGAAGGCCGGCATGCCGAGGAAGGTATCGCTCGCACTGCTCATACCATGGGCTCCTCTTCCGTGCTCGCCAGGATCTCGGCGATGTGGACGGGCCGGACGCCGACCGCGAGCCGGCTCATCGTGCCGCCCAGGTGCGTCAGACACGAGTTGTCGGCGGCGCAGAGCACGTCCGCACCGGTCGAGACGGCGCTGCGGACCTTGTCGGCGCCCATCGCGGCGGACACGTCGGGGTTCTTCACCGCGAAGGTGCCGCCGAAGCCGCAGCACTCCTCCGCGCCCGGCAGCTCCACGAGCTCAAGCCCCTTGACCGCCGCCAGCAGCCGCTGGGGCCGGTCGGCGAGGCCGAGACCGCGCAGGCCGTGGCAGGTGGGGTGGTAGGTGACCTTGTGCGGGTAATAGGCGCCGACATCCGTCAACCCGAGGACGTCGACGAGGAATTCGGTCAGCTCGTACGTCTTCGGCACCACCGGCGCGACGGCCGTGGCGAGCCCGCCGCCACGCCCCTCCGCCCGGGCCCGCTCGCCCATGCGCGGGTACAGCTCGCGCACCATGGCCCCGCACGAACCGGAGGGCGTGACGATCGCGTCGTACCCGCCGAAGACCTCGGCGAAGCGGAGCGCGAGCGGCTCCGCGAGGCGGCGGTAGCCGGTGTTGTACTGCGGCTGCCCGCAGCAGGTCTGACCCGGCGGGAAGTCGACGTCGACGCCCAGACGGGTCAGCAGCCGTACGACCGCGCGGCCGGTGCCGGGATAGAGCGTGTCGTTGACACAGGTCAGGAAGAGAGCGACACGCATCGGGCTCCTAGGGTCAGGTCAGGTCACGTCCGTCGATCCCTTGATCCTCTCCCCGGAACGTACCCCTTCGGAACTCATGAGCCTGCCGTACGCAGCACCGTTCCCCGACGCTCGAACTCCATCAGCGCCTCGACGCGGGTGGCGACCTCGGAGCCGAGCTCCCGCTCCAGGAGCCACAGCGAACCGTCGATGCCGGAGCTGACGCCGCCCGCGCAGACGAGGTTGCCGTCGTCGACCACGCGGACGGTACGGACGTCGGCGCCCTGGTCCTTGAGGTACTGCTGTGCCCCGTGGTGGGTCGTGCAGGGCCTGTCGCGGATGAGCCCGGCGGCGTGCAGGACGACGACCCCGGTGCACACGCCGAGCACGGTCAGGGACGGCCGCTCGGCGCGGGCAAGGGCGCGGGGGAGGACGCCCTTGGCGATCTCGGTCCAGATGCCTGGCGCGTCGCGCTTACGGAAGCCGCCGCCGGGGACGACGAGGACGTCGGCGGCGCTCGGGTCCCAGCCGCCGGGGACGGCGATCTCGGTGCCGAAGCTCGCCGTGACCCGGCCGTGCCGCTTCCCGCTGGTGACCAGCAGGGGGTGTACGGGATACCCCATGGCCCTGGCCGCCCCGAACACCTCCAGCGGGCCGAAGATGTCGAGCTCCTCCGCGCCGTCGAACGCGACGATGTGCACCCGTAAGGGCCGCTCGGCGCTCCACGCGGGCGACCCGCTCGCGGTCACGGTGGCCGCCGACGCGGTCCCGCCGCCCGCACCCCACCCGGCGACGACGGCCCCCGCCCCCGCCATCGACCCGAGTGCCTTCCGGCGATCGATCCCCACCATGCGCCTGCCTCCACCCGTCACGAGCCTCGCCACTGAACACCAGCGGCATCATGGGTAGTTGGTCGCGGCCGGGGACACAGGAGTTCCGCGCGTGCATCTCACGCTGCCCGCTGCGAGGTTCGTCCCGCCGGACGTTCACGCACTCCGGCGTCCTTCATATGATCTCGGCATGACAGACACGGGGTGGCGCGTCGTTCTCGGCGTGGTGGGGTCCTGCGCGTTCTTCTGGGGAGTCGCCGGGGGCGTCGACCTGGGGCTCGAGCGAAACCGCAGGGGCTGGTCCTTCCCCGACGGCGGCGAGTGGTACGCCGTCGCCCTATTCGCGGGGTTCATCGTCGCGTACTTCTGCATCGCCGACCTCACCGATCGTCTCGCGCCCTGGAAGGCGGCGCTGATCCCGATCGCGGGCGCCGTCTTCGGTGCCGTGTCGGGCCTGCTGATGGGGCAGCAGGCCCGCCACTGGGTCGGCGCCTTCGCGATGGTGCTGGTCGGGTCCGTACCGCTGCTGATCGTTCGCGCCCGGGATCGTGCGGCGCGGTCCCGGGCGGTCCGGAACGGGTCGACCTGATGCGGCACGAGGACTAGTCCGGCTGACCCCGGCCCGCAGACGCCAGGGTCGTCGGACTCCACCCTCGGTGGGGGACCGAGGCGAGGAGGAGGCGGGTGTAGGGGTGGGTCGGGGACTCCAAGAGGTCGTTGGTCGGGGCGTGTTCCACGACCTTGCCGGCCTTCAGGACCATCACCTCGTCCGTGATGTGGCGGACCACCGCCAGGTCGTGGGTCACGAAGAGGAACGCGATGCCCGTCTCGCGGCGGATCCTCGTCAGGAGTTCCAGGACCTGCGCCTGGATCGAGACGTCCAGGGCCGCCACCGCCTCGTCCAGGACGAGGACCCGTGGCTCGGCGGCCAGTGCGCGGGCGATCGCCACGCGTTGGCGCTGGCCGCCGGAGAGGCGGCCGGGGAGGGCGGACGCCTCCCGTTCGCCGAGGCCCACCTGGTCGAGGAGTTCGGCCACCCGGGCCTCCCTGGACCGGGCGTCCATGGGGTGGTGGAGGCGGAGCACCTCCTCCACGCACCGCGCCACCGGGACCCGGGGGTCGAGGGACAGGTACGGGTCCTGGAAGACCATCTGGATCTCGCGGGCCCGCGCGAGGCGTTCGGCCCGGCCGCGGGCCGGGGCCGAGCGGTCCCGGCCGCCGACGCGGACCGTCCCGCCGTCGGGGCGCTCCAGGCCGACCAGCATCCGCACGGTCGTCGTCTTGCCGCTGCCGGACTCGCCGACGATGCCGAGCGAGGCACCCGGCGCGAGGGTGAACGACACGTCGTCCACGGCCAGATGGTCCCCGTACCGTTTGTGCAGGCCTTCGACGACCAGTTCCTCCGACGTACCACTCACAGTTCGATTCCTTCGTCGGCGCGGTGGCAGGCCGTCAGGCCGTCGCCCTGGGCGATCAGTGCGGGGGGCTCCTCCGCGCACCTCGGCAGCGCGTGCGCGCAGCGCGCCGCGAAGGCGCAGCCCGGGGGTGCCTCGGCCAGGGAGACCGGGCGGCCCGGGATGGGGCGAGGGGTCGGGGCCCCGGCCTCGATGCGCGGGGTGCAGGCCAGCAGGCCCGCCGTGTACGGGTGGCGCGGCCGGTCGAACAGCGCGTCCGTGGCCGCCGTCTCGACGATCCGGCCCGCGTACATCACGTACACGCGGTCGCAGATCGCCGACGCCAGCTCCAGGTCGTGCGTGACGAAGAGCAGACCCATGCCCCGCTCCGCCTGGAGGCGGGTGAGGATGGAGATGATCTCGGCCTGCGTGGTGACGTCGAGCGCCGTCGTCGGCTCGTCCGCGACCAGCAGCTCCGGCTCGCCGGCGAGCGCCGCCGCGATCACCACCCGCTGGAGCATGCCGCCCGAGAACTGGTGCGGATAGCGGCGCAGCGCGCCACGCGGGTCGCGGATGCCGACGGCGTCGAGGAGCTCCTCGGCCCGGGCCCGCGCCACCGCGGCCGGGGCTCCCGCGCCCCGCAGCCCCTCCGTGAGGAAGTCGCCGACGCGGCGCAGCGGGTTCACCGAGGCCCGGGGGTCCTGGTAGATCATCGCCACCTGCCGGGCCCGCAGCCGGTTCAGGTCCGCCCGGTCCATCGTCAGGACGTCCCGGCCCCCGACCCGCACCTCACCGCTCGTCCGTGTCCCGGCCGGCAACAGGCCGAGCACACTGCGGCACGCGACCGACTTGCCCGAGCCGGACTCGCCGACCAGGCCGACGGTCTCGCCGGCCGCGACCCGCAGAGTCACCCCGTCGAGGAGCGGCCGGGCCGCCTGCGCGCCCGGCAGCCGGACCTCGAGCCCGTCGATCTGCAGGACTGGAGACTGCTTGTCCATCGTGCTCACCGCTCCCGCTTCGCGATCCGGTCGGCGATCCCCTCGCCGACGATGCCGAACGCCACCACGGCCAGGACGACGCAGACCGACGGCGCCATCGCGGGGAGCATCGCGCCCTGCTGGAGCGCCCCCTGGCCCTCGTTGATCATGGCGCCCCAGTCCGCCGTGGGCGGCTGTACGCCGAAGCCGAGGTACGACAGCGCGGCCAGGTCCATCAGGGCGTACCCGAAGTTCATCGCGGACTGCGCGAAGACCGTCGGGGCGATGTTGGGCAGCAGATGGCGCAGACAGATCGTCCAGCCCGACCAGCCCTGCACCCGGTACGACTCGATGTACGCACGGGCCTTCTCCTGACGGGCGATCCCGCGCACGAGCCGGCCGACGTACGGCGTGTACGCCACCGCCATGGCGATCACCGGGGCGGTCATGCCCGAGCCGAGGACGGCCACGAGCAGGATCGCGAGCAGCAGTCCCGGCAGCGCGAAGACCAGGTCCATCGACCGGGAGAGCACCGCGTCGGCCCAGCCGCCGCGCCAGGCGGCGACGAGACCGAGGAGCGTGCCGAGCGCCGTCGAGACGCCGACCACGAGCAGCGGTCCGAGGAGCCCGGTCCGGGCGCCGTGCAACAGCCGCGACAGGATGTCCCGGCCCGACTGGTCGGTGCCGAGGAGATGGTCGCCGCTCGTGCCGACCAGGCTCGCCGACAGGTCGAGCGCCTCCGGGTCGTACGGCGCGAGGACGGGCGCGAGGACGGCGACCAGGACGAGCGCGACCAGGACGACGACGGCGGCCGTGAAGAGCGGGCCCTGACCCAGGACGCGCAGCCCGCGCATGCCGGGGCGGCGGCGCAGCGCGCTCGACGGCGGCGAGAGGGTGGTGGTCATCCGGAGGCCTCCCCGTGGAGTGAAAGGCGGGGGTCGACCAGCGGAACGAGCAGGTCGACGAGGAGATTGACGAGGACGAAGCCCGTGACACCGAGCAGAGTGATCGCCTGGACCACGGCGAAGTCCTTCGCGGTCACGGACTGCACGAGCAGCGAACCGACCCCGGACACGTTGAACGCGGTCTCCACGATGGACGTGCTGATCAGCAGCGAGGCGAGCATCGTGCCGCCGACGGTGACGATCGGACCGAGCGCGTTGCGCAGCACGTGCCGGCGGACAACGGTGCGGCCCGCGACACCCCGGGCGCGCGCCACCTCGACATGCTCGCGCCCCATCTCGTCGAGCATCGCCGACCGGGTCACCCGGGCGAGCAGCCCGGCGAAGGTGATCGCGAGCGCGAAGGCCGGCAGCGTCAGGTGGTACACCCGGTCGCCGAAGCCCTCCGGTGTACCGCCGGGCCCCGGGAACCAGCCCAGTTGGACGGAGAAGAGCGAGACGAGGCCGATGGCGCTGACGAACGAGGGGGTCGCCGTCGCCACACCGGTGCCGAGCAGCACCGCCCGGTCCACCGCCCCCGGCCGCAGGGCCGCGAGCACGCCGGCGGACACCCCGAGGAGGGCGACGAGCAGCGCCGCGTACCCGATCAGCACGCCCGTGCCGGACAGCCGCGAGCCGATCAGCGCGCCCACGTCCTGGTGGAACTGCGCGGAGCGGCCGAAGTCGCCCTGGAGGACCCCGCCCAGCCACTTCGCGTACTGGACCGGGACCGGGTCGTCCAGGTGGTACTGGGCGCGCAGCGACGCGACCGCCTCGGGCGTCGCGGGACGTCCGTGCAGCAGGAACGACACCGGGTCGCCGGGAGCGAGGTGCACGGCGCCGAAGACCACGACCGAGGTCACGAACAGCACCGCCACAAGGCCGAGCAGCCGGCCCGCGAGATAACGCGTCATGACTGGGCCGCCCCGATCGTCGCCGCCCACGGGTAGTACAGCTGGGCGATCCCGGTCGGCGCGCCGGTCACCCGGCTGCCGAGGAAGACCGAGTACGGCGCCTCGTAGAGCGGGATGACCGGGAGTTCCCGTACGGCGATCTTCATCAGCTCGGCCGTCAGATCCGCCCGGCGGGCCGGGTCGGGCTCCGCGTTCGCCCTGTCGAAGGCGGCGTCGTACTCGGCGTTCGACCAGTTGCCGTAGTTCCCGAAGTCGCCCGTGCGCAGGTACTGGTAGAACTCCAGCGGGTCCGGCGTGTTGTCGTACCCGTTGGTGACGACCAGGTCCAGGCCCGCCCGGGCGGTGGGGTCGACGAAGATGCTGCTGTACGCCTCCGGAGCGACGGACTTCAGCCGTACGTCGAGGCCGATCTCCTTGCCCGCCGCCTGGACGGCGTTGGCGACGACGCTGATCTCCGGCGCGAGCGTGCTCGTCGCGAGCGTGACCGTCCGCCCGGTGGCACCCGCCTCCTCGATCAGTTTCTTCGCGGCCGCCACGTCGTACACCGGCTCCGGGAGCGCCGCGAAGTACGCCTCTGTCTTGTCCGGTACCAGCGCCCACGCGCCGCGCGCGGTGGGGGCCTTCGCGGGGATGCCGACACCACCGGCCGCCGCCTTGACGATGTTCTTCCGGTCGAGGGCCATGGAGAGCGCCCGGCGGACCTTCAGATCACCCAGCGGGCCCTTGAGGTCGAGGACGGAGAGGTCGGCGGCCGCCGTGTTGGGGCCGAAGTACAGCTTCCCCTTGGTCGTCCCCCGCAACTGCGCGATCGAGGAGGACGGCACCATGTAGCCGCCGTCGGAGGTACCGGACAGGAAGGCGCTCGTGCGGGCCGCCGGGTCCTCGATGAAGGTGAAGGTCACCGTGTCGTTCTTCGGGACCAGGGACGCGTCCCAGTACTTCGGGTACTTCTTGAGCGTCACGCTCTCGCCCTGCGCCCAGCCGTCGAGCGCGTACGGGCCGGTGCAGTTCACCTTGCCCTTCGGACCGCCGTACTCCTTGCCGGCCTTCTTCAGGAACGCGGCGCTCTCGACCGTGCCCGGGGAGGCGGCGAGCAGCTCGTTGAGGAGGACGTCGGGCCTGTTCAGCTTGATCGTCACCTCAAGCGGCCCGGAGGCGGTGATGGAGGCGACGTTCTTGAACGCGGAGCCCCAGGGGGAGCCGGTGGCCGGATCCATGTGGCGCGTGAGGGAGGCGACCACGTCGTCGGCGGTCATCGTCGTGCCGTCGTGGAACGTCACACCCGGGCGCAGCGTGTACACCCAGGTCTTCGGGTCCGGGTTGGCGTACTTCACGGCGAGACCGGGCTCGATCTTCAACTCGGGTGTGACCCTGAGCAGTTGCTCGCAGACGTTGGCGAGGACGGTGTTGGGCGGGTAGTCGTAGGCGAGGGCGTAGTCGAGCGTGTACGGCTCGGCGTAGAGCGACCAGGTGAGGGAGGTGAGCGCTCCCTTCGCCGGCGGGGAGGTCGGGGTGACCGTGTAGGCGGCGGAGCCCGACCCGGACGTGGTGGCGCCGGAACAGCCGGCGGTGGCGGCCGCGAGGGCGACGGCGGTGGCGGTACGGACGAGCAGTGCGGTGGCTCTGGACATGCGCAAGGAGACCCACCCCTTTACGGGTGTAGTGACGGGCGCTGGGGGATCGAGCGAGGAGCGGTACTGCGGGGGTGCGGGGGGTGGGGGTGTGGAGTGGAGGGTGTGGAGAGGCGTCAGGCGGTGTACACGCGCGTGCCGCCGACGTAGGTGCTGTCCACCTTCGCCTCGGCGATCTCCTCCGGCGGCGCGGTGAAGATGTCGCGGTCGAGCACCACGAGGTCGGCGAGCATGCCCGGGAGGAGCGTGCCGGTCTCGTCGTGGCCGTTCACATGGGCCGAACCGGCGGTGTACGCGGCGACGGCGGTGGTCAGGTCGAGGCGCTGCTCCGGCAGGAAGACGCGCTCGTCGGTCGTGCCGGGCTCCTTGCGGTTCACCGCGACGTGCAGTCCCGCGAGGGGGTCGGGGCTGGAGACGGGCCAGTCGCTGCCGGCCGCCAGGGTGGCCCCGGCGCGCAGCAGGGAGCCGAACGGGTACTGCCAGGAGGCCCGTTCGGGTCCGAGGAAGGGGATCGTCAGCTCGTCCATCTGCGGTTCGTGCGCGGCCCACAGCGGCTGGATGTTGGCGACGGCGCCGAGGTGGGCAAAGCGCTCCATGTCGTCCGGGTGCACCACCTGGAGATGCGCCAGATGGTGCCGATTCCCGCGCCGGCCGTTGGCCTCGACCGCGGCCTCGACCGCGTCCAGGGCCTCGCGCACCGCCCGGTCGCCGAGCGCGTGGAAGTGCACCTGGAAGTCGAGGGCGTCCAGTCGGGTCACGTACGAGCGCAGGGCGAGCGGATCGATGAAGCTCAGGCCCGCGTTGGCGGTCGCGCAGCCGCAGCCGTCGAGGTAGGGCGTCGTCATGGCGGCCGTGAAGTTCTCGGCGACGCCGTCCTGCATGATCTTCACGGAGTCGGCCCGGAACCGCCCGTACGACAATGTGCGGCGCCGTTCGACGAGTTCGTCGATCTGCTCGGCGCCCCGCTCGCGGTCCCACCACAGCGCTCCGTTGACGCGGGCGGTGAGCGTCCCGGCGCGGGCGGCGGCGAGATAGGCGTCGGAGGGGTCGGGGTTGCCGCCGTACACCCCGAGCATCGCGTCCTGCCAGCCGGTGATGCCGAGCGAGTGCAGCAGCTCCTGCGCACGCAGCAGACCGGCCAGCCGGGCGGCGGGGGTGCTCGGCGGGACGAGCCGTGAGACCAGGCCGGTGGCGCCCTCCTGCAGGGTGCCGCTCGGGGTGCCGTCCGGCTCGCGCTCGATCCGGCCGTCGACCGGATCGGCCGACTCCCGGGTGAGACCGGCGAGTTCGAGGGCGCGGGTGTTGGCCCAGGCGCCGTGGTGGTCGCGGTTGACGAGGTAGACCGGGCGGTCGGCGACCACCGCGTCGAGGAGCTGCCGGGTCGGCAGACCGCCCTCGAAGCTCTCCATCGACCAGCCGCCACCGGTGATCCACGGGCGGTCCGGGTGGGCGTCGGCGAACTCCCGGATCCGGGCCAGGTACTCCTCGACGCCGACCGTGCCGGTCAGGTCGCATTCGGCGAGCTCGGTCCCGCCGAAGACGGCGTGGATGTGCGCGTCCTGGAAGCCGGGCAGCAGCACCTTGCCCCGCAGGTCCACGACCTCCGTGGCCGGGCCGATGAGGGCGTGGACGTCGTCGTGGCCGACGGCGGTGATGCGCTCCCCGGTGACGGCGAGCGCGCTCGCCCGGGTGCGGGCGGGATCGCCGGTGTGGACGGGGCCATGGGTGAAGACCAGATCGGCCTTGGACATGGGGGCTCCAGAACGAGAGTGCGGAGGGGTCTGGTGAACGGATATGGAACTGGTCGGTGCGTTTACATGTCAATGGTGTTGTCGTAAGGTCCGCCCATGGCCGAGCGAGTGGTTCCCGAAGGGCAGCGGCGGCGCCGCAGGCCCACCAAGCAAGGCGCCGTCCTCTCGGAACGGCTGATCATCGACACGGCGCTGCGGCTCGTCACGCAGCACGGCGCGGACGCGCTCTCCGTACGGCGGCTCGGCACCGCCCTCGGCGCCGACCCCAGCTCCCTCTACCGGTACTTCCGCAACACCGACGACCTGCTGCTCCGGCTTGCCGACGAGTTCATTGGGCTCGCCCAGGACAGGTGGACGCCCACCGGGGACTGGCGGGTGGATCTCCGCGACATGGGGCTGCGGATCCACGGGGTGTACGTGGAGAACCCGCAGGTCGCGCTGCTCGCGGCGCACCGGACGACCGGGCGCGCCCACGAGACGGCGGCGGTGGAGAAGATCCTCGGGATCCTGCGCGGGGCGGGCTTCCCCGATCCGACCGCGGTCCGGCTCTACCACGCCTTCGTCGACCAGGCGCTGGCCTTCGCGGCCCTGGACGCGGCGGCGAACGCCCTGCCGAGGCCGGCCCGCGAGGCCGACGAGGAGGTGTGGCACTCCTCGTACGGGAAGCTCCCGGCGGACACCCACCCGAACGTCGCGGCGACGTTCCCGCTCCTCGCGGCCGACATGCGCGAGAGCGGGTATCCGTTCGCCCTGGACCTGATGCTGGAGGCGGCGGAGGCGCGGCTGCGGGGGTAGGGGCCCGCCCAGGAGCCAGGAGCCAGGAGCCAGGAGCCAGGAGCCAGGAGCCCCGGCGCTCGGGTGACGGCCGAGGCCGCGAGCGGCTGGGGTGGCGGCTCGCGGCCTCGGCGGGTGTGCGCGGGTGGCTTCGGTGGCTCAGGCCACCAGGGGCGCCCTGTCGCTCGTACGGGTACGGGCGGGGGTACGGGGACGGGAGGGCGCGGTCGATGTCGAGACCGCGGTCGCGGGCGACTCCGCCGACGACGGCGCGAGCGCGGGCGGCGTCGTGGTGGGTTCCTCGGTCAGGAGGGCGATCAGCGCGCCGCGGGCCCGGGCGACCCGGGAGCGGACCGTGCCGACCGGGCAGCCGATCGCGGCGGCCGCGTCGGCGTACGGAAGCCCGAGCAGCTGGGTGAGGACGAACGCCTCGCGGCGCTCGGCCGGTATCCCCGCCAGGAGCTCGGCGAGCGCGATGCCGTCCTCGAAGCCGGGAAGACCGCGCGGCTGGGCCAGTTCGGCCGCCGTCTGCCAGTCGTCCCGGCCCGAGAGCCGCGGGCGGGCGGCGGCGTGCCGGACGCTGTCGATCACCGTGCGGCGGGCGATCGCGAGGAGCCAGGTCCGCGCGGACGAACGGCCCTCGAAGCGGCCGAGCGCGCCCAGGGCCCGCAGGAACGTGTCCTGGGTCAGGTCGTCGGCCGCCTGGGTGTCGGCGCTGAGGAAGGCGACGTACCGCCAGACGTCGCGCTGGGTGGCGCGCACGAAGCGGTCCACGGCCTGCGGGTCGCCGTTGCGTGCGGCGAGCGCGAGGAGGGTCACCGCCTCGTCGGCGGTACAGGTGGCGTGCCGCGACACGCGCGGCTGGTTCGGGGCAGGGGTCATCGCCTCGGGTCCTTCGTGAGGAATGGGGTCCCGGCGGCGCGCGTGTGGGGCGCGGCCGGTGTGTCGTACGGCCGGGCGCGGGCGCGCTCGACCGGTGGTTCCGGTTGCCGCCGGCCGTCAGAGGGCGGCGGCAACCGGGGGTGGACCCCGGGAGGTGAGGACGTGGGCGAGGAGGAGCTGCCGGAGCCGTCGGGCCCGCTCGTGGCGGCGGGCGCGGATCCGGGGGCGGTGGGGCGGTGCGGGAAGGTGCAGGACCAGGCGGAGCGGCGCCAGGACGAGGGCGGCGAGGGCGCGCAGGACACGGAACGCGGCGCGCTCGCCGTGCGCGAGCCAGAGGCCGCACAGCAGCGCGGCGAAGAGGTGGGCGGCGAGCATGCCGCTCGCCGACATGTCGGCCATGTCGTGGCCGGACATGGGTGTGAGGTCCATGGTGCTGAGGTCCATGGGGCCGCCACCCATGGCGGACTGGCCTGTCGAGGCGTAGCCCATGGGGTCGCGGCCCATGGTGGTGTGACCCATGGTCGCGTGGGCCATGTGGTCGTGGCCCAGGACCGTGTGCGAAGTGTGGGCTGTGTGCGTCGAGGCAGTGGTCGCGGTGGCCGGGCCCGAGGCGCCGCCGGTCAGGTACGAGAGCCAGGAGCCCGGCGCCCAAGTGGCGCCCTGGGCCAGGGAGAAGCAGGTGTGCAGGGCCGCCTGCGCGGCGACCGTCGCCGCGGTGACCCCGACGGGACCGCGTTCCCGGTCGGCGAGCCACCACGCCGCCCCGCCCGTCACGGCGAACGCCGCCGCCAGCGCCCACCAGGGCACGGAGGTGTCCGACATGAGGACGTGGCCGGTGGCTGTGAGCAACACACAGGCGGCCGCGAACACCGCGGCCCGTATCCCTCGACACCACTGGTCCGGAATCATGGCGGGGGCCATCCTCGCATTCCCCCCGTCCGTAGGCACCGGTAGGTACGGAACCTTCCCGATGCCGTACTCAGCAAAGGAGTTGTGGCACAGGTCACAGCCGGGTCGGGGAACTGAGCCGCCTCCCGATCCGACCCTTGCCTCATGACCATGGAGGGGGACGCGCGGGCGGAGCGCCGGCTCACGGCACTGCTGACCTGCGCGATGGCGTTCTCGATGCTGCAGTTGTTCCTGCTGGGCGCGCTCGGACCGCGCCTGGTCGACGAACTCGGCATCTCGCCCACGGTGTTGGGGCTCACGACGACCATCGGGTTCGGCACGGCCGCCGTCCTGTCGCCTTCGGGCGGGCGGGTCGTGGACCGGATCGGCCCCAGGCGCTCCCTCGTCCTGCTCCTCCTCGTCTCCTCGGCCGCGCTCGCGCTGATCGGCGCGGCGCCGGGGGCGGGGCTGCTGCTCGGCGCGGTCGCGCTGGGCGGGCTGCCGCAGGCGCTGGCGAACCCCGCGACCAACAAGGCCGTCCTGGCCGCAGTTCCGCCCGAGCGCAGGGGCGCCGTGACCGGGACGAAGCAGTCCGGCGTCCAACTCGGAGCGTTCGCGGCGGGGTTGCCGCTGGCCGCCCTCGCGGGCGGGATCGGGTGGCGGGGCGCCGTGTGGATCGCCGCCGGTACGGCGCTGCTCACCGGCCTGTGGGCGTGGCGGGCGCTCCCGGCGGACCCTCCCGCGCCCCCGGCGCCGGGCGGGCGCCCGTCGCTCGTGCCGCGCGGGCTGATCGCCTGGCTCGCGGTCTTCTCGTTCTTCCTGGGCTGCGGGATCGCCTCCGTCAACACCTACCTCGCCCTCTTCGGCACACGGGAGTTGGGCCTCGGGCCGACCGCCGCCGGCGCGCTGGTGGCGGTCCTCGGCGTGGCAGGGATCGTCGGCCGCGTCGGCTGGTCGCGGGCGGCCCGCCCCGGCCGCGCCGAGTGGCTCCCGGGCCTCCTGGCCGCCGGCGCTGTCGGCGCCGCGCTCCTGCTCGTGGCCGCGGGGGCCGTGGAACCGGCCGCCTGGATGGGCGCGGCTGCCGTCGGTGTCTTCGCGGTCGCGGGCAACGCGGTCTCCATGGTCCTCGTCCTCCAACGCGCCGCCCCCGGCCGCGCGGGCCAGGACTCCGCCCTCGTCGCGGCCGGCTTCTTCGCCGGCTTCGCCGTGGGCCCGCCGCTGTTCGGCCTCCTCGCGGAATCGGGCCGCTACGGCACCGGCTGGCTCCTGGTGGCCGCCGAGTTCGCCACGGCGAGCGCCGTGGCCCTGGTCTGGGCGAACAGGGACCGCGCCCCGAGCCCGGTCCTCAAGGCGTCATGAGGGCGACGGGGGAGGCGCCCGGCGCGGATGAGGTGCGAGGGCTCGACGTCCCGGGCATGCACGCGCGCGAGCCGGAGCACTGGGCCTCCGAGGCGCTCGGGGCGGTGCTCGACCGGGTGGCGCTGAGCCATGTCGAAGTCGGGGCGCGTTTCCCGCTGTTCGCCGACCCCGGAACCGGTCGCTGGACCACGACCGGGCGCGGTTCCTGGACCGGCGGGTTCTGGGCCGGGCTGCTCTGGCTGAGGGCGCGGCACACCGGCGACGAGCGGGACCGAGCGGCCGCGACGGAGTGCACGGCCCGGCTCGCGCCCTGGGCGGAGGCCGACACCGCGACGCGCGGGCTCATCCTCTGGTACGGGACCGCGCTCGCCGACCGCGACCCGGGCGCCGACGCCCTCAAGGCGCGCGCGGCACGCGCCTGCCTGCGGGACTTCGACCCCGAACTCCGCCTGGTCCCCTGGGGCGCCGCGCTCGGCGGACCCCGCCTCCTCGCCCGGGCGGACGGCGTCCCCGGCCTGGTCCCGCTGCTGGCCACCGAGAACGCCACCGCAGCCGACGCGCATCTCCGCACCCACCTCGACCTCTGCGTCCACGGCCCAGGCGGGCCACGCCCCGCCTGGCAGTGGGACACCGCCAGCTGGCAGCAGTGCGAGGACCCGCCCCCCGACTGGGCCCGAGGCCGCGCCTGGCTCCTCCTCGCCGTGGCCGACGCCTTGCTGGCAGCGGAGTCCCCAGCAGCCACCCAACTGGTCCACGAGGCACTGGAGTTGTTGCTGCCGCACCCCGACGAGCCGCTCGTGCCTCCCGCACACGCCGGCCTTGGCGACGGGCCCCTCGACACCTCCGCCGCCGCGATCACCGCCGTAGCCCTCGCGAAGCTCGCCCTCCTGCGGGACAGCCGCTCCGCGTGGTACGCGGAGCGCGCCCGTGACGTGCTCCACCGACTGGTCTCCGCGCACCTCGTTGACGGCAGGCTCCTCGACGGCTGCTACGACGCCGGGAGCGGCACCGCCGTACGGCATCAACTCGTCTGGGGCGACTTCTTCCTGGCCCTCGGACTCGCCGCGCTCACCGGTCTCGTCGACCTCACGGCCGTATAGCCGCGCCACCGCCCGCCGCACCACCCGCCGTACCACCCGCGTCGCGGTCCCGCAGGACGCGGCGGGCGACCGACGTGATGTGGAGCTCGTCCGGGCCGTCGAGAATCCGCGCCGCGCGGCCGGTGCGGAAGAGCGCCGGCAGCGCGGTGTCCGGTCCGAGCCCCGCCGCGCCGTGCACCTGGATCGCCGCGTCCGCGACCTTCTGCAGCATCCGAGCGGCCGCCACCTTGGCCAGGCCCACCTCGGTCCGCGCGTCCCGCCCCGCCACCAGCAGCGACACCGCCTCGTGCACGAGGGGGCGGGTCGTGCGCAGCGCGAGCAGGGCCTCGAAGACGTGCCGCTGGACCAGTTGGTGACCGGCCAGCGGCCCCCGCGAACCGACCCGGGACACCGCCCGGTCACACATCAGGTCGAACGCACGCTGCGCCTGGCCCAGCCAGCGCAGACACCGCAACGTCCGCCCCCACAACAGCCGTTCACCGGCGACGGTCAGGCCCTGCCCCCGCCCGCCGACGAGATGGTCGCCCGGAACCACGACCCCGTCCAACTCGATCTCCCACTGACCGCCCACCCCGAACACCGGCAGTTCACGCACGACCCGGAACCCGGGCGAGCCCGTCGGCACCAGGAGCAGCGACAGACCCTCCCGGTCGCCGTCCGCTCCGTCCGTACGGGCCAGGACCGTCACCAGGTCGGCGTCCCCCGCACCCGACGTGAACCACTTCCGCCCCGTGACGCGCCAACTCCCGTCCGGCCTCCGCTCGGCGCGCGTCGCGGTCAGGAACGGGTCCGTACCGGGCACGTCCGGCTCCGTCATGGCGTAACAGGTCCGTGCCTCCCCGGCCACGAGCTGCTTCAGATACCGGTCCCGTACCCCCGCACTGCCGTGCCGCGCCAGCATCCGTACGTCGAGCAGCGGGGCCGACCCCAGCGCCGCGGGCCCGTGGTCGCTCGCCCCCTCCACCTCGGCGTACGCCGCGTATTCCGCCAACCCAAGGCCACCACCGCCCAGTTCGGCGGGCAGCGGCAGCGCCCAGAGCCCCTGCGCCACCGCCTCCTCCCGCAGCTCGCGGAGAGCGGCCGAGGCCGCCGGGCCGCCGGCGTCGAGCACGCCCTCGCGCGGGACGACCCGCGTCCGTACGAACGCGGCCACCCGCTCCTGTACGGCCGTATCAGCCACGTCACTCCTCCGGTTCGGGTTTCGGGGCCAGGGTCCAGGTCGCCGGGAACCCGTGGGAACGGCTGTCCGACTGACTCATGCGTGGAACTGGTCGGGAGCGGAGCCCTTCGGGTTCCCGTTCACCCAACACCCACCGGGCGCCGCGACCGCCGCGCCGGGAGAGGAGAGGCATGGCGACATCCGTCACCACCCAGACGGTCCGGCCGCTCGACACACTCCAGTTCGACGCCGTCGGGCCGCCGGAGCTCACCGATGTCGTCGCCCGTCACCTGCGGCTGCTCGGTGCCACGGCGACCACGCTCGCCGCCCCCGGCCGCGAACGTGCTCCTGCCGGCGCCCAGTTGAGCGGGGGCGGCTTCGCCGGCGTCGGGGCCGTCATGTCCTGGAGCGGCGCGCCCGCCGCGTACGGGATCGCCGACGAGGCCACCGTCCAGGCCGCCACGGGGATCATGGCGGTGCACGGCCGGCGCGACGGCGCTCCGCGCGGGCTCGCCGCCGACTTCGCCGCCACCGCCACCGGCGTCCTCACCGTGCAGGGCATGCTCGCCGGCCTCCTCGCCCAGGCCCGGGGCGGCAAGGGCCCCGCGCGGGTCGGCACCTCGGCGGACCGGGCCGGGCTCCTCGCCGTCTCCCAATACCTCGCCGCCGCCGGGGCCGACGAAGGCGAGGCCGCCGAACTGGCGCCCGGCGGGCCACCGTTCACCTCCGCCGACGGCGTCCTGTTCGAGCTGGAGACCCTGGACCCGGGAGCCTGGGCGGCCTTCTGGCGGGCCCTCGACGCCCCGGCCGACGCGATACGGGCGGGCTGGAAGCCCTTCCAGTTCCGCTACGCCACCGCCTGCGCACCCTTCCCCGCCACGCTCCACGCCACCACGCGCGCCCACGGCTGGGAGCGCGTACGCCGGGCCGCCAGCGCCTCCGGAGCCGAGGTCTGCGCCCTGCGCACCCTGGCCGAGCGCGCGGCGGAGGACGACGGCGCCGCCCCCTGGTCGCTCGGCCTCCTGCGACCGGGCACAACCGCGCCCCCGGGGAGCGTGCCCAGCCCCGAGCGCCCGCTCGCGGGCCTGACCGTCCTGGAGGCGGGCCGCCGCATCCAGGCCCCGCTCGCCGCCCACCTCCTCGGACTCCTGGGCGCCGACGTCGTCCGGATCGAACCGCCCGGCGGTGACCCGCTGCGCGGCATGCCGCCCGCCTGCTCGGGGGTCTCGGCCCGCTGGCTCGCCCTCAACCGGGGCAAGCGCGCCGTCGAGATCGACATCAAGTCCGCCGACGACCGACGGCGGCTGCGGGAGATGGCCGCGGAGGCCGATGTGTTCCTGCACAACTGGGCCCCGGGCAAGGCCGCCGAACTCGGCCTCGACGCCGAGGACTTCGCCGCCGTCAACCCGGCCCTGGTCCACGCGTACACCAGCGGCTGGGCCGACCGGCTGACCGACGCCCCGATGGGTACGGACTTCATGGTCCAGGCCCGGACGGGAGTCGGCGAGGCCGTCCGCCCGCACGGCGAAACCGCCGCGCCCTCCCTGATGACCCTCCTCGACGTCCTCGGGGGGCTCGTCGGCGCGGAGGCGGTGCTCGCCGGGCTCCTGCTGCGCGAACGCACCGGTCACGGCGTCCGGGTCGACTCCTCCCTCCTCGGCGCCGCCGACACGCTGATCGCCCCCGCGCTGCGGCGGGCCGCCGGAGGCGCGGACCCGCGCCGCCCTGCCGGCTTCCGCCACCCGCTGCCCACGGCCGACGGCTGGGTCACCCCCGCCGACGCGTGCGCCGGCGCGGCGGCCGCGTACGACCTGAGCGAGCTGCCCACCGAGGAAGCCGTACGGCAGTTGAGCGCCCGCGGCCTGACCGCGACGGCGGTCACCACCGATCTCTCCGACCTGCACCACGACCCGCGCTTCGCCGGCTCGATCAGCCGCGACGCGCACGGCGCACCCGCAGTCCCCGACCCCTGGAGCTTCGCATGACCGCCGACAGCCTCACCGCCCCCAGCCTGCCCACCGCCCGGACCCCTGTCGGCGCGACCATCCCCAACAAAGGCACCGGCCTCCGGGACCTCCTCCCCGCGCGGCTGCGCCGCTCTTGGGCCGTCGACGGCACCTGCCCCGACCTCGACCTCTACAGCCTCTTCCGCGCCCGCCAGATCGCCGAGCTGCACCGCACAGCCATCCTCGACTCCAAAGGGAAGCTCTGTTACACCGCCCTCGACCGCAAGGTCCGATGTCTGGCCACCGGGCTCAGAGAGCTCGGCATACGCGAGGGCGACGTGGTCGGCGTCCAGCTCCCCGACAACCGCAACGCGGTCATCGCCGACCTGGCCCTCGCCGCACTCGGAGCCGTGGCGCTGCCGTTCCCGGCCGGCCGGTGCGCGCAGGAGGCCGCGTCCCTGCTGCGGCGCGCCGAGGCCGTCGCCGTGATCGCCACGACCGAGCACCGCGACGCCCACCCAGCCGCCGACCTCCTGGCCCTGGCCCCCCAGCTGCCCGCCCTGCGCCACGTCGTCGCCGCCGGACCCGGGACCGGGCCCGAAGGGGCCGTGGCCTTCTCCCAGTTGCTGCGCTCGGATCCGGCCGACTTCGTCGCGGCCCGCCCCGACCCCGACAGCGCGGCCCGCATCCTCGTCTCGTCCGGTTCCGAGGCGGAGCCGAAGATGATCGCGTACTCGCACAACGCCCTCGCGGGCGGACGCGGCAACTTCCTCGCCTCCCTCATCCCCGACGGCACCCCGCCGCGCTGCCTCTTCCTCGTGCCGCTCGCCTCCGCGTTCGGCTCCAACGGCACGGCCGTCACCCTGGCCCGGCACGGCGGCACGCTCGTGCTGCTCGACCGGTTCACCCCCGAGGCCGCCCTCGCGGCGATCCGGGAACACGAGCCGACCCACATCCTCGGCGTACCGACGATGATCCGCATGATGCTCGACCGACTGGAGACGGCCGAAGAGGCGTCCACCGAGCTCCCCACGCCCACCGCCCTCGTCCTGGGCGGCGCGCCGCTCGACGAGACGACCGCGGCCGACGCGGCGGCGGCCTTCGGCTGCCCGGTCGTCAACCTGTACGGATCGGCGGACGGCGTCAACTGCCACACCGGCCTGGAGAACCGCACCCCGCCCACCGACGCGGCCGGTGTCGTCGCCGGCCGGCCCGACCCCCGGGTGGCCGAGATCCGGATCACCGACACCGAGACCCACGAGCCGCTCCCCGAGGGCGGCGTCGGGGAGATCGTCGCGCGCGGCCCGATGACCCCGCTCTGCTACGTCGGCGCGCCCGAACTCGACGCCCGCTACCGCACCGCCGACGGCTGGGTCCGCACCGGCGACCTCGGCTTCCTCGACCCGGACGGCATCCTCCACGTGGTCGGCCGGCTCAAGGACATCGTGATCCGCGGCGGCGCCAACATCAGCCCCGCCGAGGTGGAGCGCGCCCTCGCCGCCCACCCCGGGATCCGGGACGTCGTCTGCGTCGGCGTGCCGGACGAGCTGATGGGGGAGCGGCTCGCGGCCTGCGTGGTGCCCCGCGCCGACGGGCCGGCCGGCCCGCCCCTGGCGCTCGACTCGCTGGGCGCGCACCTGGCCGCGTACGGCCTCGAAGCGCGCAAGCACCCCGAGCGTCTGCTGACCGTCGCCGAACTCCCGCTGACCCCGGCGGGCAAGCCCGACCGAGCGGCCCTGCGCGCTCAACTCATCGACGCAGACAGGGGCGTTCGCGCAGCCGGATGACATGACGGTGGGGGCGGTCCGACCGGACCGCCCCCACCCTCACCGCTTCCCTACGACCGTCCGGCTCAGGACGTGGCGCCCATCGCCTTCTTCAGCTCGGCCGCCGCCGTCCGGTACACGGCCAGCAGATCGAGGTCCTCGCCCGGGTAGTTGACGATCTTCACCTGCGTGGCGCCGGAGTCGGGCAGCACCGTCCCCGTCGACATGTGCGCGTTGTCGAGGACCAACGCGGGCTTCTTCTTGGAGAGGTCCGCGAGCTGCGCGGGCGTGACGGCCTCGGGGCCGTACGTGCCGACCGTCGTGGCACCCGCCAGCTTGGCCGACCAGGCGGTGAAGACCTGCGCGACGACGTTCGGGCTCTTCCCGCCCGGCCAGGCGGCCTTCAGCTCCCCGGACAGCTTCTTGTATTCGGTGTCGAACCCGGTCTTCCAGGTCGTCGCCGCCTGCTCCGTGCCGAACAGCTTGCCCAGACGGTCGACTTCGGCCTTCACCTTGTCGGCGTCGTTGTCGAGACCGACCTCGACCAGCTCGGCCTTGGAGCCCGCAGCCTCCTTGATCTTCGCGGCGTACGGCTCGAAGGGCGCGTACAGCACGAAGTCGGCCTTGGCGACGGCGGCGAGGTCGGAGGGCTTGGGGTCGTAGTCGGGCGCGTGGTGGGTGGACGGCGGCACGATCACCGTGATGTCCTCGGCGCCCGCCGCCTTGGCGAAGGCCCCCTCCCAGGTCGTGGTCACGACCACGACCGGCTTCCCGTCGCCCGGGCGCGCCTCGCCGCGGCCCGCGTCGGGCTCGGGGCCCGAGTCGGCGCCGCAGCCGGTCAGCAGAACGGAGGCCGCGCTCAGTGCGAGGACGGGGAGGAGGGAAGCGATGCGGATGCGGACGCGGGTGCGCGCCATGAGCGGGTTCTCCGTTCGGGGATGAGATGGACGGCGAGGACGACGGCCCCCGCCGTCAGGACGAGGACGGGCCCGGGGGGCCAGTCCAGCCAGAGGGCGATGAGGAAGCCGGTCAGGTTGACGGCGACGCCGATGGCGATCGCCCAGAGGGTGATCGACTTCAGGGAGGTGCCGAGCCGTCGGGCGGCCAGCGCGGGCAGCAGGGTCAGGGCGTCCACGAGCAGCGCACCGGTCAGCTTGATCGCCCCGGCGACGGCCACCGCGACCAGGACGAGCAGGACGAGCGTCAGGGCGCGCACGGGCACGCCGGAGCAGAGCGCGAGTTCACGGTCGTACAGCAGGAGGGCCAGATCCCGCCGCTTCCACCAGAAGAGGCCCGGTACGAGCACCGCGAGCAGACCCAGCACGACGATGTCGGCCGTCCCGACGGACAGGATCGACCCCCACAACAGGGCGAACGCCCCGGAGGCGTTGACGCCCGACACGGCGAGGACGAGCAGGGCGGCGGCGATGGCCAGGCTCATCAACAGCCCCATCGCCCCGGACAGTCCGTCGGGGGTACGGGCCAGGGGCGCGACCCCGGCGCCCGCGAGGGCGCACGCGACCAGCGCGCACACCATCGGGTCGAGACCGGTCAGCAGGCCCACGGCGATGCCGAGCAGCGCCACGTGCATCATCGCGAAGCGCACCGGCATGATGTCGAGCCCGACGATCACCACCCCGACCACCGGCAGCCCGACCGCCGCGAGCAGCAACGCGAACCCGGCCCGTTGCACCGGCAGCAGTTGGAGCAGTTCCCCCAGGTCGGCGGCGAGGTTCACCGGACCTCCCGCAGTCGTCCGGCGGCCATCTCCAGGACCCGGTCGCACCGTTCGGCGAGCGCCCGGTCGTGCGTCACGACGATCAGGGTGACCGGCAGGGCCGTCAGCGTGTCGGCCGCCTCCTCCTGGCCCTCGAAGTCGAGGGCGGCGGTCGGCTCGTCCGCGAGCAACACCTGTGCCCCTGCGGCCACGCACCCCATCGCCCGCGCGAGGTACACGCGCTGCAACTGCCCCCCGGAGAGCGTGTGCACGGGCCGCTCCGCGAGCTGTGCGACCCCGAGCCGGGCGGCGGCCTCGGCGGCCTCCGCCGGCGCGCCGCCGCTCGCGAGGAGCTCGTTCGCGAGCAGCGGGAACCGGCCGGCGGCGGGCTTCTGCGGGATCCAGGCGCAGGCCCGGCGCCGCCAGGCCGCCTCGGCGGCGGAGTCGGTGCCCCGCCCGCCCACCAGGATCGAGCCGCTCACCGGCCGGTGCAGCCCCAGGACGGCCCGCAGCAGGGTGGTCTTCCCCGACCCGTTGGTGCCGGTCAGCGCGACCCGCTCGCCGGCCGCGATCTCCAGGTCCACGCCCGTGACGGCGTCGACCCGGCCATGGCGGCAGGCGACCCCCCGCATGTGAACGTCAAGTCCGCCCATTCCCCGCCTTCCCGCCATGCTCGTGGAGTCCGCCCGGGTAGTCGGCCGCGACGCCCCTCCGGTTCCCGGCGTCCGTCCGGTTTTCACGGGGCGGGTGGCCGGGAGGTTTCGGTGCGGGCGGAGCGCCTTGGTCAACACCCGTACCACTGAGCTACGTTGACCTCGGCCGGGCACGATGGTGGAGCCGACGGGGGAGCGGGGCGCGGGGCCGATGGACGTCGAGGAGACAGCGCGGCGCATCCTGGACCACATCCAGCGGGCGGAGGAGGACCCCGAGGCGCTCGCCTGGTTCCTCACCGAGGAGGCCGCGGCGGACGCCGAGGCGGTACGCGGCGCCGGCCTGCTGCCGGACGGCAGCGTCCTGCTGGCCGCCGTCAACGCGATCGGCTACTACGAATGGGGCCGCTTCCTCGCGGGCGGCGCGACGGACCACGCCGTCCTCGGCTCGGCCGTCCTCTGCTTCCTCGACGTCCACCGGGTCTCGCCCGCGCACGTGCCGCCGTTGCTGAGCCCGCTGCTCGCGCTCCTCGCGGGTGAGCCCGCCGGAGCGGACGCCGACCCCGGGAGCGCGTACGACGTGGGCGCCGGGATCCTCCTGCTGTACACCCGGCACCGCAACCCCGCCCTGCTGCCCGCCTCGGCCGCCCTGCTGCGCCACGCCGTCGCGGGCGTCCCCGAGGGAAGCGCCGAACAAGGCACGTTCCTCTCCGACCTCGGTCTGGTCCTCCTCTACGGATTCCGGGACGGCGGCGGCCCCGAGCTCCTCGACGAGGCCGTGCACCAGAGCCGTGCCTCCGTGGCCGCCCCCTCCCCGGAACGGGCCGAACAGGCCCGCAGGCAGGGCAACCTGGGCCTCGTCCTGAGGCATGTGGCGGAGGCGCACTCCGATCCGGAGGTGACGCGCGAGAGCGTCGAGACCCTGCGCCGGACGCTGGACGTGAGCATGCCGGGAGATCCGTACCACGCCCTGCACCTCGGCCTCCTCGGCTCGGCGCTACTCAGCGCCGCGCCGCGGCTCGACCAGCCTGCCCTCCTCATCGATGCCGTCGACTTCCTGCGCCGGTCGATCGCCGCCGAGCCCCCGGGGCAGCCGCCGCCCGCGGCCCATCTCGCCGATCTGGGCATGGCGTCGATCGGGCTCTCCCTCGCCCCGGAGCGGGCCACGGGGCCGCAGGACCGCACCGGGCTCTACGACGACGGCATCGACACCATCCGGCGTGCGGCCGCCTCGGCAGGCAACCCGGTCGAGGCCTCCCTCTACCTCTCGAACCTCGCGTTCGCCCTCAACGGCCGTACGGCCAGGAACCCCGCCGCCCTCGACGACGCCCACCGCGCGGCCCGCGACGCCCTGGCGACCGCCCCGCCAGGACACCCGGCGCACGCCTACGCCGAGTACGTCCTGTCCGAGGTCCTGCGCACCCGGTACGTCGAGACCGGCGTCCTCGAAGAGCTGGACTCCGCGCTCGGGCACGCCCGCAGCGCGCTGGACGGCACCCCGCCGCACGACGGCAAGTACGCGGGCCGGGCCCTGGACTTCGCCGACCTGCTGCGGCTGCGGGCGGGCGCCGTCGGGGACGCGCCCGAGGCGCTGGCCGAAGCGCTCGCCCTGCTGCGCCGCGTCGCCGCCGAGAGTCCGGTGCACGACGCCGGGCGGGCCAGGGCGCTGCTCAAACTGGCACGGGTCCTCGACGCGTCGGACGACGGCGTCGGCGAGCGGGCCGAGGCGCACGCGGCGGAGGCGGAGCGCACGTACCGGGAGTGCGTCGCGCTGACGGTCGGGAACGACGGCGTCGGCGCCGCCGCCCGCAACGCCCTCGGGCAGCTGCTCGTACGACGGGCGAACCGCGCCGCGGTCTACGGCGAAACCGCGGGTCCGGTCGCCGATCCTGCCGCTGCGCGCGCGGAGGAGGCGCGCCGTGAGGGGCTCGCCCTGATCGACGAGGCGCTCGACCTGATGCGCGACGACGATCCCCGGCGCTCCGAGTACCTGTCCGATCTGGGCTGCGTCCTCCTGGAGCACGGCGAGGCGACCGGCAGCCCCGAAGCCTACGCCGAGGCCGTGCGCACACTGCGCCTCGCCGTGGCGGTCGCACCGCCGGGCCAGGTCCACGACAGGGCCGTGGCGTGCTCCAACCTCGGCGCCGCGCTGGTGGGTCTGGGCATGCTCACCGGCGACGAGGCGCCGCTGGCCGAAGGGATACGGTCGCATCGGGAGGCGGTCGCGGCGACCGGCCCGCGCGACCACTACCGGGCGCACCGCCTCGGCAACCTGGGCGACGCGCTCCAGCGCCTGGCCCAGCACCGCTCGGACGTCACCCTCCTCGAGGAGGCCGTCGAGGTGCTCCGCGAGGCCGTCCGCGACGCGGGCCCCACCGTGCCGGGCGCGGCCGACAACTTCACCCGCCTCGGCAACGCCCTGCGCTCGCTCACCCGCTTCACCGGCGACGCCGGGCCCCTCGAAGAGGCCGTCCACTGGCAGCGACAGGCCGTCGCCGCGTCACGGGTGCCCGCCCCGAGGACCGCCGGCACCCGCCCGGCCTCCGTGTGGCGCGCCCGGTCCAACCTCGCCAACGTCCTCCTGGAGCTCCACCAGCGCAGCCTGGACCCGTCCCAGCGCGAGGAGGCCCTGGACCACTACCGCGCCGCGCTCGAGAACAGCCAGGAACCCGGCGACCGTCACGTCCTCCTCACCAACTACGGCAACGCCCTCTTCGCCCTCGCCGGCGACACCGTCGACGACACCCTCATGGACACCGCGTTCGGCGTCCTGCGCGAGGCGGCCGCCGCCGTCCCCGCCTCCCACGCGGGGCGCTCGGGGGTCCTCATGAACCTCGGCATCGCCCTCGTGCGGCGTTCCAGCCTCACCGGCGACCGCACCTGGCTCACCGAGGGCCTGACCGTCCTGCGCCGCGCCGTGGACGAGTCGGCGCCGAACTCCTTCGACCGCCCCGTCCAGCTCTCCAACCTCGCCCACGCACTGAGCACCCGATACAGCGAGACGGGCGACCGCGCCGACGCGGACGAGGCCGCGGACCTGCTGCGCGAGGCGATCTCCCTGGAGCACGGCGAGCGGCACGGCAGGGACCTCGCGCGCATCAACCTCGGCATCCTGCTGCACCGGGTCGCGTTCTCCCCGGAGGCGCAGGACCGCCCCCTCGCCGTGGAGTCGAGGCGCGTCCTGGAGGAGGCCCTCGCGGGCCTGGACGACCGCCACCCGCGCCGGGCGATGGCACTGATCAACCTGGCCGGCACCCTCATGGGCACCGCGGAGATGACCCAGGGCGCCACCGACCCGGCGCTGGGCCCTCTGCTCGACCGGGGGCTGAGCGCCGTACGGGAGGGACTCGGCCGGCTCTCCGAAGGCCACCCCGACCACACCCAAGGCCTGTGGATCCTCGCCAGGCTCCAGGTGGCCCGTGCCCGGTTCGCCGACGGGCCGGGTGGGGGCGCGGGCGCGGGCGGCGGCGCGGACTCCCGCGGTGCCGCGTGGGCCGCGGATCTCGGCGAGGCGATCCGGTGCGCCCGGCAGGCCGCCCACAGCACGGTCGCCCCGGTCTCCCAGCGCCTGCTGGCCGCGCGCACCTGGGGCGACGCGGCCGCCGCGGCGGGTGAGGACGCCGAGGCGCTCGCCGGCTACACGTACGCCGTCGGCCTGCTGTCCAAGCTCGCCCCGCGCGGTCTCGCCCGCGCCGACCAGGAGGGACGCCTGACCGGCGGTACGGGGCTCGCCTCCGACGCCGCCGCGTTCGCGCTCCGGGCGGGGGACCCGTCGGCCGCGCTCACCCTCCTCGAAGAGGGGCGCGGCATCCTGCTCGCCCAGGGCGTGGAGACCCGCGGCGACCTCTCCCGGCTGCGTGCGGCGGACCCTGCCCTGGCCGCCGAGTTCGAGCGCGTCCGCGACGCGCTGAGCGCCGATCCGAACGGCGGCCTCAGGACGATTCCCGCCGCTCCCCGGCATGCAGGCGCACCCGACGACCCGTCGTACGGCCCCTCGTACTCCGGGCACGAGGCCGGACTCCTCGCCGAGACACGGCACGCCCTGGCCCGGACCTGGGACGAACTCCTCGACCGGATCCGCCGACTGCCCGGTCTGGAGGACTTCCTGGCCGCGCCGACGGCGGCGGATCTGCTCGGCGCGGCCTCCGGCGGACCGGTCGTGGTCGTCAACGTCAGCCGGCACGGCTCTGCCGCGCTCCTCGTCACCGCCGAGGGCATCCAGGTCGTCCCGTTGCCCGCCCTCGACCACGAGGAGTCCCTCAACCGGGCCACCGAATTCGTCGAGGCCGTCGACCGGGCGTACGGAGACCAGGGGGCCCGGCGGGCCGTCGCCGCGATGCGGACCCTGTCCGACACCCTGGAGTGGCTCTGGACCGCCGTAGCCGAACCGGTCCTCGACCGCCTCGACCGCCTCGGCCCGCTCGCCGCCCCGCGCGAGGACGGACCGTCGACCCGGCTCTGGTGGTGCCCCACGGGCTGGCTGGCGCTCCTGCCGCTGCACGCCGCGGGCCGCCCCGACCCGGGGCCGGGCGAGACCGTCCTCGACCGGGTCGTCTCCTCGTACACCCCGACCCTGCGCGCCCTGGTCCGCGCCCGGAACGCCCCCGTCGGCGCCGCCACGACCCTCCCCGCCCCGCTGATCGTCAGCCTCGCCGACACCCCCGGCGCCCCGTCGCTGCCCGGCGTCGCCCAGGAGGCGGAACTGCTCCGGAGGCTCTTCCCCGCGCACCGCGAACTCGCGGGCGGGGCCGCCACCGTGGCGGCCGTCCGCGACGCCCTGCCGGCCCACCCGTGGGTCCACTTCAGCTGCCACGGCGTGAGCGACCCGAACACGCCGTCGGAGAGCGGGCTGATCCTCCACGACGGGCGGCTCACGGTCCGCGACGCCGCCGAACAGCGCCCCCGCGAGGCCGTCCTCGCCGTATTGTCGGCCTGCTCGACCTCCCAGGGCGGATTCACCCTCCCCGACGAGTCGGTCCACCTGGCCTCGTCGTTCCAACTGGCCGGGTACCCGCATGTGATCGGCACGCTGTGGCCCGTCGCCGACAAGGTGGCGACCCGGCTGACGGAGGAGTTGTACGCGAGCCTCGTGGACGACCTCGCGCGGGGCCGCCCGATCGATCCGGCGACGGCCCTGCACCGCCCGGTCAGGGAGCTGCGCCGCCGTCTCGCGGGCGCCCCGCACCTGTGGGCCGCGCACATCCACACCGGTCCGTGACGGGGCGGGGCTCGTCCTCCGCGACGTGTTCAGTCGGACGGCGCGTCCTCGCCCATCGCCGTACCGGACGGTGCCTGGGGGACGTCGTCCGGCTCCGCCGCGTCGTCGGACGGCCGGTAGGTTCTGCGCCCGGAGAACTCCGTGAGCAGCTCCTCCAACTCCTCGTCCTCACTGGCCCTGTGATGCTGTGTCATGACCGGATCCTTCCTCCGCGTGCGCCCGGGCCATGGGGACGGCCGGCGCCGTCGGCCGCTGCAGCACTTCCAGTACGTCGATGTCGGCGGCGCGCAGGTACACCCCGCCGGTGTCCGGAACCTTCCCGAGGAACCGGCCGTCGGGACCCATCCGGTACTGGGCCTGCAGATAGAGGTCGCCCGGCTGCGGATAGGCCGAGACCGCCGACCTCGACCCCAGCCAACCACCCACCCACAGGCCGTTCTTGAGCCGGGCCCGGACGAAGCACGAACCCCGGTCACGGAAGAGCGCGTCCCAGGCCGTCGGCGTCGGCTCGTACCGGGCCCGCCTGCGCCTGCGGTCCAGGGCGGCCTCCGCCCAGGCGATCCCCGCGGGCACCAGGACCACGAGGAGGAGGGCCGCGCTCCCCGCCTCCCTGGGGTGCGCGAGCACCCCGGCGACCGGCCCCTCGCCCTGCCCGCCGAGCAGTCGCACCAGCCAGGGCCCGGCGGCCACCGCGTACACGGCGTCGAGCAGCGCGCCCGCCGCGATGGCGCGCACGATCCGGTTCTGCGGTTCCTGCTCCGCCGCGACCGCGCCGCGCAGATGTTCCCTTACGGCCTGGTAGAAGACTCCGGGCAGCACCAGGATCAGCAGAATGGTCAGCTGCTGCACCGTTCCCGGAACCATCGTTCCCTCGCTCCCTCTTTCGTCGCGCGCGCCGCCAACTCCCCCGCCCACACCGTACGTCGTGCGAGGTCTCCTACGAGAGCACGGGTGATCGAATCGATAGGATGGCGCGATTCGCCGCACCATGGGGGAGGTTGCCGTCGTGAGAATCGCGCTGCTCGGGCCGGTCGGGGCCACGGCCGACGACGGTTCGGTCGAGGACGGTCCGGCCGTCGACATCGGGGGCGTACGGCTGCGCATGCTGCTGGCCCGGCTCGCGCTGGAGGGCGGCAGGCCCGTCTCCGTCGACGCACTCGTCGACGGCCTGTGGGGGGCCGACTCCCCGGCCGAGGCGCAGAACGCCCTCCAGGCCCTGGTCTCCCGGCTCCGCAAGGCCCTGCGGGGCGCGGCCACCCTGGAGTCCGTGGCCGGCGGCTACCGCCTGTCGGTACGGGACGAGGACGTGGACGCCCACCGCTTCGAGGAGCTGGCCGCGCGCGGCAGGCGCGAACTGGCGGCCGGGCACGTGGACGAGGCCGCGTCGCTGCTCGGTACGGCCCTCGGGCTGTGGCGGGGCCCCGCGCTCGCGGACGTCCTGGACGCCCCCTTCGCCCGCGCCGCCGCCACCCGCCTCGACGACCTGCGCGCCACCGCCGCCGAGGACCGCTTCGATGCCGAACTCCGCCTCGGCCGGTACGCCGAGGTCCTCGCCGACCTCGAAACGGCGGGCATGGAACGCCCGTTGAGTGAACGTGTCGCCGGGCTGCGGATGAAGGCGCTCTCCGCCGCCGGGCGCCAGTCCGACGCGCTCGCGGTGTACGAGCAGATACGCGGTCGCCTCGCCGACGAACTGGGCGTCGACCCGTCGCCCGAGCTCCAGGAGATCCATCTCGCCCTCCTCCGGGGCGAGTTGACGACCCCCACCCGTGCGGAGTCGGTGGCGAGCCGCCTCCCGGCCCGGCTGACGAGCTTCGTCGGTCGTGAGGGGGAACTGGATCGGGTCGCCGGTCTGCTGGACTCGTCCCGGCTCGTCACCGTCGTCGGCTTCGGTGGAGCGGGGAAGACCCGGCTCTCCCTGGAGGCCGCGGCCCGGCACCGGGCCCACGACCGCGGCCGGGTCTGGTTCGCGCCGCTGGCGAGCATCGGCCCCGGGGACCAGCTGGCCGACGCGGTCCTCGGCGCGCTCAGCTCCAAGGACGGCCGCGTCTACGACAGTGGGCAGGGCGCGCGCCTCACCCCCGTCGACCGCCTCGCCGAACTCTTCGAGGGCGGCGAGGCCGTCCTTGTCCTGGACAACTGCGAGCACGTCGTCGAGGCCGCCGCCGAACTGGCCGAGGAACTCCTCGACCGGCTCCCGAGGTTGAGGATCCTCGCCACCAGCCGCGAGGCCCTCGCCATCACCGGCGAGGTGCTCTGCCCGCTCGGCCCGCTCGACCTCCCCGCGACCGCCGACGAGCTCACCGAGTCCGCCGACGCGACCGCCGTCCGGCTCTTCGTGGACCGGGCCGTCGGCGTCCGCCCCGACTTCGTCCTCGACGCCACCACCGTGGGCCCCGTGGTGGAGATCTGCCGCCGCCTCGACGGGATGCCGCTCGCCCTCGAACTGGCCGCCGCCAAACTGCGCTCCATGAACGTGGACCGGATCGCGCGCCGCCTCGACGACCGCTTCCGCCTCCTCACCTCGGGCAGCCGCACCGCGCTGCCCCGGCAGCGCACGCTCCTCGCCCTGGTCGAATGGAGCTGGGACCTCCTCGACGAGCCCGAACGGACCCTGGCCCGGCGGCTGTCGGTCTTCCCGGGCGGTGCCACGGTCGCCGCCCTTGAGGGGGTCTGCGCCGACGAGACCCTGCCCGCCGAGGACGTGGCGTACGTCCTCGACACCCTGGTCGAGAAGTCCCTGGTGACCTGCTCGGGCGAGGACGAGCCCCGGTACCGGATGCTGGAGACCGTACGGGCCTTCGCCGCCGACCGGCTCGTCGCGGACGGGGACGACGTCGGCCTGCCGTTCGCCGACCACTTCCTGGCCCTGGCCGAGGAGCTCGAACCCCTCCTCCGTACCCGCGAACAGCTCCGCGCGATCGCCGGCTTCGACGCTGAGCACGACAACATGGTCGCCGCGCTCCGCGCGGTCCTCGACACCCGGGACGCGGCCCGCGCCGCCCGCTTCGTCAGGGCGCTGTTCTGGTACTGGGGGATCAGGGGCATGACCACCCAGTTCGAGACCTTCCTCGGGGAGGTCCTGAACCTCGGCGACGCGCTCCCCGAGGAGACGCGGACGGCCTTCGGGCTCGTCCGGAGCGCGGCCGGCCCTCCGGACGCCGACGACCCCTTCCTGGAGAAGACCGACGTCGACCGCGCCGAGGTGCTCGGCTTCCACCCGGCGCTGCCGCTGCTGCGGATGTCGCAACTGGCCGGCGACAGCGAGCGGGAACGGGGGCTGCGGCAGTCCCTGAAGTCGCCGGACCCCTGGGTGCGGGCCAGCGCCCACTGGGCCCACGACTTCGTCCTCACCGAGCAGGGCGACCTCGACTCGGGAGCCCACGCACGCGGCGAGGCGCTCCGAGGCTTCGAGGAGGTGGGCGACCGTTGGGGCCTGGTGATGTGCCTGCTCCCGCTCGGCCGGGACCACTCGCTGAAGGCCGAGTTCGGTCCTGCGATCGCCGCCTTCGAACGGGCCGTGGCGATCAGCTCCGAACTGGGAACGGAGGAGCACCTCATGTGGAGCAAGTACCGTCTCTCCCTGGAGCGTTCACGCTCGGGGGACCACGAAGGAGCCCTGCGCGACATCCACTCGGCCCGGCGCCAGGCCAGGGAGCGAGGTCACCGGCGTGCGGAGGCAGGCCTCCTGATCGCGCTCGGTAACGCACATCGGGTGGCCGGCGACCTGGACCACGCCGAGGCGGCCCTGGACCAGCTGGAGGGTCTCGTGCACCGGCTCCCGTACCCCGAGGAGACGAGCCGGGACATCATCGCCGCCGGCAGGATGGCCAACCTGATCGTGCGAGGTGCGGCCGAGGAGGCGCGCGCCCTGCTGCCCCGCGCCGTGCGCGGCTATGTCGCCCGGGGCGACAGCAACGGCCTCACCTGGGTGGTGGAACAGCGCGCCCTGCTGCTCGCCCTGGAGGGGGACCCGGTCGGCGCGGCGGTGGGCCAGGGGATGTCCCGTGTCGTCCGCGGCGCGTTCGACCACGGCGACCCGCAGATGCGGGCCCTGGCCGAACGCCTGACGGCCCAACTCGGCGAGAACGCCTACCGCGAGGCGTTCCAGCGCGGCGTCACCATGCCCCGCCAGGAGGCACTGGCCCTGCTCACCGAGTGCGCGGCACCGCCGGGTACCGGGGCCTGACGGGGCCTGTCCCGGCCGTCAGAGCGGTCACGACCTCCTCCAGGTCCGGCCGGCGAAGGCCCACCTCCTCGGTGCCGATGCCCGCGCGCTCCAGACGGCGTACGAGGGCGGACAGGAGCATCGGATCGGCGGCCGGTGCGGAGAAGAGGCCGGTGTGCCGGTCGTGCGACGGGACGGTGCCGGTCAGCTCGGTCAGGATCCGCCGCACCGCGTCCCCGTCCCCGGCCAGGCTCGGGCGCACCCGCAGCGACGGTTCGCCGAGCCTCCGCTTGAGCTCCTCCGGGGGCCCTTCCGCGACGACCCGGCCGCCGTCCAGGACGGCAACCCGGTCGGCGAGCCCGTCCGCCTCGGCCGGGTGCCGGGTCGTGAACAGGACGGCGGTCCCCTCCGCCGCCCGATGCCGGACGACGTTCCACAGCAGCCCGGCGTCCGGCTCGTCCAGGAGCAGGACCCGGGGGCTTCCGAGCAGGTGGCCGGCCTCCCGACCGCCCGCCGGCCACTCCATGCCCCAGATCAGTTCGCGGACCCGCGCCCCCTCCCGTACGACGTCGTGGCCGCAGACGGTCGCGCGGCCCGCGTCCGGCCGGTCGAGGGCGGCCAGGACGCGCAGGGCCGTGGTCCTGCCCGCTCCCTGCGGGCCGAGCAACGCCACCACCTCGCCGGGCCGCACCGCAAGGTCGAACCCGTCCAGCGCGACCGTGTCTCCGTACCTCCTGACCAGGCCCTCCGCCCGGACGGCGTACGACATCGTCCATCCCCTTCCTTCCGCTCCCCGGCGTTCCCGACGGACCCGCCCCACGATGTCCGGCGCCGCTGACAGCGCGCTGACGGCGCGTTGACGACCGGCGTCGTCAAGAACGCGTACGGACCGGCCAGGAGTGCGTCAAGAGGGCGCAAGGGTGGCCTGAACGCGCCCGCCCGGGGGCCGAACCTGAGCGGACCTGCCACGAAAGGGAAGAGCAAGATGGCCGTCCTGACCACCGAGCCCGGTGCCGCCCCCAGCGCCGAGGAACCCCCCGATACCGGCGCCCGCCACCGGCTGACCGCCGTCACCGGACTCGCCGCGCTCTCGCTCGACGCGATGGCATCGGTGGCCTACGGACCCGAGGCGATCGTCCTCGTCCTCGCGGCGGCCGGCGCCCACGGCCTCGGCTTCACCCTCCCGGTCACGCTCGCCATCGCGGGCCTGCTGGCCGTGCTCGTCGCCTCCTACCGACAGGTCATCCGGGCCTTCCCGGACGGCGGCGGCTCCTACGCGGTGGCCAAGACCCACCTCGGCCGGCGCACCAGCCTCGTCGCCGCCGGCTCGCTCGTCCTGGACTACGTCCTCAACGTCGCCGTCGCGGTCACCGCCGGTGTCGCGGCCCTGACCTCGGCCTTCCCCGAGCTCTACGGCGACCGGCTGTGGATCTGCCTGGTCGTCCTCGTCCTGATCACCGCGGTCAACCTGCGCGGAATCGTCGACTCGGCCCGCGCCTTCATCGCGCCGACCGCCGTCTTCATCGGCGCGATCCTCGTCCTGATCGTCGTCGGCCTCTTCCGTGACGCGCCCGTCTCCACGGCCGCCTCCGCGGGCCACGCCTCCGTCCTCGCCGACAACGCCACCACCGTCGGCGCGCTGCTGCTCCTGAAGGCCTTCGCCTCCGGTTGCTCCGCGCTCACCGGTGTCGAGGCGATCGCCAACGCCGTACCGTCCTTCCGCGCCCCCGCCGCCAAGCGGGCGATGCGCGCGGAGGTCGCCCTCGGTGTCCTCCTCGGCGTCATGCTGATCGGCCTCTCGGTGCTGATCTCCCGCTTCGGTCTCCAGCCGGTCGAGGGCGTCACCGTCCTCGCGCAGCTCGCCGACGCGTCCCTCGGCCACAACTGGGCCTTCTACGTCGTCCAGTTCGCCACCATGATCCTGCTCGCGCTCTCCGCGAACACCTCCTTCGGCGGCCTGCCCGTCCTGCTGAAGCTGCTCGCCCGCGACAACTACCTGCCGCACGTCTTCGGCCTGAAGGCGGACCGCCAGGTCCACCGCCACGGTGTCGTCTGGCTCTCGGTCGTCTCCGCCGCCCTGCTCGTCTTCTCCGGCGGCGACACCAACACCCTCGTCCCGCTCTTCGCGATCGGCGTCTTCGTCGGCTTCACGATCGCCCAGACCGGCATGGTGCTGCACTGGAGCCGCGAACGCGGTGCCGGCTGGGCGGGCAAGGCCTTCCTGAACGGCCTCGGCGCCCTGCTGACCGGTGTCTCCGCCGTCGTCGTCACGGCGACCAAGTTCCACGACGGCGCCTGGCTGATCGTGATCGCGCTGCCGCTGCTCGTCGTCCTCTTCGAGACCGTGCACCGCGCCTACGGCAAGATCGGTGAGCGCCTCGGCGTCGGCCGGATCCCCGAGCCCCCGCACCGCGAGCGTTCGCTGGTCCTCGTCCCGGTCTCCTCCCTGACCCGGCTCACCAGCGAGGCCCTCACCGCCGCCGTCTCCCTCGGCGACGAGGTCCGTGCCGTGACCGTCTGCCACCCGGAGCCGGAGGACCGCGCCGCGACCGAGGCCCTGGAGCGCGACTGGGCGCTGTGGAACCCGGGCGTCGACCTCGTCCGCCTGCCCTCCGAGCGCCGCTCGCTGGGCCGCCCCATCACCGCGTACGTCCGCGAGCTCGCGAAGGCCGAACCGGACACCCGCGTCACGGTCCTCATCCCGGAGGCCGAGCCCGCGCACCTGTGGCAGCGGCTCCTGCAGAACCAGCGGGGCGCGGTCGTCGCCCACGCCGTCCGGCGCGACACCGACGCGGTGATCTGCCGGCTCCGGTTCCGCTGCTGACCCGGCGGGCCCGCCCAGGTCCGCCGTAAGAAATCCGTCAAGGACCCCTCCGCCCGGTGCCGCGTACGCGGCACCGGGCGGAGGCTTGACGTGTACGGAGCCGCGCGTACGGAGGTGCACGATGGCCGTTCCGCTCCGGGACACCGCGGCCGTGGCCGCCGGAGTCCTCGCTCCCTTCGCCGCGGCGCTCGTCCTGGTGCCGCTGCGCGACAGCGTCACGCACACCAACCTGGCGCTGCTGCTCGTCGTCGTGGTCGTCGCCGTGGCGGCCCTCGGCAACCGGATCGCCGGTGCGATCGGGGCCCTGTCGGCCGCCGCCTGGTTCGACTTCTTCCTCACCGCGCCCTACCAGAGCTTCCACATCGAGGACCGGTCCGACATCGAGACCTCGGTCCTGCTCCTGGTCGTCGGCCTCGTCGTCTCGCAACTCGCGGCGCGCGCCAGGACCCTGAAGCGGATCGCCGTCACCGACGCCACCCACCTGGAGCGGCTGCACGGCACGACACGGCTCGCCCGCTTCAGCACCTCCTCCGACGACATCGTCCGCCGGGTGCGCGCCGAACTGACCGACGTACTGGACCTGGGCGCCTGCCGCTTCGAGCAGGGCTCACTGATCGGACGCCCGCCGCGGCTCGACCCGGACGGATCGGTGAAGGTGCAGGGCTGGATCTGGGACCTGGACCGGCAGGGCTGGCCGGAGGGCGAGATCGAACTGCGCGCCGTCGCCCACGGCCGCTACCAGGGTCGCTTCATGATGAGGCCCGCACCCGGCTCCGTACCGCCGTCGCTGGAGTCCCGTCTGGTCGCCCTCGACCTCGCGGCCCAGGCGGCCGCGGCCCTCGCCGAGGACGGCAGGACCGCGACACCGGTGTGACCGCCGGCGCGTGCGTCAGGCCGCCGCGGCGATCTGCGGCACGCGCCCCGCGGAGCCCGCGACATGGTGGACGTACTCGTGGTCGAGCCGGAATCCGGCCGTCCAGGCCAGCAGCCGGCTCGGGCGGTTGTCGCGGGAGCAGCACCAGCTCGCGGTGCGGCCGCGCTCCGCCACATCGGCGACGAGCCGGGTGACGCACGCGAGGGCCAGCCCCTCGCGGCGCGCGTCTGGCGCGGTCGCGCAGGCCAGGTCCTCGTAGCGGCTGCCCAGGAAGCGCGTGCACGCCACGGTGACGATACGGCCCTTGTGGAACGCGGCCCAGGCAAGACCGGAGGAGGCGAGCCCGGCAGGGCCGTCCCAGGTGTCGTGGATCCAGGCCATGGAGGTGTCGAGCGCGGCGAGGGCCGGGGCGTCGTCGGCGGAGAGCCGGCGCACCCGCACCCCGCGCGGCACCGGGGAGGCGGCGACGGGCACGCGGTGGATGTAGAGCATCCGCTCCCAGGGCGTGACGCGGTCGAACGCGCCGCCGAGCAGCGGCAGGAAGCGGTCCGCGGCCTCGACGTAGTGGTCGGCGAGCGGAGCGAGGTCGGCCGGTGTCAGGGCCGTCGGGTCGCCCGCCAGGAGGGCGTGGTCCCCGCAGGAGACGGCGACCGCGCGCGGTCGCTCGGCGCGGTCGGTCCACCAGCGGCCGTGGCCGGTGGCGAGGACGTGCTCCGCGAGCGCGGCCGTCCCGGGGGCACCGGTGGGGAACGCCCGGGCGGGGGCGGGGGGCTGGTGGGACGGGTGCGGGAACACGGAGACCTCCTTCGGGAACGGGACCTGGGGACGGGACGGGGGCGGCCCGTGTAATGGACGGGCCGCCCCCTGGCACTTCAGCGCTGACCGGCCCTGGAGCCGTGGTTCGCCTTCTTCTTGCGGCGTGCCTTCTTCTTGCGGGCGCGCTTGGACATGGAGGGTGTTCCTTTCGGTGGTACGGGGGGTGAAGCTGGTCCTGGAGTCGTCAGGCGGGCTGGCCGACGAGCAGGTCGGCGAGCTTGTTGAGGCGCTTGACCGTGCGCTCCTCGGACGCGCCCGCAGCGGGCTCGACGCGGTGCTCGCGGTCGTAGTAGGCGCCGTTGACGATTTCGACGGCCGGGTCGCAGAGCCGCACGACGTGCGCGGCGCCCTCGGCCGGGGACACGCCTTCGTGGGCGTAGAGCGGCAGCAGGCTGGTGGTGCAGATGCCCGGGTGGACGGAGACGGCGGTGACGCGCGCGTCGGCCGCGAAGACCGTCAGCGCCAGCTGGGACTGCGCGTACGCGGCCAGGCGGGAGTAACGACGGGTGCGGTTGGGGTCGTTCCACTGGATGGAGCCCGTGCGGTGCAGCGAGGAGGAGACGTTCACGACCCGGCCGCCCGGGTCGGTCGTCAGGGCCGGCTCGAGCAGGTGCGTGAGCAGGTAGTGCGCCAGGAAGTTGACCTGGAACGCGATCTCGTTGCCGTCGGGGGTCACGGTGTGCCGCTCGGGGGCCGCCATGCCGGCGTTGTTGACCAGGACGTCGAGGTGCGGGTGCTCGGCCAGCACGCGGGCGGCGAGCTGTTCCACCTCCTCCAGCCGCGTGAAGTCCGCGGAGAACGCGCACAGTCGGGACCCGTCGACGTTGGCCAGCGTGACGAGCCGGTCGGTGGCGGCGTGGGCCTCCTCGGCCGTGCGGCCGTGGACGAGCACGGTCGCACCGCGCTCGGCGAGCAGCCGCGCGGTCTGGTAACCGATGCCGGAAGTGGCACCGGTCACCAGAACGGTGCGGGAGGAAAGGTCGGAAACGGACATGACTGGTCTCAGTCCCTCAAGGGTGAAGAGTGTTCGGGTACGAAGAAGGGGCGCCGGACTGTGAAGTCACGACGCCCCGAGGCAGATGTGGAGACGGTCAGCGGAAGGCTGCGGTCTCCGGACAGCCGAAGGCTGCGGTCTGCGGACAGCGGGGCTCACGACGGGGCGCCTGATGAGGCGGCCGGTCGAGCAGGAGCCATGCGCTGTTCATGGTGTCCATCGAACCCGCGCCGGAGTCCGGGGGCAAGCACGACCCCGTTTCCCTGACGCCCTCCTGACGGAAGTTCACCCCAGGCCGGGGATGGTGGAGACCAGGAGATCGATGACCTTGATGCCCAGGAAGGGCAGGACGAGGCCGCCGAGGCCGTACACGGTGAGGTTGCGCTTCAGCAGGTCGTGGGCGGAGGAGGGGCGGTAACGGACGCCCCGCAGGGCGAGCGGGATCAGCGCCACGATGATGAGGGCGTTGAAGATGATGGCCGAGGTGATCGCCGAGGTGGGGCTGTGCAGCCCCATGATGTTCAGCGCCTCCAGGCCCGGGTACGCGCCGGCGAACATCGCGGGAATGATCGCGAAGTACTTGGCCACGTCGTTGGTGATGGAGAAGGTCGTCAACGCGCCTCGGGTGATGAGGAGCTGCTTGCCGATCTCGACGATCTCGATGAGCTTCGTCGGGTTGGAGTCCAGGTCCACCATGTTCCCGGCCTCCTTGGCGGCCGAGGTACCGGTGTTCATGGCCACGCCGACATCCGCCTGCGCGAGGGCCGGAGCGTCGTTCGTACCGTCGCCGGTCATCGCCACGAGCTTGCCGCCCTCCTGCTCCTTCTTGATGAGGGCGAGCTTGTCCTCGGGGGTGGCCTCCGCGAGATAGTCGTCGACGCCGGCCTCCTGCGCGATGGCGCGCGCGGTCAGCGGATTGTCGCCGGTGATCATGACCGTACGGATGCCCATGCGCCGCAGCTCGGCGAACCGCTCCCTGATCCCGTCCTTGACGACGTCCTTGAGGTGGACGATCCCCAGGACCCGCGGCCCGTCCCAGTCGTGCACGGCCACCAGCAGGGGCGTGCCGCCCGCGTCCGCGATCGCGTCGCTCCAGGTGCGCGCCTCGTCCGGCACCCTGCCGCCGTACATCTCCACCCAGGCGATCACCTGCGCGGCCGCGCCCTTGCGGATGTGGCACGCGGCGCCGTTGTCCCAGCGCAGGTCGATGCCGCTCATCCGGGTCTGCGCGCTGAAGTCCACGAAGCGGGCGTTCGCGAGCTCGCCCTCGGCCGGCGCCCGCAGCCCGTACCGCTCCTTGGCGAGGATCACCACCGACCGCCCCTCGGGCGTCTCGTCGGCGAGCGACGACAGCTGGGCGGCGTCCGCGAGCTTCGCCTCCTCGACCCCGGGCAGCGGTACGAAGGCGGCGGCCTCCCGGTTCCCGAGCGTGATCGTCCCCGTCTTGTCGAGGAGCAGCGTGTTGACGTCACCGGCCGCCTCGACCGCGCGGCCGGACATGGCGATGACGTTGCGCTGCACGAGCCGGTCCATGCCGGCGATGCCGATCGCGGAGAGCAGCGCCCCGATCGTCGTCGGGATCAGCGTCACGAGCAGCGCCACGAGGACGGTCGTGGACGGGGCGGCCTCGGCGTACGCGGCCATCGGCCGCAGGGCCACGACGACCAGGATGAAGACCATGGTCAGCGCGGCGAGCAGGATGTTGAGCGCGATCTCGTTCGGGGTCTTCTGCCGCGAGGCACCTTCGACCAGGGCGATCATCCGGTCCATGAAGGAGTGGCCGGGGCGGGAGGTGACCCGGACCAGGATCCGGTCCGAGAGCACCGTGGTGCCGCCGGTCACGCCGGACCGGTCGCCGCCGGACTCCCGGATCACCGGGGCGGACTCACCGGTGACGGCCGACTCGTCGACGGCGGCGACCCCGTCGACCACCTCGCCGTCGGCCGGGATCATCTCGCCGGCCTCGACGAGGACGAAGTCGAAGAGCTTCAGGTCGCTCGCGGCGACGGCCTCCGTCTCGGTCCGGTCGAGGTCCTCCCCGTACCGCCAGTGCCGCAGCCGCAGCGCCACGGTGTCCGTGCGCGCCTTGCGGAGCGACTCGGCCTGCGCCTTCCCCCGTCCCTCCGCCACCGCCTCGGCGAGGTTCGCGAAGATCACCGTCAGCCAGAGCCAGACGCTGATGACCCAGGTGAAGACCGAGGGGTCGAAGAGCGCGGAGAGGGTGGTCAGGACCGATCCGGCGCCGACCACGAAGAGCACCGGGTTGCGCACCAGGGCCCGGGGGTGCAGCTTGCGCACCGCCTCGGGGAAGCACTTGATCAGCATGACGGGGTCGAGCAGCCCGCTCCCCGCCGAGCGCCGCCGCCCCGGCCGAGGGACCGGGTTGCGAGGCGGGGCCGAGGGGGCGGACGGTGCCGAAGGCGCGTGCGGGGACGCGGGATGCATCGCGGGAGGACCTTCTGATGGGCCCCGGAGCAGCCCGCGCGGCGGACGCCCGGGGGAAGACGGCAGGGAGCGCCGTCGCCCACGGCCTGGGCGGCGCGGGGTCACCCCGGCTCCCATGGTCACGGCCGCGGACGTGCGGCGTCGGTCGCTCCGTGAGGGCACGGGCCACCGGATGGGGTCGGGTGGCGCGTGCCCTCGCGAGCCGGAGACGGTCAGGCCACTGACGTCCCGGTCGGTGAGCGACCGAGACGGGAATCTAGTCGCACGGCAACGCTGCGTACGCGTTCGGGCACCGGAATTGACGGTGCTCTGACGGCCGCTCCGCAGCCGCGACAAGGGCACGTCAAGGCGGGCCGACGGACCGTCAGGAGGCCGTCAAGGAAGGTCATTCCGCGCCAGGAGGGGACGCAGACTCGTCGGCACGGGGGATCGGACGGCTGTCCGATCATGTGAGGTGGGAGGGTGCGTGGCTACCACGACAGGTATCACGCAAGGTCCGGACTCGACGGCCCGGACCGCCACCGCACCGACAGGGACAGCCGGACGACCGGCGGGCCGTCCAGGTCCGCGGCCACGAGGGGGCCGCGGTCCGGACGGCCCCACCGGCGTACCCGGAGACCCCGGCGCCCCGCCCGCCCGGCTCCTCGACCGGGCCGCGGACCGGGTCGCGCGGCGCCTGCGCGCCCTGCGCCGCCGCTACGTCGACAACCTGCCCGCCCGGGTGCGCCTGCTGCGCGGGGCCGTCCTGCTGCTCACGGCCGCCTGCGCCGGGATCCTCCTCGCCGCGGGCCTCTCCGCCGCCGGCACCTGGGACGCCGTCGCCGGCCGGCACGCCCCGCGCACGGTCAGCGCCGCCGATCTGAACCTCGCGCTCAACGACATGGACGCCCAGGCCGTCAACATCCTGCTGTCCAACGGTGACGCAGGGAAGGGCCGGCTGACCGAGTCCTACGACAAGGCGCTGCAGCTCTACGACGAGGCACGCGAGTCCGTCAGCAAGGAGCTGCGCACCCTCGCCGTCGCGGCGGAAGGCGACGAGCGGGCCCAGCGGACCGTCGAGCTGCTCACCCAGGACTTCGCCCGCTACCAGGAGTTTGTCGGGCGCGCCCTGGAGAACGACACCCGCGCCGGCGGCAAGGCGGCCGCCGTCGACGACTACCGCACCGCCTACGGCCTGCTGACCGAGCGGCTGCTGCCCGAGTCCCGCGACCTCGTCGACGCCAACAACACGCAGTTCGAGGACGCCTACGGCGCCGAACGCGAGGACCTGCGGACGGACACCGCGCTGTTACTGGGCGTGGGCGTCGCGCTGCTCACCGTACTCGTCGCGCTCCAGTGGTACCTGGCCCGACGCTTCCACCGGGTCCTCAACCCGGGCATCGTCGGCGCCACCGTCTGCGTCCTGACCGCGCTCGTCCTCGGCGCCCAGGCGCTCACCACGACCTCCGAGGAGCTGAGGGTCGCCCGCCGGGACGCCTTCGACTCCGTCGTCGCCCTCTCGCGCGCCCGCGCCATCGCGTACGACGCCAACGCCGACGAGAGCCGCTACCTCCTGGACAAGGAGAACCGCGCGGTCCACGAGGCGGCCTTCCTGGCGAAGTCGCAGAGCCTTTACGGCGTCGAGGGCGTCAGCACCGTCGGCGGGTACGAGCCCGTGCTCACCGAGACCTGGCAGGCTTACGGCCAGGACCCCGCGGACAAACGGTTCACCGGCGAGTTCCGCCGTGAGCTGGACAACATCACCTTCGCCGGCGAGCGCGCCGCCGCCGAGCGGACCGTCGACGCGTACCTCGTCTACCAGCGCGACGACCGCACCATCCGCTCCCTCGTCGCCGCCGGCCACGAGGCCGAAGCGGTGGCCTTCTGCATCAGCTGGGACCCGGGGGAGTCCAACGCCCACTTCGGCGAGTGGATGGCGGCCCTCGACGACGTCACCGGCATCAACCGCACCGCCTTCGCCCAGGCCGCCTCGGACGGCCGGGGCGCCCTCGCCACCACCCTGCCCTGGGCCGGCCTGGCCCTGCTCGCCGCCGCCGCGCTGACCGTTCTGGGCCTGCGACCGCGCCTCTCCGAGTTCCGCTGACCCCGCCGCCGTCGGGCCCCGTCAAGGGCCCGACGGCCCGCCGGGCGGAGGTGATGTCCCAGCTCAGGGCCCGGCCACGTAGAGGATGCGTAAAGAGCGCGGTGCCGGTCGTCAGGGACGCGTTAACGGCGGCCTTGACGTGGCCGAAAAGCGCTTTGCTCATCCAGTCCGAGAATCCGTTCTTCACTCAGGAGCTCACGATGGCCGACGTGGCCTTCGTCGTCACCACGATCGCGATCTTCGCGCTGGTGGCCTTCATCGCCAAGGGGGTGGCAAAGCTGTGACTGCCGAGAACATCGTCGGTCTGATCGTGGCCGTCGCCCTGCTGGTCTATCTCGTCCTCGCCCTCGTCAAGCCGGAGAGGTTCTGAGTACGGATATGAGCCCCGTTCTTGCTGGTGTCCTCCAGCTCCTCGCGCTGATCGTCGCCCTCGGCCTGGCCTACAAGCCGCTCGGTGACTACATGGCCCGGGTCTACTCCTCCGACAAGCACCTGCGGGTCGAGAAGTGGATCTACAAGGGCATCGGTGCCAACCCGAACACGGAGATGCGCTGGCCCGCCTACCTGCGCGGTGTCCTCGCCTTCTCCGCGGTGAGCGTCCTCTTCCTCTACCTGCTCCAGCGGGTGCAGGGTTCGCTCCCCGGCTCGCTCGGCTTCGCCTCCATCGACCCGGACCAGGCGTTCAACACCGCCGCGTCCTTCGTCGCCAACACCAACTGGCAGTCGTACTACGGCGAGCAGGCCATGGGCCACGTCGTCCAGACCGGCGGCCTCGCGGTGCAGAACTTCGTCTCGGCCGCGGTCGGCATCGCCGTCGCCGTCGCCCTCGTGCGCGGCTTCGCCCGCTCGCGTACCGGTGAACTCGGCAACTTCTGGGCCGACCTGGTCCGTGGCACCATCCGCATCCTGCTCCCGATCTCCATCGTGGGCGCGCTCATCCTGGTCGCCACCGGCGCCATCCAGAACTTCTCCGGCATCCACGAGGTCGGCCAGTTCACGGGCGGCACGCAGCAGTGGAACGGCGGCGCCGTCGCCTCCCAGGAGGTCATCAAGGAGCTGGGCACCAACGGTGGCGGTTACTTCAACGCCAACTCGGCCCACCCCTTCGAGAACCCGAACCCGCTCTCGAACCTCTTCGAGATCTTCCTGATCCTGGTCATCCCCTTCGCGCTGACCCGCACGTTCGGCCGCATGGTCGGCTCGCTCAAGCAGGGCTACGCGATCCTGGCGACGATGGCCACGATCTGGCTCGGCTTCACCGCGCTCATGATGTGGACCGAGTTCCACCACGGCGCTCCGGTGTACGACATCGCCGGCGGCGCGATGGAGGGCAAGGAGACCCGGTTCGGCATCGGCGGCTCGTCGATCTTCGCCGTGGCCACGACCCTCACCTCCACGGGTGCGGTCAACTCCTTCCACTCCTCCTTCACCGGCTTCGGCGGCGGCATCACCATGCTGGGCATGCAGCTCGGCGAGATCGCCCCCGGTGGTGTCGGCTCCGGCCTCTACGGCATGCTGATCATGGCGATCATCGCGGTGTTCATCGCCGGTCTGATGGTCGGTCGCACGCCCGAGTACCTGGGCAAGAAGATCGGCACCCGCGAGATCAAGTTCGCGGCCTGCTACATCCTCGTCACCCCGGCGCTGGTGCTCTGCTTCACCGCCGCGGCGATGGCCCTGGACACCCCGGCCAACTCGATGACCAACAGCGGATCGCACGGATTCTCCGAGATCCTCTACGCGTACACCTCGGGTGCCAACAACAACGGCTCCGCGTTCGCGGGTCTGAACGCCGACACCCAGTGGTTCAACTCGACGATCGGCATCGCGATGCTGCTCGGCCGGTTCCTGCCCATGGTGTTCGTGCTGGCCCTGGCCGGCTCGCTCGCCGAGCAGAAGCCCGTCCCCGCGACGGCCGGCACCCTGCGGACCGAGAAGCCGCTGTTCACCGGTCTTCTGGTCGGCACGATCATGATCATCACCGGTCTGACCTACTTCCCGGCCCTGGCCCTTGGCCCGCTCGCAGAGGGGCTCGCGGCATGAACATCGATGTGAAGAAGCAAGAGGACGCCATGTCCACCGCAACCCCGACGAAGGCGCCGCACGGCGACCTGTCCGGCGGACACAAGCCGGCCGGACGTGTCGGCGGGGGTCTGTTCGACCCCAAGCAGCTGATCAAGTCCTTCCCGGACGCGGTCAAGAAGCTCGACCCGCGCGTGATGATCAAGTCGCCCGTGATGTTCGTGGTCCTGGTCGGCTCGGTGGTCACCACCGTGCTCGCCGTCAAGGACCCGGGCGACTGGTTCGGCTGGGCGATCGCCGCCTGGCTCTGGCTGACCACCATCTTCGCCAACCTGGCGGAGGCCGTGGCCGAGGGCCGCGGCAAGGCGCAGGCCGACACGCTCCGCAAGGCGAAGACCGACACGGTGGCCCGCCGCCTGATCGGCAAGAACGAGGAGCGCGTCCCCGGCACCGAGCTCAAGATCGGTGACCTGGTGGTCTGCGAGGCCGGCGACATCATCCCCGGCGACGGTGACGTCGTCGAAGGTGTCGCGAGCGTCGACGAGTCCGCCATCACCGGCGAGTCGGCCCCGGTCATCCGCGAGTCCGGCGGCGACCGCTCGGCCGTCACCGGCGGTACGAAGGTGCTGTCCGACCGCATCGTCATCAAGATCACGACGAAGCCGGGCGAGACCTTCATCGACCGGATGATCAACCTGGTCGAGGGCGCGGCGCGCCAGAAGACCCCCAACGAGATCGCCCTCAACATCCTGCTGGCGTCCCTCACCATCGTCTTCCTGCTCGCCGTCGTCACGCTGAAGCCGTTCGCGATCTACGCGGGCGCCGACGACCAGACGTCGATGATCGTCCTCACCGCGCTCCTGGTCTGCCTCATCCCGACCACGATCGGCGCACTGCTCTCGGCCATCGGCATCGCCGGTATGGACCGCCTGGTGCAGCGCAACGTCCTCGCCATGTCGGGCCGCGCGGTCGAGGCCGCCGGTGACGTCTCCACGCTGCTCCTGGACAAGACCGGCACCATCACGCTCGGCAACCGCCAGGCTTCCGAGTTCGTCCCGGTCAAGGGCACGACCGAGGCCGAGGTCGCGGACGCCGCGCAGCTCTCCTCGCTGGCCGACGAGACCCCCGAGGGTCGCTCCATCGTGGTCCTCGCCAAGGAGAAGTACGGCCTGCGCGAGCGCCACCAGGGCGAGCTCGACGGCGCCGAGTGGATCGCCTTCACCGCCCAGACCCGTATGTCGGGCGTGGACGTCGACGGCCGCAAGATCCGCAAGGGCGCGACCGGTTCGGTCCTGGCCTGGGTGAAGGAGCGGGGCGGCAGCGTCTCCGACGACGCCCAGAAGCTCAACGACACGATCTCGCAGGCCGGCGGCACGCCGCTGCTGGTCGCGGTGGAGGACGACAAGGGCGCCCGCGTCCTCGGCGTCATCCACCTCAAGGACGTCGTCAAGGAGGGCATGCGGGAGCGGTTCGACGAGCTGCGCCGCATGGGCATCAAGACGGTCATGATCACGGGTGACAACCCGCTGACCGCCAAGGCCATCGCCGAGGAGGCGGGAGTCGACGACTTCCTCGCCGAGGCGACCCCCGAGGACAAGATGGCGCTGATCAAGCGCGAGCAGGCCGGTGGCAAGCTCGTGGCGATGACCGGCGACGGTACGAACGACGCTCCGGCCCTCGCTCAGGCGGATGTCGGCGTGGCCATGAACACCGGTACCTCGGCCGCCAAGGAGGCCGGGAACATGGTGGACCTGGACTCCAACCCGACGAAGCTCATCGAGATCGTCGAGATCGGCAAGCAGCTCCTCATCACCCGAGGCGCGCTCACCACCTTCTCGATCGCCAACGACGTGGCCAAGTACTTCGCGATCATCCCCGCGATGTTCGCCGTGGCCTACCCGTCGCTCGACAAGCTGAACATCATGGATCTGCACTCGCCGCAGTCCGCGATCCTCTCCGCCGTCATCTTCAACGCGCTGATCATCATCGCGCTGGTCCCGCTCGCCCTCAAGGGCGTGCAGTACCGGCCGACGAGCGCGGACAAGATGCTCCGCCGGAACCTCGGGATCTACGGCCTCGGCGGCCTGATCGCCCCGTTCATCGGCATCAAGATCATCGACCTCCTCATCTCCCTCATCCCCGGAATCGGCTGATCATGAACAACTCCGTAGGAAACGCAGGGCGGCTGCTCTGGGCCGGTCTCCGCGCCCTGCTCGTCCTGACCGTGGTGACGGGTGTGCTCTACCCGCTGGTCGTCACGGGCCTGGCTCAGGTGGCGTTCAACAACAAGGCCAACGGCTCCGAGATCAAGAGCGACGGCAAGGTCGTCGGTTCGGAACTCATCGGTCAGAGCTACTACCTGCCGAAGAAGAACCCGGACGACGCCGAGGAGGCCCCGGTCGCGGACCTCAAGTGGTTCCAGCCGCGTCCGTCCAACGGCCTGGGCTCCAACAGCGTCAACACCCAGTACTCGCTGATCCTGTCGGGCGCGACCAACCGTTCCGGTGAGGACGGCGCCGAGCACGACAAGAAGACCGGCAAGGCGTCCTGCAAGCCGATCGACCAGTACACCGAGGACGAGCAGTCGTCGCTGTGCTACCAGGTGCTCTCCGCCAAGGAAGCCGTCGTCAAGGACAACACGGCCGCCGGCTTCACGCCCACGGACATCCCCGCGGACGCCGTCACCTCCTCCGGCTCCGGCCTGGACCCGCACATCTCCCCGGAGTACGCGGAGCTGCAGGTCCACCGGGTCGCCGAGAAGAACGGCCTGGACGTCAAGCAGGTCGAGAAGCTCGTCGCGGACAACACCGACGGCCGGATCCTCGGCTTCATGGGTGAGCCCCGCGTCAACGTCCTGAAGCTCAACATCGCGCTCAAGGAACTGACCAAGGGCTGATGGCCTTATCGCAACAGAGTGGGAGTCGGCGGGTCCCCGGGACGATCCCGGACCCGCCGGCTCCCGTCGCACGTGGACGACAAGAGGAAGGCAGCACGCCGATGACCCGGGTGCTTGTCGTGGAGGACGACGCGCAGCTCGCACGAGCCTTGGTGATCAATCTCCAGGCCCGTCAGTACCTGGTGGACGCGGCACCCGACGGTGCCACCGCCCTCCGGCTGGTGGCCTCGGGACAGCCGGACATGATCCTGCTGGACCTCGGACTGCCCGACATGGACGGCGTCGACGTCATCAGAGCCCTCCGCGGCTGGAGCCGGGCACCGGTCCTGGTCCTCTCCGCCCGCAGCGGCTCCGAGGACAAGATCCGCGCGCTCGACGCGGGCGCGGACGACTACATGACCAAACCCTTCAGCATGGACGAGCTGCTCGCCCGGCTGCGGGCGGCCACCCGCCGTACGGAGGAGGCCCCGGCCCAGCCGAACACCACGCACCTGGTCGCCACCGACGAGTTCACCGTCGACCTGGTGGCGAAGAAGGTCCGCCGTGGCGACCGTGACGTACGGCTCACCCCGACCGAATGGCACCTGCTGGAGATACTGATCTGCAACCCCGGGGTCCTCGTCAGCCAGCGCCGGCTGCTCCAGGAGGTCTGGGGACCCAGTTACGGGGGAAAGACCAACTACCTCCGGGTCTACATGGCCCAGTTGCGACGCAAACTGGAACGAGACCCCTCCCACCCCCGCTATCTGATCACCGAGCCAGGCATGGGCTACCGCTTCGAGGCGTGACCCGGTCCGTCCTCCATCGAAGAAACGGCATCACACCACCATGGGACGCGGAAAGCTCCGTATCTACCTCGGCGCGGCACCGGGCGTCGGCAAGACGTACTCGATGCTCTCCGAGGGGCACCGGCGGGTCGAACGCGGCACGGACTGCGTCGTCGCCTTCGTCGAGCACCACGACCGGCCGCGTACGGAGGTGATGCTGCACGGACTCGAACAGATCCCGCGCCGCACGATCGCCTACCGCGACACCACCTTCACCGAGATGGACGTCGACGCCGTCCTGGCGAGGAAGCCCGCCGTCGCGCTCGTCGACGAACTGCCGCACACCAACGTGCCCGGCTCGCGCAACTCCAAGCGCTGGCAGGACATCGAGGAGCTGCTCGCCGCTGGTATCGACGTCATCTCGACCGTCAACATCCAGCACCTCGAATCGCTGGGCGACGTCGTCGAGTCGATCACCGGCGTACGGCAGAAGGAGACCGTCCCCGACGAGGTCGTGCGGCGGGCGGACCAGATAGAACTGGTCGACATGTCGCCCCAGGCCCTGCGGCGACGCATGGCCCACGGCAACATCTACAAGTCCGACAAGGTCGACGCGGCCCTGTCCAACTACTTCCGCCCCGGCAACCTCACGGCGCTGCGTGAGCTGGCCCTGCTGTGGACCGCCGACCGGGTCGACGAGTACCTCCAGGAGTACCGCACCGAGCACCGGGTCTCGAAGATCTGGGGCTCCCGCGAGCGGATCGTCGTCGGCCTCACCGGCGGCCCCGAGGGGCGTACGCTCATCCGCCGTGCCGCGCGGCTGGCCGAGAAGGGCGCCGGCGGCGAGGTGCTCGCCGTCTACATCGCCCGCAGCGACGGCCTCACGGCCGCCTCGCCCAAGGAACTCGCCGTCCAGCGCACGCTGGTCGAGGACCTCGGCGGCACCTTTCACCACGTCATAGGCGACCACGTCTCCTCCGGACTCCTGGAGTTCGCCCGGGGCGTCAACGCCACCCAGATCGTCCTCGGCGTCAGCCGCAGACGCTCCTGGCAGTACGTGTTCGGGCCCGGCGTCAGCGGCACGGTGGCCCGCGAGTCGGGCCCCGACCTCGACGTCCACATCGTCACCCACGACGAGATGGCGAAGGGGCGTGGCCTGCCTTCCGCCCGCGGCGCGCAGCTCGGCCGCTCCCGGACCCTCTGGGGCTGGTGCACCGGCATCGTGGGCCCCGCCCTGCTCACCCTGCTCCTCGGGATCGCCCCGGACATCGGGCTCGCCAACGACGTCCTGCTCTTCCTCACCCTCACCGTCGCCGCCGCCCTGCTCGGCGGACTCAAGCCGGCCCTCGCCTCGGCGACGGTCGGGTCCCTGCTCCTGAACTACTACTTCACGCCGCCCATCGGCGAACTCACGATCGCCGACCCGAAGAACATCGTCGCCCTCGTGGTCTTCCTGGGCGTGGCGATCTCCGTGGCCTCCGTGGTGGACCTGGCGGCCCGCCGCACCCAGCAGGCCGCACGCTCGCGGGCCGAGGCCCAGACACTGTCCTTCCTGGCCGGGAGCGTGCTGCGCGGCGAGACCAGCCTGGATTCGCTCCTCGAACGGGTCAGGGAGACGTTCGCCATGGAGTCGGTCGCCCTCCTCGAACGCCGTGAGGAGTCCGACCCCTGGTCCTGCGTCGCCTCCGTGGGCACCCGGCAGTGCGAACGGCCCGAGGACGCGGATGTGGACATGCCCATCGGTGACCACCTGGCGCTCGCCCTGACCGGCCGGGTCCTGCCCGCCGAGGACCGGCGCGTGCTCGGCGCCTTCGCTGCCCAGGCCGCGACCGTCCTGGACCGCCAGCGGCTCGTCGGCGAGGCCGAGGAGGCCCGCAAGATGGCCGAGGGCAACAAGATCCGCACCTCGCTCCTCGCGGCCGTCAGCCATGACCTGCGTACCCCGCTGGCCGGCATCAAGGCCTCGGTCACCTCGCTGCGCGCCGACGACATCGAGTGGTCCGAGGAGGACCGCGCGGAGCTCCTCGAAGGCATCGAGGACGGCGCCGACCGCCTCGACCACCTCGTCGGCAACCTGCTGGACGTCTCCCGCCTGGAGACCGGCACCGTCACCGCCGTCATCCGCGAGACCGACCTCGACGAGGTCGTCCCCATGGCGCTCGTCGGGGTGCCGGAGGGCAGCGTGGAGCTCGACATCCCCGAGACGCTGCCGATGGTCGCCGTCGACCGGGGCCTCCTGGAACGGGCCGTCGCCAACATCGTCGAGAACGCCGTCAAGTACAGCCCGACGGACGAGCCGGTCCTGGTGGCCGCCAGCGCCATCGCCGACCGCGTCGAACTGCGTGTGGTGGACCGTGGCCCGGGCGTCCCCGACGAGGCCAAGGACCGGATCTTCGGCGCCTTCCAGCGCTACGGCGACGCCCCGCGCGGCGCCGGCGTCGGCCTGGGCCTGGCTGTGGCCCGCGGCTTCATCGAGGCCATGGGCGGCACGGTCGCCGCCGAGGACACCCCGGGCGGCGGACTGACGATGGCCGTCAGCCTCCGCATGGCCGAGGGCCTGCCGCTGTCCCGCGCGGAACTCCCGGCGGCGACGACCACGTAGGGACCTGTCCGGAGGCGGCGAATGTGCGGGGCAACGCCCGTGCGGCGCCGGTGTGTTGGCGTAACGGCCTCACAGGCCTCACCGCAGGGCCTGTGCCCCCGCGCTTACGCGGGGCATACTGGCAGGACGATGACGAACCGATCCGCGCCCCGGCGCCACCTGTCCACCAGCCCCTTCGCGGCTCCCACCGATCCCGTGATCAAGGACTTCGCCGTCGGTGACCGCGTCTCCCACGATCGCCACGGCCTCGGGAAGGTCATCGGCCAGGAGCCGACGGGTGCGCTGCTCGTCGACTTCGGAGCCAGCCAGGTCCGAGTCCTCAGCCCCTACAAGGGCATGCACAAGCTCTGACGGCCCCCTCTACGGCCCCCGACAGCCTGACGAGAGACCGCCCCGGTGCCCCGAGCACCGGGGCGGCTTTCGTTCCCGTGCATACGATGGGCCCATGTCGCAACGCGAACCCTCCCCAGCTGCGAGCGTGGTGCACCAGCGCACACCGGGCGCCCCCGAGCTCGCGGCGGCGGCGGGGGTGTTCGCGCTCCTCGCGGACCCGACCCGGCTGCACCTTGTCTGGCTCCTGTCGCGCGGGGAGTCTGACGTCACCGCCCTCGCGGAGGCCTGCGGCGCGGCCCGCCCGGCCGTGAGCCAGCACCTGGCCAAGCTGCGGCTCAGCGGGCTGGTCCAGCACCGGAAGGACGGCCGCCGCGTCGTCTACACGCTGCCCGACGGCCATATGCGGCGCCTCGTGGTCGAGGCGATCAGCCACGCCGACCACCAGGTGACCGGAGAGCCCTGGCACGACTGAACCACGGCTTCTCGTCCACGTGTGCGCAAGCATGCACATGTTCGCTACGGTGGTCACGACCCCCGGAGCCGAACGAGGGCGGGCCCCATGCTGTCCGTGCTGCGTCACCGCACCTACCGTCGCCTCTTCACCGCGCAGCTCGTCGCCCTGGCCGGCACCGGGCTCGCGACCGTCGCCCTAGCCCTCCTCGCGTACGACCTCGCGGGCGCCGACGCCACCGCCGTCCTCGGGACCGCGCTCGCGGTCAAGATGGTCGCCTACGTCACCGTCGCGCCCCTGGCCGGCGCCCTCGCGGGCCGGATACCCCGCCGGGCGCTGCTCGTCGCCATGGACCTCACGCGGGCCGCGGCCGCCCTCGCCCTGCCCTTCGTCACCGAGGTCTGGCAGATCTACGTCCTGATCGTGCTGCTCCAGGCCGCCTCCGCCGCCTTCACCCCGACCTTCCAGGCGACCGTCCCCGACGTCCTGCCCGACGAGCGCGACTACACCCGCGCCCTCGCCCTCTCCCGCCTCGCGTACGACCTGGAGAACCTCTTCAGCCCCGCGCTCGCGGCCGCGCTGCTCACGGTCCTCCCGGCCGGCCTGCTCTTCACCGGCACCGCCGTCGGCTTCCTCGCCTCCGCCGCCCTCGTCGCCTCCGTCCTCCTGCCCGCCCCGGTACCCGTGTCCGCCTCCGACTCCGCCCCGGCCGGGCGGACCGGTGGCATCCGGCTCGTCCTCGCCACCCCGCGCCTGCGCGCCCTCCTCGCGCTCGACCTGGTCGTCGCCGCCGGCGGCGCGATGGTCCTCGTCACCACCGTCGTCCTGGTCCGCGAGGTCCTCGGCCGCCCGGCCGGCGACGTCACGCTCGCCCTCGGCGCGTACGGAGCGGGCTCCATGGCCGTCGCCCTGCTGCTGCCCCGCGCCCTGGAACGGGTCGGCGACCGCAGCGTGATGCTCCCCGCCGCCTTCGTGACGGCCGGAGTCCTGCTCCTCCTCCCGGCGGCCGGGGCGGCCTCCCCAGGTCTCCTCGGCCCGTGGGCATGGCCCGGCCTGCTCACCGCCTGGCTGCTGCTCGGGGCCGCCTCCTCGGCCGTCCTCACGCCCGGAGGGCGGCTGCTGCGGCGCTCGGCGGGCAGCGCGGACCTGCCCGCCGTCTTCGCCGCCCGGTTCTCCCTCGCCCACGGCTGCTGGCTGCTGACCTACCCCCTCGCGGGGTGGACGGCCGCGCGCGCCGGCCTCGCGGTCGCCGCCGGCGCGCTCGGCCTCCTCGCCCTCGGCGCGGCCTTCTCCGCCCTACGGCTCTGGCCGCGCGAGGACCCGGAGGCCCTGGAGCACCGCCATCCCGAGCTGGCCGTCGACCATCCGCACCTGGCCGGCGCGGACGGCCCCTGTCACGTGCACGACTTCCGTATCGACGCCCTTCACCCGCGCTGGCCCGACCGCGCGAAGCGCAGTGTGACCAGCTCGAAGGGGCGCAGGGACAGCTCCACGTCCCCGTCGGGCGCCAGCTCGGTGAGGGGGCGCTCCAGGAGATCGCACACCGTCACGGCGTCCCAGCCGAAGTCGGTGGTCAGGCGGGTCCGGGCCCGCCCGCCCCGGGACTCGTAGAGCCGGACCACCACGTCGCCGCTCCGGTCGTCGGCCAGCTTCACGGCGCTGACCACGACGGCGTCGTCGTCCACGACGGCCAGCGGCAGGACCTCCGCGACCCCCGGAACCACACGCTCCGGAAGGTTGATCCGGTACCCCTCGCGCACGGCGTCGCCGACGGAGGCGCCCGGCACCAGGGCGTGCCGGAACCGGTGCACCCCCTGGTCGGTGTGCGGGTCGGGGAAGCGCGGGGCGCGCAGCAGGGACATCCGTACGGTCGTCGTCGTGCCGCCGTCCTCGGGCCGTACGGTACGGGTCACGTCGTGCCCGTACGTCGAGGCCGTCACCAGGGCGACGCCCCAGCCGGGCTCCTCGAAGTGGACGAACCGGTGGTTGCAGGCCTCGAACTTGGCCGCCTCCCAGCTGGTGTTGGTGTGCGTGGGCCGGAACAGGTGGCCGAACTGGGTCTCCGCCGCGTACCGATCGGTGTGCAGGTCGAGCGGGAACGCCGCCTTGAGGAACTTCTCCGTCTCGTGCCAGTCCACCTCCGTGTCCAGGTCGAGCCGCTTCGCCCCCGCCGCGAGCCTCAGCGTCTGCACCGCACGCGAGGCGCCGAACGTCCGCGTCACCCGTACGGAGACAGCCCGCGGGCCCTCCTCGGCGAGCACCACCTCGTCCGCCTCCGTCAGGTCCGTGACGGTGTTCCGGTAGAACTGGTCGACGTCCCAGGCGTCCCACATGTTCGGGAAGTCGGGGTGGATCTGCAGCAGGTTCGCCGCCGCGCCCGGGGCCAGCGTCTCCCGGCCGGTCGCCAGGTCGACCACCGACACCACCAGGCCCCGCCCGTCCACCGTCACCCGCAGCAGCCCGTTGTCGAGGACGAACCCGCCGCCGGGCCGCGCTTCCGCCGTGGCGTCGGCCGAAGCCGCCACGACGGCCCCCGCCCCGCCCGCCGGGACGCCCGCGCGCGCGTGCGGGGCCGCGTTGAAGACCAGCTCGCCGCCCGCCACCGGGTCGCCGGCGAGGACCCGCTGCGCCCGGTCGACGATGCCGTTCAGCTCCTCGGCGACCGCCGCGTACGTCCGCTCCGCCTCCCGGTGCACCCACGCGATCGAGGAGCCGGGCAGGATGTCGTGGAACTGGTGCAGCAGCACCGTCTTCCAGATCCGGTCCAACTCCTCGTACGGATAAGGCACTCCGGACCGTACGGACGCGGTGGCCGCCCACAGCTCGGCCTCCCGAAGGAGGTTCTCGCTCGCCCGGTTGCCCTGCTTGGTCCGCGCCTGACTCGTCAGCGTCGCCCGGTGCAGCTCCAGGTACAACTCGCCCACCCAGACGGGCGCGTGCGGATACTCCGCCTCCGCCTTCGCGAAGAACTCCGCGGGCTGCTCCCAGCGCACCCGCGCCGAACCCTCCAGGTCCCGCAGCCGGGCCGCCTTCGCGACCATCTCGCGCGTTGTGCCGCCACCGCCGTCGCCCCAGCCGGTCGGCGCGATCGAGTGCCGGGCCCGCCCCTTGTCCTTGAAGTTGCGGACCGCGTGCGCGATCTCCTTGCCCTTCATCGAGCAGTTGTACGTGTCGATCGGCGGGAAGTGCGTGAAGATCCGGGTCCCGTCGATGCCCTCCCACCAGAAGGTGTGGTGCGGGAAGGAGTTGACCTGGCTCCACGAGATCTTCTGCGTCAGCAGCCACTTCGACCCGGCCGCCTTGATGATCTGGGGCAGTCCGCCCGCGAATCCGAAGGTGTCCGGCAGCCACGCCTCCTCGTTCTCGACACCGAACTCCTCCAGGAAGAACCGCTTGCCGTGCACGAACTGACGGGCCATCGCCTCCGACGACGGCATGTTCGTGTCCGACTCCACCCACATGCCCCCGGCCGGCACGAACCTGCCCTCCGAGACCGCCTTCTTGACCCGCGCGTACACCTCGGGACGGTGCTCCTTGATCCAGGCGTACTGCTGTGCCTGCGACATCGTGTAGATGAAGTCCGGCTCGTCCTCCAGGAGCGCCGTCATGTTCGCCGTGGTCCGCGCGACCTTGCGGACGGTCTCGCGCAGCGGCCACAGCCAGGCCGAGTCGATATGGGCGTGGCCCACCGCGCTGATCCGGTGCGCCGACGGCTCGGCGGGCGAGGCCAGCACCTCCGCGAGACGTGAACGGGCCGCGGCCGCCGTCCCGTTCACGTCCTGGAGGTCGACCGTGTCCAGGGCGCTCTCCACGGCCCGCAGGATCTCCCAGCGGCGGGCGCCGTCCACCGGCAGCTCCGCCATCAGCTCGCCGAGCACCTCCAGATCGATCACCAGCTGCCACACGGTCTCGTCGAAGACCGCCAGATCCATCCGCGCGAACCGGTACTGCGGGGTGTCGCCCGCCGTCTCCTTCTCACCCAACTCGGTCGGCAGGAAGGGGTGGTAGTCCAGGATCACCGGATTGGACGCGGCCTCCACATGCAGCAGCACCTCCTCGCCACCGACCGCCCGCTCGGCGATCCGCACCCACTGGTTGCGCGGATTGAGTCCCTTCACCGGCGAGCCGTCCGGCCGGTAGACAAGACCCTCGCACTGGAAGCCGGGCATGTTCGCGTCGAAGCCCAGGTCGATCAGCGCCTCCACCGTCCGGCCCGCCCACGCCTCCGGCACCACCCCGGAGACGGTCAGCCAGCTCGTACCCCAGGGCGCGCCCCAGGGGTCACCTGCGGCGATCGGTGTGCGCGGGGCGGCGATGCCCTCGGCCACCGGCACGGGTTCGTCGGGCGCGGTCCAGATCCCCACCTCCAGGGGTACGGACTCCGGGTGGATCGCGGGGCGGATCCGCTCCTCCAGGACGCGCTTGAGACGGGACTCGGTCAGGGTGCGGTCGTCATGCATGCAAGTCGCTCCATCACGTGAGAGAGAACGTGGTCGTCGTCAGGTCAGGTCGACGTCGTCGACGGAGACCGTCTCGGTGATCCCGCGTGCGCTGAGATGATCGCGGTCCGAGGCGCGCGACGCCAGTACGACCGCAGGCCGCGCGCCGTCCGCCGCGAGCCGCATGAAGGCCTCGAAGAAGGCCCCGCCCGGCGCGCACGTCGAGCGTTTCGGCGCCTCGTCGGGCAGGTCGAGGACGAGCGCCGTGGCCCGTGGAAGAGGCCGGTGGTGTGCCCGGGCGCGGACCTCGGCGACGGCCTCGGAGAGCGCACGCCCGGCCGGTTTCACCTCCCGCCCGCTGGTCAACAGGCCCAGGCTGTACTCCAGTTCGGGGAAGTCGGCGAGTGACCGGTCGACGTCGTGGGAGCACCACCAGGTCACGCCCCAGAGGTCCGGGCAGTCGAGAGCCGCCGCCACCGTCGTACGGGTGAAGGCGGCGGCCCGGTCGGGCGCGATGAGCGGGGCGGGCGCCCCCACCTCCTGGAGCCACACCGGGCGCGCCGGGTCGTCGGCCCAGGCCTTCGACAGCTCGATCAGATAGGCGGCGTGCTGCCCGGTCGCGACGGAGTCGGCGCCGTGGCGCTGGGCGGTGCCGTTGAAGACCCAGGAGTGGACGGCCGTGACCGCGCCGAGCCGGGCCGCCTGGGCCGGGGTGAAGGGGTGGTCGTCCAGGTACCAGGCGGCGTCGTACTCCGCGTGCAGATGCAGCCGTCCGGGCGCGCCCCGCTCGCACGCCCCGAGCATGCGCCGCAGCCACCTCTCGGCCTCGGCCGGCGTGATCCGGTCCGGATCGGGGTGCGGGTCGCCCGAGAACTGGTTGATCTCGTTGCCGAGCGTCATGCCCAGGAAGTTCGGCCGGTCCGCGAGGGCCGAGGCCAGGGTGTGCAGATAGGCGGCCTGACCGTCGAGGACCTCCGGGTCGGTGAACATGTTGCGCCGGTGCCAGGTGAGCGTCCAGGAGGGCCGGAAGTCGAAGCTGGACAGATGGCCCTGCAGCCCGTCGACGGCCACGTCCAGGCCCCGCTCGGCCGCCGCGTCCACGAGCGCCACCAGCTGCTCGACCGCGCGCGGGCGGATCAGGGTGCGGTTCGGCTGGAAGACGGGCCACAGCGGGAAGACCCGGACGTGGTCCAGGCCGAGGCCGGCGATCGAGTCCAGATCGGCGCGGACCGGGTCGAGGTCGAAGTCCAGCCAGTGGTGGAACCAGCCTTGGCTCGGGGTGTAGTTGACGCCGAAGCGAGGGGTGTCGCGTGCAGCGGGCGTGCTCGGCATGGGTTCCTTTCCCCAGGTCATCCCTTGATGGCGCCTTCCTCGACGCCCTTGAAGAAGAACCGCTGGAGCGCGGCGAAGACGGCCACGATCGGCAGGAAGGCGATCATGGTCCCGGCCGCTATGAGCCGCGGATTGGCGGTGAACGTGCCGTCGAGGTACTGCAGTCCCACGGTGAGCGTGTACCGCTCGGGGTCGTTGAGCACGATCAGCGGCCACAGGAAGTCGTCCCACGCCCCGATGAAGGTGAAGATCACCACGACGCTCAGCATGCCCCGGACGTTGGGAACTCCCACATGGACCAGGCGCTGCCACACGTTCGCGCCGTCCACGAGCGCGGCGGCGTCCAGCTCGGGTGGGACGGCCTGGAAGGCCGTGTACATCAGCAGGACGTTCAGCATGGCGATCGCCCCCGGTAGCGCCACCCCGAGCAGCGTGTCCGTCAGGCCCATGCTCCGTACGGTCACGTACTGGGAGACGATCGTGACCTCTCCGGGCAGCACCAGCGTGGCCAGGAACAGGCCGAGCACGAGCCGCGCGCCCCGGAAGCGCAGCCGGGAGAGCGCGTAGCCGGCGAGGGTGGCCCCGACCACGTTGCCGAGGACCGCGATCGCCGCGACCGTCAGCGAGTTGAGGGCGTACGTCCAGACCGGGATGGTGTCGGCGACCTGCGCGTAGTTGGAGAACGTCGGGTCGCTCGGCAGGAAGTCCGGTGTACGGGAGTACACGTCCTCGCCCGGTCCCTTGAGCGAGGTGGACAGCTGCCAGAGGAACGGGCCGACCGTGAGCAGCAGGACCAGGAGGAGCAGCGCGTAGCGGGCCGCCCGCGCGGCCGGGCCGGGTGTGCCGAAACCCCGTGAGGCTCGTACGGGCATGGTCAGGACGCCTTCCGGTTCAGCCGGGCGAGGAGCAGCATCGGGCCGACGGTGATCACGAAGAGCAGCAGGCTCAGGGCGGAGGCGTAGCCGATGTGCCCGGAGAAGCCGCGGCTGTACATCTGGATGAGCATGACCACCGACATGTCCCGGCCGCCAGGACCGCCGGTGCCGTGGGAGAGGACGTACAGCTCGGAGAAGACCCGCAGGGCGGAGACCGAGATGAGGACGGAGACGAGCATCATCGTGGTCCGCACCCCGGGCAGGGTGACGTGCCAGAAGCGGCGCACGGCGGACGCGCCGTCGACGGCGGCGGCCTCGTGCAGCTCACGGCCGACGTTCCCGAGCGCGGAGAGGTAGATGACCATGTAATAGCCGAGGCCCTTCCACACGGTCAGGGCGATGGCGCTGAAGAGCAGCAGCCAGCGGTCGGTGAGGAAGTCCACCGGCCGGTCCGCGAGGCCGAGTTGGCCGAGCATCCCGTTGAGGAGCCCCCGGTCGTCCAGGAGCCAGCCCCAGATCAGGGCGACCACGACGGCGGAGGCGACCACCGGGGTGTAGAAGGCGGTACGGAAGAAGGTGATGCCCGGCAGCTTCTTCTCCACGAGCAGCGCGAGCAGCAGCGGAAGCAGGGTCAGCAGGGGCAGGCAGATCAGCAGATAGACGATGCTGTTGATCAGCGCGTCGGTCAACTGCTCGTCGTTCAGGGCGCGTTCGTAGTTCTCGAGACCGGTGAACCGGCCGCCGCCCAGCGGCTTGGCGTTGGTGAACGACAGGATCACCGTGTTGAGGGCGGGCCACAGGTTGAAGACGAGGAGCCAGACGACGGCCGGCGCGGCGAGCAGCCACGGCGTGAACCAGCGCCGGTGGGTCATGGGGTGCCTTCCGGGTGGGGGAGCGGCGCCGGGGGAAGTCGGCGCCGCTCGCGGTCCGGTGTTCGTTCCGTGATCGGTCCGGTGGTCAGTCCTTGAGGAGCTGGTTGGCGCGTTCGACCGCGGTGTCCAGGGCCTCCTTCGAACCGGCCTGGCCGTTGAGGGCCAGCGCGATCTGCTGGTTGACCACCGTCTTGATCGCGTCGTTGGCCTGGACGGGCTCCAGCATCGTGGCCTTCGCCAGCGAGCCGAACGCGGTGACCTTGGCGTCCCCGGCGTTCGTCCCGTCGCTCTTGCTGAAGAAGGGGTCCGAGGCGGAGGCCTTGGTGGACGGGAAGATGCTGGTGAGGTGGGCGAACGCGGCCTGGTTCTCGGCGTTGGTGACCCAGCGCGCGAGCGCGAGCGCGGTGGCCCGGTTCTTGGTCGCCTTCGAGACCGACAGGCCCTGGACGTACAGCGGCGGGGTGCCCATCGCGGGGGAGGAGACCACCTGCGGCGCGAGGCTCGGGTTGTCCGTGGCCAGCGAGGTGATGTAGTTGCCGCCCGCCGTGGTCCAGGCGGCGGTGCCGGAGGAGAACAGCTTGGTGTTGCCCGCGTACGTCTCCGTCAGCACGTCCTTGGGCAGCAGCCCCTCCTTGAACGCGGCGCGGTAGGTGTCCAGGAGGGCGGCGGCCTCGGGGGTGTTGAAGGTGAAGCTCTTCCCGTCCTCGGACATCAGCTTCACCCCGGCGTTGGCGAAGTCCATCAGCCCCGGCTTGCGGCTCATCAGATAGACCGAGCCCTTCGACTTCTCCTTGACCGTCCTGGCCGCCGCGATCAGCTCGTCCAGGGAGGCCGGCGGCTTCTTCGGGTCCAGGCCGTAGCGGGTGAGCAGCGTGGAGTTCCAGTAGTTGACGTCGGTGTTGAGGTACCAGGGATAGCCGTACGTCCCCTGGTGGCCGGCGAAGGTGTACGCGGCGGTGCCGCCCTCGACGTAGTCGGCGCCCAACTTCGGGTCGGCGCCCGCCACGTCGAGCAGCATGTTCTGCTTCACCAGCGGCAGCGCGAAGTCCGGCGGCAGGTTGACGACATCGGGCAGGGTGCCGCCGGCCGCCTGGCTGAGCACCTTCTCGGAGTAGCCGTCGCCCGGCTGGTCGAGCCACTCGACCTCGACGCCCGGGTGCTGCTTCTCGAAGGCGTCGATCACGCCCTCCACGTACGCGGTGAACTTCGGCTTCAGGGCCCAGGTCTGGAGGGAGACCTTGCCCTTGACCTCGGTTCCGCCGCCCCCGCCGGCATCGTCCGAGCCGCTCGGGTCGCCGAGGCCGCAACCGGCGAGGGTCACCGCGGCGACCGCGGCCACGGCCAGCCGTATCCAGTGGCTGCTTGTTCGCATATGAGGGGTCTCCCGGTCTGTGCTGGCGGACTGTGCGGACGTACGGAACGCATTACTAAACCGGTCTAGCGATGGGGGACTATGCTCCCGCTACACTCCGCTGTCAAGACACTGCGCGCGCATCGGAATCGGGTGAGACCGGCCGTGCGCGAGACCGAGGGGGCGCCGCGTGGCCAGACCGACGATCGCCGACATCGCCCGCCGGGCCGGGGTGTCCAAGGGCGCCGTGTCCTTCGCGCTCAACGGCCGCCCGGGGGTGAGCGACAACACCCGCGCCCGCATCCTGCGGGTCGCGGAGGAGATGAACTGGCGCCCGCACAGCGCCGCGCGCGCCCTCGGCGGAGCGCGGGCCGGCGCGGTCGGCCTCGTCCTGGCCCGCCCCGCGCGGACCATCGGCCTCGAACCCTTTTTCAGCCAGCTGCTCAGCGGACTGCAGGCCGGACTCTCCACCCGCGGCACGGCGCTCAACCTGCTGGTCGTCGAGGACACGGCCGCCGAGATCGAGGTCTACCGGCGCTGGACCTCCGAGCACCGCGTCGACGGCTTCGTCCTGGTCGACCTCCAGGTCCGCGACCCCCGGATCCCCGTCCTCGAAGAGCTCGGCGTGCCCACGACCGTCCTCGGCGGCCCCGGCCGGCACGGCAGCCTGCCCAGCGTCTGGGCCGACGACCGCGAAGCCATGGTGTCGATCGTCGACTACCTCGCCGCCCTCGGCCACCGCCGCATCGCGCACCTGGCCGGGCTCCCCGCCTTCCAGCACACCCAGCGCCGCATCCGGGCCGTGCGGGACAGCGCCCGGCGGCTCGGCCTCACCGAGGCCGTCTCGCTGCCGACGGACTTCAGCGACGCCGAGGGCGCCGCCGCCACCCGGGCCCTGCTCGCCCGGCCGCAGCGGCCGACGGCGATCATCTACGACAGCGACGTGATGGCCGTCGCCGGGCTCGGCGTGGCCACCGAGATGGGTGTGGCCGTCCCCGGCGAGCTCTCCCTCGTCTCCTTCGACGACTCCGCCCTCGCCCGCATCGTCCACCCCTCCCTCACCGCGCTCTCCCGCGACACCTTCGCCCTCGGCGAGCAGGTCGCGCGGGAACTCCTCGCGGTCGTCGACGACCCGGCCTCGGCGCGGGACGTCAAGAACCCGACACCGCGCCTCACCGTCCGTGAGTCCACGGCACCGCCCGCCCCTTGACCCGTTCGACTAAAGCCGTTTAGCCTCCGGCCTCGAAGCACCGCACGCTCGTACCGCCGCACTTCCGTACGCCCAGCACCCCCACCCCTCCCGCTGGACCGGAGAACCGGATGAGACGACACCTGCCCCTGCTGACGGCCGCGGCGCTCTTCGCCGCCCTGCTCGGCCTCGCGCCCCTCGCACCGCCCGCAGCACACGCCGCGCCTACCCCCGCGCCCGCTCCCACGCCTGCCTCCGAGGCCGCCCCGGCCGCCGCCGGCGACCAGCCCTACGCCTCGTACTGGCACCCCGACACGATCCTGAACTGGGACCCCGCCACCGACCCCGACGCGCGGTTCAACCGCTCCCGCGTCCCGCTGAAGCCCCGCGTCTCCGACCCGGCGCTGAAGGCCAACGCCAACGCCCGCGCGGGAGAGGGGAAGATCGCCTCGCTGGTCTCCTTCGGCCCGACCTCGAACAACCCCTCACAGGGCTCCACCAACCCGCACTACTACGCATTCGGGCACTGGCAGTACATCGACAAGCTGGTCTTCTGGGGCGGCTCCGCGAGCGAGGGCCTGATCCTCGCCCCGAACGCGACGGTCATCGACGCCGCCCACCGCAACGGCGTCAAGGTCTACGGCACCGTCTTCTTCCCGCCCACCGCCTATGGCGGCCAGATCCAGTGGGTCCGCGACTTCGCCCAGAAGTCCGGCTCCACCTACCCCGTCGCCGACAAGCTGGCCCAAGTCGCCCAGCACTACGGCTTCGACGGCTGGTTCATCAACCAGGAGACGGCGGGCGGCGACGCGGCCCTCGCCACCGAGCTCCGCAACGAGATGCGGTACGCCCGTTCCCTCGGCCCCGTCGAGTTCATGTGGTACGACGCGATGACCGAGTCGGGCGCGGTGAGCTGGCAGGACGCGCTCACCTCCGCCAATGACTCGTTCCTGCAGGAGGGTTCGCAGCGGACCTCCGACTCGATGTTCCTCGACTTCGGCTGGAGCGCCTCGGGCCTGAGCAACTCCCGTACGCTCGCGCGCAGTCTGGGCCGCAGCGAGTACGAGCTGTACTCGGGCATCGACACCGAGGCGAACGGTTCCAACACCTCCGTCCCGTGGGCCTCGGTCTTCCCCGCCGGACAGCCGCACGTGACGTCGCTCGGCATCTACCGCCCCGAATGGACCTTCACCTCGTCCAGCGGCCGGGCCGACTCCCATGCCCGCGAGGCCCGTTACTGGGACGGCGCCAACGGCGACCCGTCGAACACGACCACGACCTCGGCCTGGAAGGGGCTCGCGCACTACATCCCCGAGTCCTCGGCCGTCACCGCCAAGCCGTTCGTCACCTCCTTCGGCGCGGGCCAGGGCGACTTCTACAACTCCGGTGGCGTCCGCGTCTCCTCCACGGGCTGGAACAACCTCTCCCTCCAGGACGTGCCGCCCACCTACCGCTGGCTGGTCACCTCCACCGGCTCGAAGCTCACCCCGTCCATCGACTTCGCCGACGCCTACGAGGGCGGCTCCTCGCTGCGGCTCACGGGCACCCTCGACGCGGTGAACACCGTGCGGCTCTACCAGACGAGGCTGCCGGTCGCCGCCGACACCAAGTTGTCCGTGGTCCTGAAGACCCCGGCGGCCGGCCCCACCCGGCTGAAGGCGGCCGTCTCCTTCACCGACGCGCCGACCACCTTCACCACCCTCGACCTCGGCTCGACCACCACCACCGGCTGGGAGCGCAAGACCCTCGACCTCTCCGCCTTCGCCGGCCGGACCATCGCCCAGATCGGCCTGGAGGCCGCCGGCTCCGTCCCCTCGTACGACATCCGCGTCGGCCAACTCGCGGTCCACGACGGTGCCGTGGACTCCGCCGCCGCCCCGACCGGCGTCACCGTGCTCGGCGCCACCGACCTGAACGCCACCGCCAAGTCCCTCCGCCTGGCCTGGACGCCCTCCGCCTCGGGCTCCGTCCACCACTACGAGGTCTACCGGCGCAACGCCGACTCCACCCGTACGTACCTCGGCGCCACCCCCAACGACGCCCTCTTCGTCCCCCGGCTCGACCGCGCCGGTACGGAGACGTCGACGACCCTCGACGTGGAGGCCGTCTCCACGGAGTACGGCCGCTCACCCGCCGCCACGACCACGGTCGCCTGGTCGGCGGGCGGTACGGAGTCCAACCTCGCCCTCGGCCGCCCGGCGACCGCGTCCGGCCAGTGCAACGGCAACGAGACCCCGTCCAAGGCGGTCAACGGCACCGTCTCCGGAGGCACCACCGACAAGTGGTGCACGACCACCTCCGCGAAGTGGCTGGAGGTCGACCTCGGCGCCGTCCGCACGCTCGACCGCCTCACGGTGAAGCACGCGGCGGCCGGCGGCGAGAACGCGGCCTGGAACACCCGGGACTTCACCCTCCAGGTCCGCGGCTCCACCGCCGACCCCTGGACGACCGTCGCGAACGTCACCGGCAACACGGCGGCCACCACCACGCACCCGGCGGGCAGGACGGCACGCTACGTACGCCTGGACATCACCCGCCCCACCCAGAGCACGGACCCCGCCGCACGGATCTACGAGCTGGAGGCCTGGGGGTCCTGACGGGCGCTCCGACGTGTTCCTTGCCCCGGTGCGCCGCCGCGCGTACCGGGGCAAGGCCACGTCCGGCACGGCGCGGAGCTGAGTACCCGTACTCATGCCCACCGCCGACCGGAGCGGGACGATGACCGGAACTCGGTGAGCGTCGGAGTGGGGGCGGCATGAGCAAGGTCGTGGGCGCGTTCGTGGTCGCGGGGGCGGCCGTCCTCGCGCTGGTCGTGGCCTACGCGGTCGGAGCGCCGCCCGGCCTGGTCCTGGGGGTCGGAGCGGGCGTCCTCGGGCTGCTGTGGCTCCTGCTGCTCCTCACCGCCCCCTGGAACCTGTACTTCCGGGCCCACGCCGTCCGGGCCGAGATCGCGCTCAGCCGCGAGAAGGGCCTCACGGTCTCCAAGGAACGGGACGCCGAGGCCTCCCGGATCGCCCGGCTCATGCTGCGGGTCGCGGTCGCCGGCCATCTCCTGAGCGCCGTCGCCGTGGTCCTCGGCACGCTCGCGACCGGACGCGCGGCGGGCTGGTGGTTCGCCGGCCTCTTCGTCCTGAGCACCTTCCTCCGGCCGACGGGCGCCTGGTTCGCGCAGCTGCGCCGCCGCCTCGGGGTGCTGCTCCGGGACGTCACGTACCCCCGCGACGACGTGGTCGAGCTGCGCGCGCGGGTGGACCGTCTCGAGAATGGTGCCCAGGTCCTGGAGGGCAAGGCGGAGGAGCAGTACCGCGCCCTGGCCGAACTGCGGCGCACGGTCGACGCGTCGGGCCTCTCCGCGCACCGGCGGGCCGACGACACCGACCGCAGGATCGCCGCACTGGCGCGGGAGTTCGAGGCCACGGTCAACCGCCTCACCGACAACGAGGAGATCATCGCCGGGCTGAAGGCGTTCCTCCGGCTCCTGCGGTCCACCGCGGACGAGCCGGGCCTCCCGGCGCAGGGCCGGCCCGGCGGCTGAGGCGGGAGGCTTCCCGCCGTCAGGCGGGCTCGACCGATTCCAGCTTGAGCAGGCGCAGCGCCGCCCCCGCCGTGAACTCCGCCTGACCGCCCCGGAAGAGCAGATCGGCCGCCAGGAACGCGGGGTCGTCCGCCGTCGCCGCCACGTACGGCAGCGCCACGCACCGCATGCCCGCCGCCCGCGCCGCGAGCGCACCCGGCGCCGCGTCCTCGAACACCACGCACCGCTCCGGTGCCACGCCGAGCCGTCGCGCCGCCTCCAGGAAGACATCGGGCTCCGGCTTCCCGCGCTCGACCTCCTCCGCCGAGACCAGCGTCGTCAGGAACGCGTCCAGGCCGGTCCCCGTCAGGACCGCCTCGATCGCGGCACGGGACGAACCGGAGGCCACCGCCATCGGTGTCCCCGTCGCGTACAGCCGTTCCACGAGCGTCCGCATTTCCGGGTAGACCGGGGTCGAGGCGCGCGCCAGCTCGAGATAGGACCGGTTCGTGGCGTCGAGCAGCTCCTCGACCGGCGCCTCGATGCCGTAGTGGGCGCCCAGGATCTCCAGCGACTCCAGCGTCCCGATCCCGATGAAGGCGGTGTGCCGCTCCCAGTCGAAGTCCGTGTCGCCGGCGAAGGCCGTGAGCGTCCGCCGGGTGGCCTCGTAGTAGTTCGGCTCGCTGTCCACCAGCGTTCCGTCGAGATCGAAGACGACCGCAGTCGGAGAGGTGCTCATACGGTCAAGCATCTCAACCCGCGCACACCGCCCCCAGGACCGAAAGTCCCTGGTCCCCGACCCGGCAACCCCCGTCAGCCCTTCCGGGCCGACCCCCGCCCGACCGACTCCACCAGCGGAAGCAGCCGGTGCGCCACTCGCTCGCGCAGCGCCATCTCCGTACGGGTTCTGACGACGCCCGGCAGCTGGATCAGCCGCTGGATCACGTCCTCCAGGTGCCCGTTGTCCCGGGCCACCACCCGGGTCAGCAGATCCCCGCCGCCGGTGATCGAGAACGCCTCGACGATCTCCGGCACGGCGGCGAGCGCGTCCCCGACCTCGTCCAGATGACCCTGGGTCACCTCGATGTGGACGAACGCGAGCACGGGGTGGCCGAGCGCGGCGGGGGAGAGGACGGGGCCGGTCGCCGTGATCACGCCGTCCCGCTCGAGCCGGTCGATCCGGGCCTGCACCGTGCCCCGGGCCACCCCGAGGATCCGGGCGTACTCGCGCACACTGGTGCGCGGCTGCTCGATCAGCAGCCGCAGGATCCGGGTGTCGAGCTCGTCCACCGCCATGGTCCGTTGGCTCCCTTCTGGCCGATGTCTACGCCCGTCGACTGTACCAATGGCCCAGTGTTCGGCGCGCCGGTTGAGCCAGTGGGTGACCAGGTGTTTTCCTCGGGGTACAGAGTGAACTGATGGCGCCGCACGCGCCGGACCGGCGACGAGGCCGGAACCGGACCGCGGCGCCTTTCCCATGTCCAGGGGCCGCCACAAGCAGGCCGGGGCACGAGATGACGCGAAGAGGGTGTGTGTACGGCAGCGGGGGCGGAACGACCGTCGTGAAGAAGGGCCGGGCCGTCGGCCACCGGCTGGTCAGGCTCATGTTCGTGGCCCCCGATCCGGGCCGCGTCCGGCTGCGCGTCTCCTCGCGCGCCGTCCTCGGCATCGCCCTCGCGGTCGCCGCCGCCGAACTCTGCGGGCTCTCCCTCACGGCTTCGATCACGGGCGGCCTCGCCGCCCTGCTCGCGCTCTTCACCGTCGGCGACCCCACCGTGCGCCGCCAGGCCGTGACGACCGCGCTGCTCCCCGCCGTCGGCTTCCCCGTGCTCGCCCTCGCGACCGCCCTGCACAGCACTCCGCTGCTGCGCGACGCGTCCTGGCTGCTCGTGGTCTTCGCCGGCGTGTACGCGCGCCGCTGGGGCCCGCGCGGGCACGCGCTCGGGATCTTCGCGTTCATGATGTTCTTCGTCACCCAGTTCCTGCACGCGCTGCCCGCGCAGCTGCCGGAGCTGTACGCGGCCGTGGGCCTGGCCCTCGCGGCCGCGGGCGCGGTCCGGTTCGTGGCCTGGTGCATCGAGCGGCGCGTCCCGCCGCCCGCCGCGCCCGCCCCGCTGCCCGGCAGGGGGCTCGCCCGGCCCACCACCCGGCAGGCGTTCCAGGCGACCGCCGCCTGCGCGGTCGCGCTCGCGGCCGGCCAGTTCATCTCGCACGAGCGCTGGTACTGGGCCGTCGGCACCGCCTGGTGGATCTTCGTCAACACCGCCTCGCGCGGCGAGACCCTGGTCCGCGGCTTCCGCCGGGTCGTCGGTACGGTCACCGGCATCGCCGCCGGCTTCCTGATCGCGATCCCGCTGGCCGGCGCGCCCGCCCCGACCGCCGCCCTGGTGGCCGTCTGCGTCTTCGGGATCTTCTACACGGCCGCGCTCTCGTACAGCTGGATGATGTTCTTCGTGACCGTCATGGCCGGTCTCCTCTACGGGCTGCTCGGTGTGCTCCACCCGGGCCTGCTGGTCCTGCGCTTCGAGGAGACCGCGGTCGGCGCGCTGGGCGCGGCCGTCGGCGTGGCCCTGCTGCCGGTGACCACGCACGCCGCCACCAACGCCTGGATCGAGCGGGCCGTGACCTGCGTGCACGCCTGCACCACGGCCGCCGCGCGCCGCCTCGCCGGCGACCCGGAGGCCGACCCCGCGCCGCACGCCGCCCAGCTCGAGGTGCTGATCGGCCGGGTCCGGCTGTCGCTCGCGCCGCTGGTCCACCCGCTGAGCCCGCTGCGGGCCCGCAAGGCCCGCGCCCGCCGGGTCCTGGACCTGCTCGACGACTGCGCTCGCGAGATCCGGGGCCTCTCGGCGGTCGCCGCCGACCCGGACGCCTCGCACGACGCCCGGCTCGCCGCCGCCTCCTGGCGCGTCGAGGCGGCCGTCCACGCCCTCGTCCCCCCGGCCCACCCCGCGCGCCGTGCCAGCCCCGAGGAGCCCACGGCCCCGCCGATGGCCGACCACCCGGGCGCCGAAGCCGCCCTCGGCCACCTCCACGGCCTGGAGCGGGCCCTGGTCGAACTGGCCGCACCCCTGCGCACGGCGCCGAGCGCCCCACTCGTCCCGGCCGCCTGACCGAAGCCCCCGGTCTCAAGCCCCTTGACCCAACCCTCTTGATCCAAGTTGGTCTAGACCGCCTGCTAACGTCAGCCCCGACGACGGGGCCGTCGGCCGACCGCCCCCGTGGAGAGGGGAGACGCCATGGGCGGTACGGACGCGCGTGAACCGGTACGGGGACGGGCCTTCATCGGGTCGTTCACCTCGGCGGGGGGCCGGGGCATCCTCGCCGCCGACGTGGACCCGGAGACCGGCGCCCTGACCGTCACCGGCGCGACGGACGCGCTCCCCGACCCGTCCTACCTCGCCCTCGCGGACCGGGGCCAGGACCAGGGCCAGGGTCTCGTCCTCTACGCCGTCTCCGAGGCCGAGGAGGGCGCCGCGGCCGCCTTCGACGTCTCCGGGGCCGTACCCCGGCCGCTCGGCGCGCCCGCGCCCGTGCGCGGCGCCGCCCCCACGCACCTCGCCGTCACCCGGGGCCACGTCCTCACCGCCAACTACACCTCCGGCAGCGTCACGGCCCTGCCGATCGCGGCGGACGGCTCCCTGGGTGCCGCCACCGACGTCGTACGGCACGAGGGCTCGGGGCCCGTCGTCGACCGCCAGGGCGGCCCGCACGCCCACCAGGTCCTGGCGGCCCCCGGCGGGCGCTGGGCGATCGCGGTGGACCTCGGCACCGACTCCGTACGGATCTACGCCCTCGACCCCGTCTCCGGCGCGCTGCGGCCGCACGGCGAGACCGCACTCAAGCCGGGCGCAGGCCCGCGCCACCTGGCCTTCCACCCGGCGGGCACCCACGCCTACGTCCTGAACGAGCTGGAGCCCACCGTCACGATCTGCCGCTGGGACGGGCAGGCGGGCACCCTGGAGCCGCTCGGGGAGGCCCCCGTCGTCCCCGCCGGGACTCCCGGGCCGAGCTACCCCTCCGAGGTCGTCGTCGCCCCCGACGGCCGCTTCCTCTGGGCCGCCGTGCGCGGCGACGACACCCTCGCCGTCCTCGCCCTCGACCCGAGCGGAGAGCGGGCCGAATTCCGTACCGCCGTGGACTGCGGCGGACGCTGGCCGCGCGACCTGGCCCTCGACCCCACGGGGCGGCGGCTCTACGCGGCCAACGAGCGCTCCGGCGACGTGACCTGGTTCGACGTCGACCCGGAGACCGGCATCCCGCACCGCGCGGGCTCCGTCGAGGCCCCCGCGGCCTCCTGCGTGGTCTTCGCCTGACCCGGCCGCCCGACCCGTAGCCCGACCGGGCCGTACGACGGCCGAGGGCCCGCGCCGGAACGCGTCCGGTGCGGGCCCTCGGCCATTCCTGCGTGTGCCGCCGTTCAGTGCGTGGGGGCGCCCTGCGGCTGCTGCGGGGCGATGCCCAGCGCGGCCGTGTACTGCGAGAGCACCAGCTTGCCGATCGCCGGGTACGCGCCCAGCGGCTCGGCGGCGGCGCAGCCCGCCTCCTTGGCGGCCGCGTCGAGCAGGCCCTCGGCCAGCTCGGGGCCGATCAGGTACGGGGCGAGGGCGAGCTGCTCCGAGCCGGAGCCGCGCAGCTGCTCGGCGATCGCGGTGATCGAACCCTCCTGGTCGAGCGCGGCGGCCATCACCGGGACGGCCAGGCGCGCGGCAAGGAGCATGCCGGTGATGCCGGCGGCCTGGACGGCCTCCTCGCCGCCGACCGTGGCGAGCACGATGCCGTCGGCGGCCGTGGCGACCGTGAAGAGCCGCGCGCGGTCGGCGCGGGCCAGACCGGCCTCCGACAGGCGCACGTGCAGGGCCTCGGCGAGCAGCGGGTGCGGACCGAGGACGTCCGTCAGCTCGGCGACGTTGCCGCTGTCCATCACGGCCTGGCGGATCCGGCGCATCAGGGCGCTGTCGGGACCGGCGAGCAGCGGCACGACGACGGCGGCCGCGCCCTCGGGGGCGCTGACCTCACGGCCGGCGGCCACGGCCAGCTGGTACCGCTCGGTGCGCACGGTCTCGGCGCGCGCGAGGACGCTTCCGAGAGTGGGGTACTCGGCGTCGTCACCGTCCAGGTAGCCGATCGCGGCCTCCAGGCCGGGCAGCTCGGAACGGGCGATGCTCACGACCTCTTCGGCCAGCGAGCGTATGGCGGCCGACGGGGCGCCGGGGACGGCGAGGACCAGGGTGGGAGCGCCCTCGGGCGCCGCCGCGGGTTCGGGGCGACGGTGCCGTCCAGGCTGGCGGGGTCGCGGCATTCGTACAGGCAGGCCGGAAGCGGGCCCAGTGGGGGAGCTCATGCGGCCGCATGCTACTGGTTTTGCCCGCCGCGCAGTGCGGTGAGGTGCGGCTGAGCGTTATCTGTCCCCCTTTGTCCGAAGCGTGACTTACGTAGTCACATGCAACAACTTCGGCTCCACGGGCAGCCGTAGCGCGTCCGTGGCCAGCGCCGCCGCCAGCGCGAGGGCGCCGTCGAGCGGATCCCCGGCCGCCGACGTCTGCCGGGCGTGCGGCAGTTGTCCGGCCAGCTCGGCCCGGAGCGGTACGAGGAGAGGGTCGCCAAGCTTGAACAGGCCACCGGTCAGGGCCACTTCGTACGTACCCGGGGCCGGGCACACGGCGGCCGCCGCCTCGGCCACGTGCGCGGCGGCCCGCCGCAGGACGTCGGCCGCGACCGGGTCGCCTTCGGTGGCGCAGCCGGCCACGTCCGGGGCGAACGAGGCGAGCACGGCAGGCCGGTCGGTCCGCGGGTAGAGCGCGGCCGGCAGCCCGGCGGCCGGGCCGAACCGGGCCTCGGCGCGGGCGAGCAGCGCGGACGAGCCGCCCCGCCGCCCGTCGTACGCGCGCATCGCCGCCTCCAGGCCTTCCCTGCCGATCCAGGCGCCGCTGCCGCAGTCGCCGAGGAGGTGGCCCCAGCCGTCGGCCCGGCGCCAGGTCTTGAGGTCCGTACCGAGGGCGATGAGGCCGGTGCCGCCCGCGACGACCGCACCGGGCCGCTGCCCGAGCGCCCCGGCGTAGGCGGTGACGGCGTCGGCGGCGAGTGCGAGGGACCGTACGCCCAGGGCCTCCCGCAGCGCGCCGGGCAGAACGGCCCGCAGCTCCTCGCCGAGCGTCGCCATCCCGGCGGCGCCGACGGCCACGGCGACGACGGGCCCGGACCCGGCGCGCTCGCGCAGCGACGCGACGGCGGGCAGCAGCTGCCCGAGCAGATGGGCCGCCTCGATCCCGCCGGGGCCGGTCCGCACCGGCTCACGGGACGTGACGGTCTCCACGGCCCGCCCGTCCGAGGCGCGCGCGAGGGCGATCCGCAGCCCGGAGCCGCCCGAGTCGACCCCGACGACCAGGCCTTCGTGCCCGGCCGTCACGGGAGCCGCCGGTCGACGGACGAACGCCTGCGTGACTTCATGGACCGGCTCCGGGAAGAGGGGGGAATGACGACGGCAGGCTATCCCGGGAGGGCGCGTTCGGGGAGCGCGCTTCGCACGAGAACGCGGAGGGTGCGGGCGGTCGTTGCCGGGTTCGGGAGATGTCGGTGTGCGCCACTAGAGTGACCTGTTGTGGCAGCTCAGACATTGAACGAACTTGTGGAGCCCGGCTGGGCCGACGCGCTGAAGCCGGTGGCAGGGCAGATCGCCGCCATGGGCGACTTCCTGCGCGCGGAGATCGCGGCCGGCCGCACCTACCTCCCGGCCGGCCCGCACATCCTGCGCGCGTTCCAGCAGCCCTTCGACGAGGTGCGGGTGCTCATCGTCGGCCAGGACCCCTACCCGACACCGGGAATGGCGATCGGGCACAGCTTCGCCGTCTCGCCCGACGTGCGGTCGCTGCCGGGAAGCCTGGAGAACATCTACCGGGAGCTGCACACCGACCTGGGCCTGCCCCGCCCGTCCAACGGCGATCTGACGCCGTGGACCCGGCAGGGCGTCCTGCTGCTCAACAGGGCGCTGACGACGGCGCCCCGCAAGCCGGCGGCCCACCGCGGCAAGGGCTGGGAGGCGGTCACGGAGCAGGCCATCAAGGCGCTCGTCGCCCGCGGTAAGCCGATGGTCTCGATCCTGTGGGGACGCGACGCGCGCAACCTGCGGCCTCTGCTGAACGATCTGCCGGCGATCGAGTCCGCTCACCCGTCGCCGATGTCGGCGGACCGCGGCTTCTTCGGCTCGCGCCCGTTCAGCCGCACCAACGAGCACCTGGAGCGGATGGGCGCCCAGCCGGTGGACTGGCGCCTGCCGTAGGGGGTGTCTCGTCGATCATGCCGGGCTCGCGTCGCCTGGCACCGTGCCTCGCCGCGTTGTCGTCGGTTGCCAACTCCCCCGTAGCCCTTCGGGCACGGGAGGTGCCCCCACCGTGTTGACGCCCTCCTCCGCCTTGCGATGCACGGCACCAGACGCCGCTCCCTGATCCGGCCTGATCGACGAGACACCCCCTAGGTCGTGTCCGCCCGCGCGTCGCGATGAGTCCCGCGGTGTCCGGCGGTCATACTGCGAAACCGGTTCCGAGGAGGGCTTCTGATGCGCAGCGTGACCTATGCCATGGGCGTCTCGCTCGACGGCTACATCGTCGGGCCGGACGGCGGCTTCGACTGGACGGCCCCCGACGCGGAAGTCTTCCGCTTCTGGATCGACGAGACGCGCAAGGTCGGCGTCCACCTGTTGGGGCGCCGGCTGTACGAGACGATGCTGTACTGGGAGACCGCCGCCGAGGACCCCTCACTCGGCGAGGCGGAGCGCGAGTGGATCGAGATCTGGAACCCGCTCCCGAAGGTGGTGTTCTCCAGGACGCTGACGGAGGTGCAGGGCCAGGCCCGCCTCGCCTCCGGCGGCCTGGCGGAGGAGATCGAGCGGTTGCGGGCCGAACCGGGCGAGGGTGAGATCGCGATCGGCGGCGCGACGCTCGCCGTCGACGCGGCCGCGGCGGATCTGATCGACGAGTACCGGGTCATCGTCCACCCGGTGCTGGTCGGCGGCGGCATTCCGTTCTTTCCCCGGCACGAACGCCGGGTGGATCTCGAACTCGTCGAGACACGCACGTTCAACGAGAAGTTCGTCTACCTCCGCTACCGCGTGGTGCGTTAGCCGGCTCGTCCACCGAGCGCGCCGGGCCTACTTCGGGTCGCGGTTGAACTGCGCCGTCGACCAGCGGTAGCCGAGCGCGGTCAGGCCGAGGCACCAGGCGACGGCGATCCAGCCGTTGTTCCCGATCCCGGTGCCGAGCAGCAGGCCGCGCAGGGTCTCGATCGCGGGCGTGAAGGGCTGGTACTCGGCGATCGGCTGGAACCAGCCCGGCATGGTGGCGGCCGGGATGAAGGCGCTGGAGATGAGGGGGAGCAGGATCAGCGGCATGGCCATGTTGCTCGCCGCCTCGGGGTTCGGGCTCGCCAGGCCCATGCCGACCGCGATCCAGGTCAGCGCCAGGGCGAAGAGCGTGACGAGCCCGAACGCCGCAAGCCACTCCAGGACGGTGGCGTCCGTGGAGCGGAAGCCGATGGCCACGCCGACGGCGCCGACGAGGACCACGCTCATGACGGACTGCAGCACGCCGCCGACGACGTGCCCGATGAGGACCGAAGGACGGTAGACCGCCATCGTGCGGAAGCGGGCGATGAGGCCCTCGGTCATGTCCATGGAGACGTACACCGCGGCCCCGATCACGGTGCTGCCGACGGTCATCAGGAGCAGGCCCGGGACGATGTAGGCGATGTAGTCGGAGCGGTCGGCGCCACCGCCGCCGATGCCCGCGCTCATCACGTCGCCGAAGATGTAGACGAAGAGCAGCAGCATCATGATCGGTGTGAGCAGCAGGTTCAGCGTCCCCGACGGATAGCGCCGGGCGTGCAGCAGATTGCGGCGCAGCATCGTGTTCGAGTCGCGTACAGCGAGCGTGAGGGAGCTCATCGGGCGTTCTCCTGGGACTGGTGGGGGACGTCGGCCGGGCCGGTCAGGGCGAAGAACACGTCGTCGAGGTCGGGGGTGTGGACGGTCAGCTCGTCCGCCTCGATGCCGGTGGAGTCCAGCCAGTCGAGAAGGGAGCGCAGTTCGCGCTGGCTGCCGTCGCTGGGGAGGGACAGCGACAGCGCCTCGTCGTTCCGGGTCACCTCGCGCAGGGTGTCGGCGGCGGACTGGTACGCGGCCGGGTCGGTGAAGCGGAGCCGGATGTGCCCGCCGGGGACGATCCGCTTGAGCTCCTCGGCGGTGCCCTCGGCGGCGATCCTGCCGTCGTTCAACACGGCAATGCGGTCCGCGAGTTCGTCGGCCTCCTCCAGGTACTGGGTGGTGAGGAAGACCGTCACACCGTCGGCGACGAGGCCGCGGATGATGCCCCACATGTTGTGGCGGGAGCGCGGGTCGAGGCCGGTGGTCGGTTCGTCGAGGAAGATGATCCGCGGGTCGCCGACCAGCGTCATCGCGAGGTCGAGCCGGCGCTTCATGCCGCCGGAGTAGGTGGAGGCGGGCTTCTTCGCGGCCTCCACGAGGTCGAAGCGCTCCAGGAGTTCGGCGGCCACGCGCCGTCCCTCGCGCTTGGAGAGGTGGTTCAGGTCCGCCATGAGGAGCATGTTCTCCTCGCCGGTGATCAGACCGTCGACGGCGGAGAACTGCCCGGTGACACCGATCGCGGCGCGCACGGCCTGCGGCTCTGCGGCCAGGTCGTACCCGCCGACGTGCAGCTCGCCGGCGTCGGCGGTGATGAGTGTGGAGAGGATCTTCACGACGGTCGTCTTGCCGGCGCCGTTCGGGCCGAGCAGCGCGAACACGGACCCTGTGGGGATGCGCAGATCGATTCCGTCGAGGACGAGCTTGTCGCCGTACGACTTACGGAGCCCGACGGCGGAGACGGCGGTCGACGACGGGCGACCGTCGTCCCCCAGCCTGGACATGGGCATGCCAAATGAAGGCATGGTGACTTCCTTTCAGAAGCTGAAGAACAAGGGGGGAGGTGGCGGGTGCTACTTGCCGGCCGTGCCGGATTCCTCGCCGAGGGACTCCTGGTAGACGTCCGCGTTGGTGCGCGAGTCCGCGACCAGGCCGTCACAGAAGGCGGCGACGTCCGTGCCGATGAGTTCCAGGACGCCCTTGCCCGAGGCGGCGCCCTCCTCGAAGAAGTCGACGATCCCGGGGAGCAGGGGCCCGTCGGGCAGGTCGACCGGTCCGACCTTGAAGAAGTACTTCTGCATCTCCTTGTAGACGATCTGGTAGTCCGGCGGCAGCGCCTTGACCCGAGCCATGTGCGCCCGCCACTGCTTCTTGCCTTCGATGATGTCCTGGATGCCCATGTCAGCCTCCCAGCCGGCTCAGTTTCCTTGCGACGTTCCTGTTCAACTGCTCGCGCCACCGGTCGCGGTAGGTGCGCGCCCCTTCTCCGCCGGCCAGCGCCGCGGAGAAGCCTCGGATGTCGTCGCCGAGGACCTCGTGGACGTTCTGCCCCTCCGCCGCGGTCTCTTCGAGCAGCCCCAGGGCCGCGTCGAGGATCGGCATCAGGTTGCGGCCGGTGAAGCTCCCGTGGGGGAGGAGATGGCCCTTGATCTCTCCCCATGCCGCCCGGTAGTCGTCCGGCAGGGCCTCGGCCCGGGCCTCGAACGCCTTCCATTCCCGGGTGAGGTCGCTGCCTGTGATGGTCTCCCAGAAGTTCATCGGTCGCCCTCCTTGAGCCTGTCGATGCGTGATGAGACGTAACTCCACTTCGTCCAGAACTTCGCGAGTTCCTCGCGTCCGGCGTCGTTGAGCGCGTAGAACTTGCGCGGCGGACCGACCCCGGACGGTCGCTTCGTCACCTGGACGAGCCCGTTCCGCTCCAGTCGCAGCAGGATGGTGTAGACCGTCCCCTCGACGACATCGGTGAAGCCGAGCTCGTTCAGGCGGCGGGTGATGGCGTACCCGTAGGTTTCTTCGGTGTTGACGATTTCGAGCACGCACCCTTCGAGCGTGCCCTTGAGCATCTCCGTCAGGTCGTCCATGGCGAACCTCCTCGGTCGCATCAGTACTGCGTACCACCGAGTACCACTATACGGTATCACCGAGTAGTGGAGGCTGCCAGGGCTCAGCGGCCCCTCAGTCGATGACCGCCGCCCGTACGCAGAGGACGTCCGGCAGGTGCTCGGCGAGGAGCTGCCAGGTGTCTCCGTCGTCCGCGCTCGCGTACAGCTCGCCGTTGCGGTTGCCGAAGTAGACGCCCGCGGGGTCTCCGTCGTCCGTGCACATCGCGTCGCGCAGGACCGTGCCGTAGTGGTCGCCCTCGGGAAGGCCGGTGCTGAGCGGCTCCCAGGTCGCGCCGGCGTCGCTCGTACGGTAGACGCGGCAGCGGTGGTCGGCGGGCACGCGGTCGGAGTCGGCGTTGATGGGGAACACATAGGCCACATCGGCCCGATGGGGGTGCGCGGCGACGGTGAAGCCGAAGTCGGAGGGCAGTCCGGAGCCGATGTCGGTCCACTTGCCACCCGCGTCGTCGCTGCGGAACACCCCCCAGTGGTTCTGCAGATAGAGCCGGTCCAGGTCGCCCGCGTCCTGCGCGATCTTGTGCACGCACTGCCCGAACTCCGGGTCGGGGTCGGGCAGGAAGACCGCGGACACCCCGTGGTTGGCAGGGTCCCAGCTCGCGCCGCCGTCCCGGGACCGGAACACCCCGGCCGTCGACACCGCGACCGTCACGGCCGCCGGATCGCGCCGGTCGGTCACGACGGTGTGCACGGCCTCGCCGCCTCCGCCGGGGACCCAGTGGGGCCGGGTGGGGTGCTCCCAGAGCGGGCGGACCAGCTCGAACGACTCCCCGCCGTCCTCGGACCTGAACAGGGCGGCGGGCTCCGTCCCGGCGTAGACGACGTCAGGGGAGTGCGCGGGCGCGGGGTGCAACTGCCAGACGCGCTCCAGGGAAGCGCCCGTGTCCTGGGGGAACTTGACCGCCGGTTTCGCCGGCTCGGTCCAGGTGGAGCCGAGGTCGTCGGAGTGGAAGACGGACGGACCCCAGTGCGCGCTGTCGCCGCCCACGAGCAGCCGGGGCGTGGAGCGGCGGGTGTCGATGGCGACCGAGTAGATCGCCTGCGCGTTGAAGTGGGGATCGTCGAACTCCCACCGGCCGGCGCGTCGTCGGCCGATGAACAGGCCTTTGCGGGTACCTACGGTCAGGACTACGTCGGGCATGGCCGACACCTCCAGGACGCCGTTGTCGCGGATACGGGCCAGTCTGCACCCGACCACCGACAGTGGCGCCCGCGGCGGCGTCTCCCCAGGTGGGAGGCGTGTTCCGGGAACCGGCGGGACCCTGCTTCGGTGTCCCTGCCCCTGCTTCGGTCCCTGCTGAGGCCCGGTCTCAGATCGCCCAGGCGTACTGCGTCGGCGCGTGCGTGCTCGCGCCCAGCTCGCGCGCCGCCCTGCGGGCCCAGGACGCGTCGCGCAGCAGCTCCCGCCCGAGCAGGACGGCGTCCGCCTCGCCGTTGGCGACGATCTTCTCCGCCTGCCCGCTCTCCGTGATGAGCCCCACGGCGGCGACCGGAAGACCCGTCTCGGCCTTCACCCGGGCGGCGAAGGGCACCTGGTAGCCGGGGCCGACGGGGATGCTCGCCGGGCCTCCGTTGCCGCCGCTGGAGACGTCCAGGAGGTCGACCCCGTGCTCGTGCAGCAGGCGCGCGAAGCGGACGGTGTCGTCTCCGGTCCAGCCCTGCTCCTCCAGCCAGTCGGTGGCCGAGATCTTGAAGAAGACCGGCAGCTCCTCGGGCCACGCGCCCCGGATGGCGTCCACGACCTCGAGGGCGAGGCGGGTGCGGTTCTCGAAGGAGCCGCCGTAGGCGTCGGTGCGGCGGTTGGCGTACGGGGAGAGGAAGCTGCTGATCAGGTAGCCGTGGGCGCCGTGCACCTCGACGACCTCGAAGCCTGCGCCGCGTGCGCGGCGCGCCGCCTCCGCGAACTGCCCCGGGATCTCCGCGATCCGCTCCGCCGTCAGCTCGGTCGGTACGGGGTGGTCCTCGGCGAACGGGAGCGGGCTCGGGCCGACCGGCTGCCAGCCGTGCTCGCCGGGGCCGACCGGTCCGCGGCCCTCCCAGGGGCGCTTGGTGGACGCCTTGCGGCCGCCGTGCCCGAGCTGGATGCCGGGCACCGTGCCGTGCTCCTTGAGGAAGCGGGCGATCCGGCCCAGCGCCTCCGCCTGGGTGTCGTTCCAGATGCCGAGGTCGGCGGGGCTGATCCGGCCCTCGGGGGAGACGGCCGTCGCCTCGACGAGGATCAGGCCCGTTCCGCCGGTGGCGCGGGAGGCGTAGTGGGCGAAGTGCCAGTCGTTCGGCACGCCTGCGTTCGGGCCCGACGCCTCCGCCGAGTACTGGTCCATGGGGGCCATCCACACCCGGTTCGGGATGGTCAGCGACCGCAGGGTGTAGGGCTCGAACAGGGCGACGCTCATGACGGACTCCTCTGGCGGGGGCCTTGCGGATGGCCTCCCGGGGGTCTTCGTACGATAGCCGTCGTAGTACGGCGACTGTCAAACTACGAGGATTATCGTACAATGGCGGCTTCCGGATGAAGTGGAGCCGCCGTGACGACCGCGACCAAGCCCCGGGTCCTGGACCACCCCACGCGGGACGAGATACGCCTGGAGGGTGTGCTGCACGCGCTCTCGGACGCGGTACGGCTGCGGATCGTCAGCGACATGGCGCAGGCGGACGGCGCCGAGGTGAGCTGCTCGTTCTTCGAACTCCCGGTCACCAAGTCGACGCGTACGCACCACTTCCGGGTGCTGCGCGAGGCCGGCGTCATCGAGCAGGTCTACCGGGGCACCGCCAAGCTGAACGCCCTGCGCCGGGACGACCTCGACACGCTCTTCCCCGGCCTCCTCGACAGCGTCCTGCGCGCAGCGGACGCCCAGACCGCCCGGGAGCCCAGGACCTAGGGCCTTTCGTTTGGATCATGCCGGGCTCGCGGGCCCTGGCACCGCTCCCCCAAGCTCTTCGAGCAGGGGGTACCCCCAGCCGCGTTGTCGTCGGTCGCCAACTCCCCCGTAGCCCTTCGGGCACGGGAGGTGCCCCCACCGCGTTGACGCCCTCCTCCGCCTTGCGATGCACGGCACCAGACCCCGCTCCCTGATCCGGCCTGATCCAAACGAAAGGCCCTAGGAGCCGTCCCCGCCCGCCGCCTCCCGCAGCCCCGCCCAGTCGGGGATCTTGACCCGGCCGCGGCCGAGCGACCGGCCCAGGGCGGATTCCGCGCGTTCGATGGAGAGCCAGCCCCGCCAGGCCACCGGCTCGTGGCCCAGCGCCCGCAGCGCGTCGAGCGGGTCGCCCGCGAGCCGCCGGTCGGTCAGGGCCGCCGCGTCGGCGAGCAGCGAGGCCACCGTCCCCTTCGCGCAGGGGCGGTTCGTACCGATGACGCCCGTCGGCCCCCGCTTGATCCAGCCGGCCACGTACTCCCCGAGCGACGGGACGCCGTCGCGCAGCACCCGGCCCGCCTCGTTCGGGACCGTGCCCCGGGACTCGTCGAAGGGCAGCCCGGACAACGGGACCCCCTTGTACCCGACGGCCCGCAGCACCAACTGCGCCTCGATCTCCTCGTACGCGCCCGTGCCCCGCACGCCCCCGGCGCCGTCCGGTTCGGTCCGCTCGAAGCGGACCGCGGCCACCCGCCCGTTCTCGCCGAGCAGTTCCACCGGCCGCAGGAAGAACCTCAGATGGATGCCTCGCGGCGCGTCGGGCCCCGCGCCGTCGGCCGCCCAGCCGCGGACGACCTCCACGTTCCGCCGGTTCACGGCGGGCAGCCCCGCCGGGTCGGCGTACGCGGGGTCCAGGGCCAGGTCCGCCGGATCCACCCGCACCCGCGCGCCCGGCAGCCCGCCCAGCTCCCGCAACTCTTTCGTCGTGAACTTGGCCTGCCCGGGGCCGCGTCGGCCCACCATGTGCACCTCGCGCACCCGGCTCGCCTCCAGCGCCCGCAGCGCGCCCTCGGGCACGTCCGTGAGCCGCAGCTCGTCCGCTCCGCGCGCCAGGATCCGGGTGACGTCCACGGCCACGTTGCCGACCCCGATCACGACCGCCGAGCGGCCGTCCAGACCGCTTCCGGCCCCGGCGAAGCCGTCGGTCACCGCGTCGGGATGCGCGCTGTACCAGGAGACGAAGTCCGTCGCCGACCAGCTGCCCGCCAGGTCCTCGCCCGGCACGCCGAGCCGGCGGTCCCGCGCCGCGCCCACGCAGTACACGACCGCGTGGTACAGCTCCAGGAGCCGGGCCGGGGTCAGCCCCCGCGCGCCGACCTCGACGTCCCCGACGAAGGCGATCCGCTCGTCCTCCAGGACCGCGCGCAGGTTCTGCTGGAGCGACTTGATCTTCTCGTGGTCGGGCGCGACCCCGTAGCGGACCAGGCCGTACGGGCAGGGCAGCCGGTCCAGGACGTCGACCCGTACCCCGGGCACCACCGACTGCTGGACCAGCGACTGGGCCGTGTAGACCCCGCTGGGCCCGGAACCGACGACAGCGACTCGAAGCACGTCCGTACTCCTTCCCGCCGCGGGGATGCCCGCCGAGAGGCTTCCAGCATCCCACCGGAAGCCCCCGGAGGGGAGGTGCGCGACGGGACCCGAGGCCCGGAACGGGGCCTCGGGTCGGCCCAAGGCGGGCCTCGGCGGACTTGAGCCGCCCCTCTGCGGACCCAACCCGGGCCTCTGTGGACCCGCGCCGCGCCGAGCTACATCTTCCGCATCCGGTTGATCTCGGCCGACTGCTGCGCGATCACGTCGTTCGCCATCTCCTCCACGAGCACGTTGTTCCCGTTGCCGAGCACCTCCGCGGCCATCGTCACCGCGCCCTCGTGGTGGGTCATCATCAGCTTCAGGAACAGCTCGTCGAAGGCCGCGCCCTTCGCCTTCTTCAACTGCGCCAGCTGAGCCTCGGTCGCCATCCCCGGCATCGTGTGGTGGTCGTGACCGCCCTGGTCGCGCGGGCCGCCGTTGTTCTTCAGCCAGCCTTCCATCGCGCCGATCTCCGGCTGCTGCGCCGCCGTGATCCGCTCTGCCAACTTCTTGACCTGGTCCGACGCCGCCCGCTCCGGGACGAGCGCGGTCATCGTCAGCGCCTGCCGGTGGTGGACGATCATCATCTGCGCGTAACTGAAGTCCGCCGCGTTGGGCTTGTCGTCGGGCAGCAGCTTGGAGGCCTCGGCGGGGGATATCCGTCGCGCCGGCTCACCGGGCTTCCCCGGTGCCACGACCGCCGGCTCCGAGGAGCCCTTGCTCTGCGGCGTGTCCCCGCCGGGCTCCGAGTCGCAGGCGGCCAGGGCGAGCACGGCGACGGCGCTCAGCGCCACGGCGACGGCTCCGCGGATGCGGCGGCGGTTCAACAAGACGACCTCCAGAGGTGGTTCCGGGGGAGAGGGCCGGGGGGACCGTTCCTAGCACGCTTCCACGGGTCGTTGATCAAAAACCTTCATTACATGTGTGTTGCCATCTGTTGAGATGTGCACGCTAAGGACGATACTGCCGGGGTCCATCAACCGTTCAACTGCGAACGGACACAAGGGAGGACGGAGTGACTTCGTTGCGTACGACGCGCATCACGCGTACCCCGCGCGCTCGGATCAGAGGTCTGGGTGTGGCGACCGCCGCGGCCGGACTGCTGGTCAGCCTGCTCGCGGCCGGCCCCGCGGCCGCCACGCCCGACCCGGGTGACGCCACCGCGCGGTCCACGGTCTCCTCGGAGACCGCGGCCGAGGCGCGGTCGGCCATCCAGAGCGGCGAGATACCCGGCGTGGACGAGATCGTCCACAGCGCCAACATCCAGCACCTCGTGAACATCCCCAAGGACGCGCTCAAGGGCACCGGCTCCGACCTCGCGTTCCAGGGCAAGTACGCCTTCGCGGGCAACTACGACGGCTTCCGGATCTTCGACATCAGCAACCCGCGCGCCCCGAAGACGGTCGCCCAGGTCCTGTGTCCCGGATCGCAGAACGACATCTCCGTCTCCGGCAACCTCGTCTTCCTGTCCACCGACTCCTCCCGCAGCGACAACTCCTGTGCCAGCGTCAGCCAGCCGGCCACGGAGAAGTCCTCCTGGGAGGGCATGAAGATCTTCGACATCAGCGACATCCGCAACCCGAAGTACGTCGCGGCCGTCGAGACCGCGTGCGGCTCGCACACCCACACGCTCGTGCCCAAGAAGAGGGACGTGTACGTCTACGTCTCCTCGTACTCGCCCAACTCCGCCTTCCCCGACTGCCAGCCGCCGCACGACGGCATCACGGTCATCAAGGTGCCCCGCAAGGCGCCGGAGAAGTCGGCGATCGTCTCCTTCCCCGTCCTGTTCCCCGGTGAGGGTCCGGACGGCGGCGGCAACCCGGGTGGTCCGACCAACCCGGGCGTCTCCAAGACCACCGGCTGCCACGACATCACCGTGCTGCCCGGCAAGGACATCGCGGCCGGCGCCTGCATGGGCGACGGCATCATCTTCGACATCAAGGACCCCGAGCGGCCGAAGGTCATCGACCAGGTCCAGGACAACGTCAACTTCGCGTTCTGGCACTCCGCGACCTTCAACCAGAAGGCCAACAAGGTCGTCTTCACCGACGAGCTCGGCGGCGGCGGCGCGGCCACCTGCAACGAGGCCGTGGGCCCGAACCGGGGTGCCGACGGCATCTACGACATCGTCGGCAAGGGCAAGAAGAGCAAGCTCGTCTTCCGCAGCTACTTCAAGATCCCCCGCCACCAGGCCGACACCGAGAACTGCGTCGCCCACAACGGCTCGCTGATCCCGGTCAAGGGCAAGGACATCATGGTCCAGGCCTGGTACCAGGGCGGCGTCTCCGTCTGGGACTTCACCGACTCCCGCAAGCCCAAGGAGATCGCGTACTTCGAGCGCGGCCCGATCTCCGCGGACACGCTGGTCGGCGGCGGCTCCTGGTCGGCGTACTACTACAACGGCTACATCTACTCGAACGACCTGGTCAAGGGCTTCGACGTGCTGAAGCTCGACGACCGTCGCACGGACGAGGCGAAGCGGATCCGGATGGACGAGCTCAACGTCCAGACGCAGCCGGACTACTTCGACGACTTCGACGGCGGCTGGGGGCACGGGGACAGGGACTGACGCGGCACCCGCTCCGGTGACACCGGGGCGGCGAACGGCATGCCGTCGGGCGGACCCCCGTCCGGCGGCATGCCCTGCTCCCAGTCGAGCCCGTACCGCTGGAACAGCTCCGCCCGCAGCCGCGCCACCGGCATCGGCGCCCCCGGCAGCAGTACCGCCACCACCGCGCCCATCAGCAGCGCCCGCAGCAGCGGATAGTCCGCGTCCACGTTCGCCGAGCCGTACCGGGTCACCGTGTCGCGCAGCAGGAACGCGAGCCGCTGCTGCTCCGGACACTGCACGAACCCCTCGGCCTGCAGGATCCCCGCCATGTGCGTCCGCATCAGCACCGGGCGGTCCACGGCGAGCCCCAGGATCGCGTCGATGGCCCGCGCCATCCGCTCCCGCCCGTCCTCCGTGCGCGGCTCCCGCTCCAGCGCCTCCTCCAGCGTGAGGTGCATCAGCCGGTGCACCGCCGACTGCAGCAGCTGGCGCTTGCCAGGGAAGTAGTACGAGATCAGCCCCCGGGCCGAACCCGCGCGCTCGGCGATGTCACCCAGCGTCGTCGCCTCGTAGCCGCGCTCCGACACGACCTCGACGGTGGCCTGGAGCAGTCGCTCCCGAGAACGTCGCCGAAGCTCTTCATTGACCGATGGGCTACGCGGGGACATGCTTGACTCCTGCGTTGACTGGCTCGCAGCCAATATACTCAGCGCAGCCTGCTGTCGCGCCTTCGTGGCTGGTCAGCGGGTTGGCCGTCTGTTCTGGGCGACGCGGGGGATCGTCCAGAACAGGCGGCTTCACGTCGTTTCTCCCATTCTGCTCCGGTTCGGGCCCGATGATTCCGGCCGCCCTCTTTTTCGGCCGTCCGGGCCGTAGCGGCGGTACGTGACGATCGCCACAACCACCACACACCAGCCCAGCAGCCAGCCCGCGACGACGTCCGACGGCCAGTGCACGCCCAGATAGAGCCGGGTCCACCCCGCGCCGGCCACGGAGACCAGGGCCGTCACCGCGAGCACGCTCCAGCCGCGCCAGGAATCGCGCCAGTGCAGGGCGAGCACCCAGAGCAGCAGCCCGCAGCCCACCGTGGCCGTCGTCGCGTGCCCGGAGGGGAAGGCCGCGTACTGCGCCGAGTCGACCGGATCCGGCCACACGGGCCGCTCCCGGCCGACCGCCGCCTTCAGCCCCTGCTGCACGCCCGCCGCCACCAGGAGCGAGCCGGCCAGCCAGAGGGCGAGCCACCGTTCGCGCCGCCACCACAGGACCAGCGCCGCGACGACGACCAGAAGGCGCATCGTCCAGGGATCCCAGGCCCAGTCGCTCAGGATCCGGTTGAGCCGGGTGAGCCCGGGCTCGGCGACGGCGCTGCGGTGCAGCGACTCCGCGACCGACCGGTCCAGGGAGAGCAGCGGCGACCACCCGATCCCCACCAGCACGAGCAGCACCACGAGCAGAGCACCGGAGACCACGGCGGAGGAGCGCATGGGTCGATCTTCCCCGACCCGCGCGCCGAAGCCGCGCCGTGCCCCCTGTCCGGGCTATCCGAGCGCCCGCAGCGCGGGGACGAACGCCACGAGGACGGGCACCACCGGCACGAGGGCGGCGGCGGCCGTCAGCCGCAGCCGCCGCACCGGAGTGAGCCGGGGCGCGGCCGTCAGGAGCCGGTTGACCCGCCGGGGGAGGTCCGCGCCGGAGGTCGTGCCGGGGCCGAACACCCCACGCTCCTCGTTGAGTTCGACCAGGGCGAGCGCGATCGTCAGCCGCCCGAACCGCCGCGAGGCCACGTCGTCGGCCGCCAGCTCCACCAGCCGGTGCATCTGGTCGCGGAAGGCCGCGAAGACCGGGATGCCGGGGAAGCCGCTCGCCAGCGCGCCCGAGCAGTGCAGCAGCCAGTCGTGGCGTGCCCGCGCGTGTCCCTGCTCGTGGGCGAGGACGGCGTCGAGCTGGCGGCCCTTCAGCCGGCGCAGCGCCGCCGTCGTGATGACCAACTGGGGCGTGGTGCCCGGCAGCCACCAGGCGTCCGGCCGCTCGCCCTCCAGGACCACGAGCGGCTCACTGCCCGGCTCCTCGCCCGGCAACAGCGGGGAGCGGACGAGGAGTTCGCAGCGCCGCCGGCGGCGGCGGGCCCGCGCCCCGCGGATCTCCCGCGTCAGCATCGCGCCGGTCCACAGGCCGCCGCAGGCGAGGACCACGGCGAGCGCCGCCGACCAGGGCTGGTGGGCGCCGAATTCGTACGCCTCGATCACCTGGCGCGGGGCGGGGGCGAAGACCTGGCCGCGCACGACGTGCCAGGCGGCGGCCGCGCTGAACGTCATCGAGAGCGCGAAGCACAGGAGTACGGCCGCCACCACGCACTGCCACATCCAGAGCGCCACCACGGGCTCGCGTTCCGCCCAGTCGGACCGCGAGAGCAGTCGAGGGGCCGCGACGGCGGTCAGGACGCCGAGCGCGAGCAACGCGAGGGAGACCAACATGGCGTCAGCCTATGAGGCCGTGCAACGCGGAGGTAACGGCCTGGCGCGCCAAGTGACGTACGCCACGGTCTCGCGTTCCGATGGCAGGCGGCTCACAGCGTGACGAGCATCGCCAGCATCGCGAGGGCCATCGACAGCCGGCACACGAGCGTGAACTCCGGCCGTACGACCCACATCGGCGCCGGACCGCCCCCGGGCCCCGCCACCACGACGGCCGCCGCGGACCCCGCCACCGCGGGACCCGCCACCGGGACGAGCCGCGCGCCCGAGCGGAGCACGTACGCCACGAAGTAGACGAGCAGCGCGCCCGTCACCAGCGGCAGGCCACCGCCGCCCCCGTGACCGCCGTGCGCCACGCCCTGCGCCGCGCCGGGCCACGCCATGTGGACCATCGCCAGCGAACCCACCAGGTGGTGCAGATGGTGACCGCCGCGCCGGACCGAGGCGAGCGCGTGCAGCGCCGCCGCCCCGAACACCGCCGCGTACACCGCCCACGCCCACGTCGGCGGCGTCACGACCGTCGCGGGCAGCGCCATCGCCGCCATCCCGAACCCCATCACCGCCTCGCCCGCGGCCGTCCTGCGCTCCTCTCCCACGCAGCGGCGCGCCCGCAGCAGGCAGTAGACCGCGCTCGCCCCGCACAGCGTCAGCAACAGCCAGGCCGTCGTGGCCGGTCCGTGCACGACACACCTCCCGTGGTCTCCCCTCCGAGTCGATGCCCGCGGCGGGACCGGCGTACGCGAGCGCACAGGAGTACGTGGGGGAGCACACCCCGAGCGCGTTACCCTCGGGGGGATCGTCAGCGCCCCCGAGGGGAGACCCGAACAGCATGGACACCGTCACGCCCCAGGACACCGACCGGATCGCCTACCGCGACGCGGTGGAGGCCGACATCCCGGTCCTCGTCCCCCTCGTCGAGTCGGCCTACCGCGGCGATTCCAGCCTCGGCGGCTGGACCACGGAGGCGGACATCATCCAGGGGCGGCGGACCGACGAGGAGGGCGTCCGGGCCGTCATCACCACGCCCGGCAGCCGGCTGATGGTGGTCGAGCGCGGCGGCGAGATCGTCGCCTGCTGCCAGCTCGAACACCGGGACGAGGCCGCCTACTTCGGCATGTTCGCCGTGCGCCCCGAGCTCCAGGGCGCGGGCCTCGGCCGCCGGATCATCGAGGAGGCGGAGCGCCGGGTCCGCGAGATGTGGGACGTGACCGAGATGCACATGACCGTGATCTCGGTGCGCGAGGAGCTCATCGCCTGGTACGAGCGGCGCGGCTACCGCCGTACGGGCCGGATGACCCCGTTCCCGTACGGCGACGAGCGCCACGGCTTCCCGCAGCGGGACGACCTGCAGTTCGAGCTCCTGGTCAAGCCGCTGATCTGAGTCGGTCCGAGCCGCTCCCGGCTCAGGCCGTGAAGCGGCCGGTGCGGCGGATCTCCGGGTAGTCGGTCGTCGCGCCGTCCAGCTCCAGGGCGCGGACCAGCCGCAGGTGGTCCTGGGTGTTGACCACCCAGCCGATCACCCGCAGCCCCTCCGCGTGGGCGTGCTCGACCGTCTCCAGGGTGAGGTTGCGGATGCTCAGGACGAGCGCCCCGGCGCCGACGGCCTTCGCCCGGTCCACGAGGTCCGGGCCCCACTCCTCGGCGACAAGGGCCGTACGGACACCGGGGACCAGGCGCGCGACCTCGGCGAGGGCCTCGTCGTGGAAGGAGAGCACCTCCACCCGGCCGACCAGGTCGCGCCGGAGCATCACCTCGGCGAGCGCCCGGGCCGCGGCCGCGTCCTTGATCTCCGCCTGGAGCGGGGACCGCACCGCGTCCAGGACCTCCTCGAAGACGGGGACGCGCTCCCCGGCCCCCGCGTCGAGCTCGCGCAGCTCCGCGAGGGTCTTCTCGGCGATCGGGCCGCTGCCGTCGGTCGTCCGGCCGACGTCCGCGTCGTGCATGACGACGAGGGCGCCGTCCTTGCTCAGATGCAGGTCCAGTTCGATGACGTCCATGCCGGACTGTTCGGCGCGGACGAAGGAACGCAGGGTGTTCTCGGGCTCGACGCCCATGACTCCGCGGTGACCGATGGTGAGGAAACTCAAGATCTTCTCGCTTCCGTCGATGTCCGGGCCCAGGTCCCTCCGGGCTCCCGGTGCGGCTCGGGGCGCAGCCTAATGACTTCACCGGAAGAAGGAAGCGCATGCGCGCGGGGCGTCGGAACCCACCCCTCCGACGTACCCGCCCAGCGTCCTAGGGGCCGGGCGGGGGACTCCCGGGAGCCCGCAGGTCCGCCAGGTCCGCCAGCATCGCCTCCGCGAGCTCCAGCTCCGCCAGGTGCTGCCGTACGCTCCAGCGCAGCGCGACCGCCGGATGGCGCCACTCCGGTACGGCCTCGGCGTGGGCCAGGGCGTCCCGGGCCTCCTTCAGTTCGGCGCGCGTCCGGTCGATGTGCTCCTCCACCAGCGCCCGCAGCCGGTCCGGCTCGGCGAGGTGCCCCAGCCAGACCCGCAGCACCAGCGGGTGCTTCAGCACGACCGCACCGCCGTCGCCGCCGGCCCACTCCGCGAGCGCGGCCCGGCCCGCCTCGGTGATCGCGTACCGCCGCTTGGCCCGGAGCTCCTCGGGGCCCGAGCGCGCGGACGTCACGTACCCGCACGTCTCGAGCCGGCGCAGCTCCGCGTAGATCTGGCTGATCGCCGGCGACCAGTAGAAGAAGCGCAGCGACGCGTCCGCCCACTTCTTCAGCTCGTAGCCGGTGCGCTCGCCGGGGAACGAGAGCAGTCCGAGCACCGCCCACGCCGTCTGCGGCAATCCCCGCTCCGGCTCTTGCCTCTTCTTGGACTGACGACTAGTCATATGACGAATTGAAAGAGAGGGCAGCACCCCGAGACAACCCCCTGGAGGGCACGTGCAGTTCTCCGTGATCTTCGAGGCACAGCTGGCCGACCCCACCGTAGAACACGAGCATCAGGTCATCCACGACTGCGTCGAGCAGGCCGTCCTGGCCGAGGAGATGGGCTTCGACCGGATCTGGGCCGTCGAGCACCACTCCCTGAAGTGGTACGCCCACATGTCCGCCCCGGAGGTCTTCCTCAGCTACGTCGCCGCGCGCACGAGCCGGATCCGGGTCGGCCACGGTGTCGTCTGCATGCCGTTCAACTTCAACCACCCCGCCCGCGTCGCCGAACGCGCCGCCATGCTCGACCTCCTCTCCGGCGGCCGGCTCGACCTGGGGGCCGGGCGCGGCGGTACCGCGCAGGAGACCTCGCTGTGCGGGGTCGACCGGGACCGTACGACCCAGGAGGTCGAGGACGCCCTGCGCATCATCGGCCGGGCCTGGCAGAAGGACGAGCTGGAGTACCGCTCCGAGCTGATCAGGATCGATCCGCATCCGATCCTGCCCCGCCCGCGGCAGACCCCGCACCCGCCCCTCTTCCTCGCCTGCAGCCGTACCGAGACCCTCGTCCAGGCCGCCGAGCTCGGCATCGGCGCGCTGGTCATGGGCTTCGCCGGGCCCGAGTCGATCGCCGGGATGCGCCGTGTCTACGACACCGCGCGCGCCGAGCGCACCGGGGAGCGGTTCGTCTCCACCGTCGTCAACGACCACTTCTCCGTGCTCTGCCCCACGATCGTCCTCGACGACCGGGCCGAGGCGCGCCGGATCGGCATCCGGGGCCAGCGGTTCTTCGCGCAGTCGATCGGCCACTGGTACGGGGGCGCGGGCGTCCCCGACGAGGCGGTGGTGGACGGCGCCGACGAGGCGGCGGAGATGCGCCGCGCCGCCGAGCAGGTCGAGGCGCGGCTGCACGAGCAGAGCATCCCGGTCCGCCCCACCGCCACGGCCACCTTCAACGCCGACCACGCCTACGGCACCGCCGAGGACGCGATCGCGTACGTGGAGCGGCTCCGGGACGCGGGCGCCGACGAGGTCATGTGTCTGATGCAGATGGGGACCGTGCCGCAGGAGGCCTGTCTGGAGACCTTGCGTCAATGGGGCGACAAGGTCATCCCGCACTTCACGAGCCGGGCCCGCCCCGCAGGTGCGGATGCGAGCGCCTCGGCGCCGTCCGGCAGGAAAATTCACGGTGACCATGGGGGTGCCGCAGGATAATTTCTCTTACCCCCCTTGTCCGGGGGAACCGCGGACGGATACGGTGTCTTGACGCGAGGTTCTCCTGTGGAGGAAGTGAAATGACGGAAATTCTTGTGGCTGACGTGACCAGTGGGGGGATAGCAACCGCTGCTCCGGTGGTCGAGCACCCTGGCTGGCCCGAGCTCAAGAATGCCGTGGAGGAGATCCGTCCGTGGCAGAGCAAGGACGGCTCCATCGACCTCGAGGGCGAGGGCGCGCCGTCCCGCGCCCTCGTCGAGGCCACCGTCGAGCGCATCGCGGCCGCGGTCGAGCAGCTCTCCCCGCTGCTCCCGCACGACGCCGCGTACCACCGCGCGCTCATCGCCGACCTGCGCAAGTGGGCCGAGGGCGGCTTCGAGGTCCCGGACTTCCTGGACTCCCTGCTGGCCTTCCAGCCGGCCGCCGACCGTCAGGACGGGCTCCAGCACCTGGTGCTCTTCCCGATGTACACCCAGAACGGCAACCCGGACCGCAACCTCGAAGCGGTCGTGCTGCGCATGGTCTGGCCGGAGTGGCTCTCCGAGCTGGAGCGCACCCGCTACGACAACCCGCTGTTCTGCGGCATCACCTTCGAGGACTTCACCGCCGGTTACGACACCAACTCGGCCGTCCTCTTCCCCGAGACCATCGCCGTGCGCGAGGCCCCCGAGCGCTTCAGCTGGGGCGGCATCTTCTGCGACCGCGAGGCCGCCCGCTTCCGCAAGGTCACCGAGGCCGCCGTCGACACCCTGGGCATCGAGCTGCCCGAGGACATCGCGGCCATGATCGAGGACCAGAAGCGCTGCGAGGCCGCCTTCGTGCTCTGGGACATGGTTCACGACCGCACCCACAGCCACGGCGACCTACCGTTCGACCCCTTCATGATCAAGCAGCGCCAGCCGTTCTGGATGTACGGCCTGGAGGAGCTGCGCTGCGACCTCACCGCCTTCAAGGAGGCCGTGAAGCTGGAGTCGGAGGGCAACACGCACGGCCGCGACGTGCAGTACGCGGTGCTCTTCGACCGGATGTTCCGCTTCCCGGTCACCGGTGACCGCACCCGCAACTACGACGGTCTGGGCGGCCAGCTCCTCTTCGCGTACCTCCACAAGCACGACGTGGTGCGCTGGACGGACAACAAGCTCAAGATCGACTGGCAGCGTGCCCCCGAGGTCACCAACCAGCTCTGCGCCGAGATCGAGAAGCTGTACCGCGACGGCATCGACCGCCCGAAGCTGGTCCACTGGTTCAAGGCGTACGACCTCGTCTCCACCTACCTCGCCCCGCACCCCGGATCGCGCTGGGCCAAGGGTCCCGACGCCCTGGACCTGACGCTCCCGCCCCGCAAGCTCGTCGACGACGTGCTTCCGGACGAGTTTCCGCTCAGCATGTTCTATGAGGCCCTCTCCAAGAAGCTGAAGGGCGTGATCGCCTCCACCAAGGGCATCACCGCCGCCAACGCTTCGCGGGCCGAGCAGGCTGCCGCGTGAACCCAGTCACGGAGGAGGAGGGGACGACCATGAACGGCAACGGGAACGGCGGGTCGCTGGAAGGTGCCGTCATCGCGGTCGCGGGCGCGGCCGGTCCGGCCGGCCGGGCGACGCTGATGCGCCTCGCCGAAGCCGGCGCCATCGTCGTCGGTGCGGACGCCGACCCGGCCCGCCTCGCCGAGGCGGTCGACGCCGCGCGGTACGCCCACGGCGGTGCCACGGTCATCGGCGACACGGTCGACCTCTTCGACCTGGGCGCCGCCCGGGAGTGGGCCGACAAGACCGAGAAGGAGTTCGGCCGGATCGACGGTCTGGTCCACCTCGTCGGCGGCTGGCGCGGCGGCGCCTCCTTCGGCGAGACCGACCTGGCGGACTGGAACTTCCTGGAGAAGCTCCTCATCCGTACCGTCCAGTCCACCTCGCTCGCCTTCCACGAGCCGCTGCTCCGCAGCGACCGCGGCCGCTATGTGCTGATCAGCGCCGCCGGCGCCTCGAAGCCGACCGCGGGCAACGCGGCCTACGCCTCGGCCAAGGCCGCGGCCGAGGCCTGGACGCTCGCCATGGGCGACGACTTCCGCAAGGCGGGGGGCGACGAAGGGCCCAAGGCGGCGGCTGCGATCCTGGTGGTCAAGGCACTGGTGCACGACGCCATGCGCGCCGAGCGCCCGAATGCGAAGTTCGCGGGCTTCACCGACGTCAAGGATCTGGCCGACGAGATCGCCTCCGTCTGGGAGCGGCCCGCACAGGAAGTGAATGGACAGCGTCTGTGGCTGACCCCCAAGCCGTGAACCCGGCCACCGCCGCCGGCCTGCCCGCGAAGACCGATGCCCGTCGTCACCACGACCCGTCGGTCCGGGGCTTCGCCAGCGACAACTACGCGGGTGTCCACCCGGAGGTGCTCGCGGCCGTCGCGCTGGCCAACGGCGGGCACCAGATCGCGTACGGCGAGGACGAGTACACCGATCACCTCCAGCGGATCATGCACAGCCACTTCGGGCCGAGCGCCGAGGCCTTCCCGGTCTTCAACGGCACCGGCGCGAACGTCACCGCCCTCCAGGCGCTGACCGACCGCTGGGGCGCGGTGATCTGCGCCGAGTCCGCGCACATCAACGTGGACGAGGGCGGTGCGCCGGAGCGGATGGGCGGCCTCAAGCTGCTCACCGTGCCCACCCCGGACGGCAAGCTCACCCCCGAGCTGATCGACCGGCAGGCCTGGGGCTGGGAGGACGAGCACCGCGCCATGCCGCAGGTCGTCTCGATCACCCAGAACACCGAGCTGGGCACCGTCTACACCGTGGACGAGATCCGGGCCATCGTGGAGCACGCCCACGGCAAGGGCATGAAGGTGCACCTCGACGGTGCCCGGATAGCCAACGCCGCCGCGTCCCTGAACGTGCCCATGCGGGCGTTCACCAACGCGGTCGGCGTGGACGTGATCTCCTACGGCGGCACCAAGAACGGCATGATGTTCGGCGAGGCCGTGGTCGTCCTCAACCCGGACGCCGTCAGCCACATGAAGCACCTGCGCAAGCTGTCCATGCAGCTCGCCTCCAAGATGCGGTTCGTGTCGGTGCAGCTGGAGGCGCTGCTCGCCAAGGACCTGTGGCTGCGCAACGCCCAGCACGCCAACGCGATGGCGCAGCGCCTCGCGGCCGGCGTGCGCGAGGTGGACGGGGTGGAGATCCTCTACCCGGTCCAGGCCAACGCGGTCTTCGCGCGGCTCCCGCACGAGGTCTCCACCCGACTGCAGAAGCGGTTCCGCTTCTACTTCTGGGACGAGGCCGCGGGCGACGTGCGCTGGATGTGCGCGTACGACACCACGGAGGACGACGTCGACGCCTTCCTCCAGGCGCTGAAGGAGGAGATGGCGCGGTAGCGCGCCCCTCCAACTGCTCCACAATCAACATAAGTATGCGGCGGGTCGGAAATCCATTGACTTCCGGCCCGTCGTCTTCTTAGGGTCCCCGGCTATGGAGCTGATCCAACAGGACCCCGAACTCGCCGCTTATCTCGCCGCGGACGAGGTCGTCGACCACGAGCACCCCCTCGTGCGGGAGACCGCCGCCGCCCTGCGCGCCCGGCATCCCGACGTATACGCATACGCGCAGGCCGCGTTCGAGTTCGTACGGGACGAGATCCCGCACTCCAGCGACACGGGCGACCCCCGCGTCACCTGGCGCGCCTCCGACGTCCTCGCCCGGCGCACCGGGGTCTGCCACGCCAAGGCCCACGCCCTCGCGGCGCTGCTGCGGGCCGAGTCCATCCCGACGGCGTTCGGCTACCAGAAGTTCGAGGTCCTGCACGGCCTGGTCGCGATCCGGCTGCCGGGCTCGGACACCTGGCACCGGCAGGATCCGCGCGGTGGGGAGCCCGGCCGGGAGGCCGCGTTCTCGCTGGAGGGGGAGAAGCTGGCGTTCCTGCCCGATCCGGAGTTCAGTGAAGTGGACTATCCGGTGCTGTACGCTGTACCGCATGTGGGAGTGGTGAGCGCCATGCGGACGGCGCGGGACAGCTCGGAGCTCCTGCGGATCCTGCCGACCGCCCTCTGACGACCTCCGACGCAAGGACGACCATGCCCCTCACCCTGACCGTCTCCGACGAGGTGCGCGCCCTCGTCCCCGGCTTCACGCACCTCGCGGTCGAGGCCCACGGGCTCGTCAACGGCCCCAGCGACGCCACCAGTGCGGCCCTCCTCGACGACGCGGCGCGCCGCCTCGCCGAGCGGCTCGCCGGCCAGGCCCCGGACAAGGACCCGCACATCGCGGCCTGGCGCGCCGCGTACACCGCGTTCGGCGCCAAGCCCTCCCGTACCCGCAACTCCGCGGAGGCGCTCGCCAAGCGCGCGCTCGCCGACGGTGGACTGCCCCGGATCAACCGGCTCGTCGACGCCTACAACGCCATCAGCGTCGCGCACCTGATCCCGGCGGGCGGCGAGGACCTCGACCGCATCCAGGGCTCCATGCGCCTCGTCCGGGCCGGCGGCGCCGAGCCGTTCGTGACCGTGGCGGGCGGCGAGGAGACCGTGGAGCACCCGGAGCCGGGCGAGATCGTCTGGTGCGACGACGCCGGCGTCACCTGCCGCCGCTGGAACTGGCGCCAGGGGCCGCGCACCCGGATCGACGAGGCCACGGTGAACGCGATCTTCCTGCTGGAGTCGCTCGCGCCCATGACGCGCGAGGAACTGCTGGCCGCCGGCGCGGAGCTCGCCGAGTCGCTGGAGAAGCTGAGCCCCGGGGCACGGATCACCGTCCGCGACCCGGAGTAGGAACGGCGGGCCCGCGGGGCTCGATCGAGGCGTACGGTCCGGCTGTACGGCTACGCCGTCAGCCGGCGTCCTTCACCTCGGCCGGGGTCGGCGCCGTACCACCGAGGTGCGCGGGCACCCACCAGGTGTCGCTCGCGTCCTTGGGGCGTACGGGATAGGCGCGCTGCGCGGCCTCGAGGAGCTCCTGGCAGCGCTCGCGCAGCCGCCGGGTGATCGCGCCCGCGTACTGGTCCGCCGGCGCCTCCACCGGCTCGCCCACCCGGATCGTCACCGGGATGTGGCTGCGCTTGAAGTTCCGCGGCCGGCCCTTGGTCCAGATGCGCTGCGTGCCCCAGAGCGCCATCGGGATCAGCGGGACCCCGGCCTCCTGCGCGAGCCGCGCCGCGCCCGACTTGAAGCTCTTCAGCGTGAAGGACTGCGAGATGGTCGCCTCGGGGAAGACGCCGATGATCTCCCCGGCCTTCAGCGACTCGAGCGCGTGCTTGTAGGCGTGCTCGCCCTGCGAGCGGTCCACCGGGATGTGCTTCATGCCGCGCATGAGCGGGCCCGACACCTTGTGCCGGAACACCGAGTCCTTGGCCATGAAGCGGACGAGCCGCTTCTGCGGCAGCGCGGCCAGGCCCGTGAAGATGAAGTCCAGATAGCTGATGTGGTTGCTGACGAGCACCGCGCCGCCGGTCCGCGGGATGTGCTCCGAACCCTGCGTGTCGATCTTGAGGTCCAGTGCCTTGAACAGGGTCAGTGCGGCACCGATGACCGGCCGATACACGAGTTCTGCCATCTGAGAGGAACCCCTTCTTCTGTGCCTGGGGAGGGCTCTCCCGGCGGAAGTTACGCGGCCGTAGGTTTTCGGCTTTGGGCAGATCGTGCCCCATGTGGGCCCTGCTGACCAGTCCTGACGGCTTCGTGCGGGGAGATAATCGTCACCCCCGGTGGCCGTGACGGGAATCGTTCGGCGGTCGCGAGCGCTGCACGGGGGAGAGTAGGGGAGCGTCGGGTTTCGGGGAGCGAGAGGGAGACGGAGACATGGCGGGACGGTCCGTGACGCCGGGCGACGGTGGGCTCGGTACGGAGTCGGGGGTCGAGCTGGGGGAGCGGGCCACCCTCGTCCAGTTCTCCACGGCGTTCTGCCAGCCGTGCCGCGCCACGCGGCGCACGCTGGCCGAGGTCGCCGAAATGGTCGAGGGCGTGGGCCACGTCGAGATCGACGCCGAGGAGCGCCTCGACCTCGTACGGAAGTACGCCATCGTCCGCACCCCCACCGTGCTCGTCCTCGACCGTGCGGGCCGCGTCGTCGTACGGGCCTCGGGCCAGCCCCGGCGCGCCGACGTCATCGCGGCCCTGGGGCGAGCGGTCTGACGCGGTGACACATCTCCCACATCCCGGTACCCGCTTGACTGCACCGGCCATCGATCGTCAGGCTGACGACGTGTCTTCCGAACTCCTTCTCCACGGGCGGGTCCACGTCGACCTGGTCCGTCACGCGAGCGCGCGCTGTCCGGGTGTCTGAGAACCCCCGGTCCCCCCGCACGTCGCCCCCGCAGAAGGACAACTCCATGACGGTCACGCCCGACACGACGGTCAAGCCCCAGACGACGGTCACGCCCGACCTCCGCGCGATCGGCGCCCAGCGCCGATCCGCCCCTCCGGTCGCCCGAACGGCCTCTCCCGACCTCCTCCGCTCCGTCTTCCGGCGGCACGCGGCCGGGGTCGCGGTCATCACCGCCCACGGGGACCGCCCCGTCGGCTTCACCGCCACCTCCCTCACCTCCGTGGCCGCCGAACCGCCCCTGCTCTCCTTCGGCGTGGGGACCTCCAGCTCCAGCTGGCCCGTGGTCTCCGAAGCCGAGTACATAGGCGTCCACGTGCTCGGCGAACACCAGGAGGGGCTCGCCGCCACCTTCGCCCGCAGCGGCGCCGACCGGTTCGGCGCCCCGACCCGGTGGAGCGTGGGCCCCGAGGGCGTCCCGATCCTGGACGACGTCCTCGCCTGGCTGGTGTGCCGGGTGGTGGCCCGCGTCCCGGCCGGGGACCATCGGATCGTGATCGCCGAGGCCGTCGCCGGAGACCCGGCGGGGGAGGGGCGTCCGCTCCTCTACCACCAGGGACGCTTCAACGCTCTGCGTGACTGAGGGTGCCCTAACCTGGACGTTGCCAAGGTCACACACCTGAGCGCTTGCTCAGCGGTAACGGAACGGCTGTACTGGCGAGTAATATCCCGGTGGGAGCGGTCGGCCGCCCCGACCGGAAACCCGCCCTTCAGGCGCCTATGCTGCGAGCAACAAGGCAGCCAAGTTATGACGATGCAGTAGGAGAGCCGGCGTGAGCTTGAGGATCGTTGTCTGTGTGAAGTACGTGCCCGACGCCACCGGCGACCGGCACTTCGCCGATGACCTGACCGTCGACCGCGACGACGTCGACGGCCTGCTGTCGGAGCTCGACGAGTACGCGGTCGAGCAGGCGCTGCAGATCGCCGAAGAGGCCGACGACGCCGAGGTCACCGTGCTCACGGTCGGCCCCGAGGACGCCAAGGACGCGCTGCGCAAGGCGCTGTCCATGGGCGCCGACAAGGCGGTCCACGTCGAGGACGACGACCTGCACGGCTCCGACGTCATGGGCACCTCGCTCGTGCTGGCCAAGGCGATCGAGAAGACCGGCTACGACCTGGTCATCGCCGGTATGGCCTCCACCGACGGCACCATGGGTGTCCTCCCGGCGATCCTGGCCGAGCGCCTCGGCGTCCCGCAGGTCACGCTCCTCTCCGAGGTCTCCGTCGAGGACGGCGTCGTCAAGGGCCGCCGTGACGGCGACACCGCCTCCGAGCAGCTGGAGGCGTCCCTCCCGGCCGTCGTGTCGGTGACGGACCAGTCGGGCGAGGCGCGCTACCCGTCCTTCAAGGGCATCATGGCCGCCAAGAAGAAGCCGGTGGAGTCCCTGGAGCTCGACGACCTCGACATCGACGCCGAGGAGGTCGGCCTGGCGGGCGCCTGGACCGCGGTCGACTCCGCCGCCGAGCGTCCGGCCCGCACCGCCGGCACGATCGTCAAGGACGAGGGTGAGGGCGGCAAGCAGCTGGCCGAGTACCTCGCGAGCCAGAAGTTCATCTAGCCGCTGGGGGTCCGGGGGTCATCCCCCGGGTTGGCACAGCATTTAGGGCTCGCGCGAGCCACCTGAGACCCGCCCTCTTTTCGTTCGCAGGAGATTGAATCCCCATGGCTGAGATTCTCGTCTACGTCGACCACGTCGACGGCGCCGTCCGCAAGCCCACCCTGGAGCTGCTGACGCTCGCCCGCCGCCTCGGCGACCCCGTCGCCGTCGCCCTCGGCGCCGGCGCCGAGGCCACCGCCCCGGCCCTCGCCGAGCACGGCGCCGTGAAGGTCCTCACCGCCGACGCCCCCGAGTTCGCCGAGTACCTCGTCGTCCCCAAGGTCGACGCGCTGCAGGCCGCGTACGAGTCTGTGTCCGCCGCAGGCTCCCTGGCCGCCGTGCTCGTCCCCTCCTCCGCCGAGGCCAAGGAGATCGCGGCCCGTCTCGCGGTCCGCATCGGCTCCGGCATCATCACCGACGCCGTGGACCTGGAGGCCGGTGACGAGGGCCCGGTCGCGACGCAGTCCGCGTTCGCCGCCTCCTTCACCACCAAGTCCCGTGTCTCCAAGGGCACCCCGGTCATCACGGTCAAGCCGAACTCGGCCCCTGTCGAGGCCGCCCCGGCCGCCGGCGCCGTCGAGGCGCTCGCCGTCACCTTCTCCGCCCAGGCCACCGGCACCAAGGTCACCTCGCGCACCCCGCGCGAGTCGACCGGTCGCCCGGAGCTGACCGAGGCCGCCATCGTGGTCTCCGGCGGCCGCGGCGTGAACGGCGCCGAGAACTTCGGCATCATCGAGGCGCTCGCCGACTCGCTCGGTGCCGCCGTCGGCGCCTCGCGCGCCGCCGTCGACGCCGGCTGGTACCCGCACTCCAACCAGGTCGGCCAGACCGGCAAGTCGGTCTCGCCGCAGCTGTACATCGCCTCCGGCATCTCCGGTGCGATCCAGCACCGCGCGGGTATGCAGACCTCGAAGACCATCGTGGCCATCAACAAGGACGCCGAGGCCCCGATCTTCGACCTCGTCGACTACGGCGTGGTCGGCGACCTCTTCGACGTCGTGCCGCAGCTGACCCAGGAGGTTCAGGCCCGTAAGGGCTGACCTGGGGTTCTGTTCGGTCCGGGGGCCGCGTGGTGATGATCACCACGCGGCCCCCGGCCGTTTCGGACAACCATTGACGCAGGTCCTGACGGGCTACTAACTTCGCTATACGGATTGTTGATTCCGTGAAGCGGAAAACAGGAGGATGTGGGATGGGTCAGCAGGAGAAGGTGTCGACGAGCCTCGCAGGCGCGGTCAGCGAGGGCATCAGCGCCTCCCTCGCAAGCGTGGACGCCGAGCTCGACCGGCGTTACCCGGGTGACCCGGGCACCCGCCAGCCCGTCCACACCGTCTACGTCCCCGGCAACGTCTTCGACGCCGGAACCATCCGCTCCTGGGGCGACCAGGCCCTCGCCGCCCTCGACGAGCACGCCCCCGACGCCGCCTCCTTCGCCGCCGTCCTCGGCCTCTCCGACTCCCTCGCGGAGGACGTCTACGGCCGCGTACGGGCCAAGTTGGAGCGCGAGCCCATCGAGGACCTCCGGGTCGACTTCGAGGACGGGTACGCCGGCCAGGACGAGGACCAGGACGCCGCCCGCGCCGCCCGGCTGATCTCGGAGGCGTACGCGAACGGCACCGCCGCCCCGTACATGGGCATCCGGATGAAGTGCATGGAGGCCGCCGTACGCGACCGCAGCATCCGCACCACCGACGTCTTCCTCACCGGCCTCCTGGAGAACGGCGGCCTGCCCGACGGCCTCGTCCTGACCCTTCCCAAGGTCACCTACCCCGAGCAGGTCTCGGCCTTCGTCCGCCTCCTGGAGGCCTTCGAGAAGTCCCACGGCCTGGACGCCGGCCGCCTGGGCTTCGAGATCCAGATCGAGACCAGCCAGTCCATCCTCGCCACCGACGGCACCGCCGCCGTCGCCCGCATGATCGGCGCCGCCGAGGGCCGCGCGACCGGCCTGCACTACGGCACCTTCGACTACAGCGCCTGCCTGGGCGTCTCCGCCGCCTACCAGGCCAGCGACCACCCGGCCGCCGACCACGCCAAGGCGATCATGCAGGTCGCCGCGGCGGGCACGGGCGTACGGGTCTCCGACGGCTCCACCAACGTCCTCCCGGTCGGCTCGACCGAGCACGTGCACGAGGCCTGGCGCCTGCACTACGGCCTCACCCGCCGCGCCCTCGCCCGCGCCTACTACCAGGGCTGGGACATGCACCCGGGCCACATCCCGACCCGGTACGCCGCCGTCTTCGCCTTCTACCGCGAGGGCTTCGAGGCCGCCGCCAAGCGCCTCTCCGCGTACGCCAACCACGCCGGCGGCGACGTCATGGACGAGCCCGCCACCGCGAAGGCGCTCAGCTCCTACCTCCTGCGCGGCATCGACTGCGGCGCCCTCGACACCGCCGAGGTCGACGCCCTCACCGGCCTCACCCGCGCCGACCTGGACCGCTTCGCGGCCCCGCGCCGCGGCGACCTGACGGCGACGGCGCAGTAGCCGAGGCGCCGTTCCGGACGCACCGCTCCGGGGGTGCCGGTCGATCTTCCGAACAGCGGACCGATCGGCGTGGCACCCCTAGGATTTCCCCAGGGGGTGGGGCGGGATGGAGAACCGTGTGCGACCGCTCGCGGGCGAGGACCCGGAGGAGGTCGGCCCGTACGCGATCACCGGTCTGCTGGGCAGAGGCGGCATGGGCTCCGTCTATCTCGCGCGTTCGCGCGGGGGCCGGGCTCTCGCCGTCAAGGTGATCCGGCCCGAACTCGCCCGGGACGCCGAGTTCAGGCGCCGGTTCGCCCGTGAGGTCCGGCTGGCTCGTGCGGTCAACGGGGTCTTCACCGCCGGTGTGGTCGACGCCGAACCGGACGGCGACCCGCCCTGGCTGGCCACGGTCCACGTGCCGGGCCCCTCCCTCGACGAGGCGGTACGGCGCCACGGCGGCTGGCCTGAGCCGTCGGTGCTGTCCCTGGCGGCGGGGCTCGCCGAGGCCCTGGAGGCGATCCACGCCTGCGGAGTGGTCCACCGCGATCTGAAGCCGTCCAACATCCTGCTCGCCGCCGACGGCCCGCGCGTCATCGATTTCGGCATCTCGGCCTCTGCGGAGGCGACCTCCGCGCTGACCCGCAGCGGAGTCGTCCTCGGCACCGTGGGGTTCATGGCTCCCGAACAGCTCACCGGGGCCGACGTCACGCCCGCCGTCGACGTCTTCGCCCTCGGCTCGGTCCTCGCCTTCGCCGCCTCCGGCCACGGACCGTTCGGCGGTACGTCGGCGGGCGGTGACGGAGCGAGCCCCGCGCGCGTGATGTTCCGCGTCGCCCACGAGGAGCCCGAACTCGACGGTCTGCCGCCCCGGGTCCGCGAACTCGTCGCCCGCTGCCTGGCCAAGGAACCCGGCGACCGGCCCTCCGTACGCCAGCTCCTCGACGACCTCGCACCGGCCGCGGCGGCGGGCCCGGCCTGGCTGCCGGGGGCCTTGGCGGACTCCGTGCGGGACTCCGTACCGGAGGCTGCGGGGCCCGTGGCGGACACGCCGACCCCGGCGCCCACCGTCACGGACGCGGCGGTGCCGGACGCGGCTGCGCCGACCCAGTCCGCCGTACGTCCCCTGCCGCCTGCACCGCCTGCCGTGCCCGAACCTTCCGAGCCGCCCGCTCCCGCCGGCGCGACCGTGCCCGGCAAGCAGCCTCCCGTACGGAAGGGAGTGCGCGGGGGCCCGATCGCCGCCGCGGTCGCCGCCGCCGTCCTGGCGACGGGCGGCCTCACCTGGTACGTGGCCGGCGGCCCCGGGGGCGCGCGAGGCGCCCACTCCCCGACAGGTACGCCGACTTCGTCCGTCCCGGCCTCCAGCGCGTCCCTCGGCCCGCAGCCGGCCCCGACGACGACGTCGCCCACACCCGCGCCGATTCCCGTGGTCGGCAACTGGCGCGGGAGCTACCACTGCACCCAGGGCGTGACCCGGCTCTCGCTACGGATCACCGCGACCTCGACCGGGGCCCTGGAGGCGGTGTTCTCGTTCTCCGCCCACCCCGACAACCCCGGTGTGCCGAGCGGGTCGTTCCGCATGGTCGGCGCGTACGAGGAGGCCGGGCGCCGGATGGTGCTCCGCGGCGACCGCTGGATCAAGCACCCCGCCGGCTACCTGATGGCCGACCTCGAAGCGCGGGTGCCGCCGGGCGAGCAGCCGCTGGCCATGAACGGCGACATCGTGAACGAGGACACGGACTGCACCACGTTCGCGGTCGTGCGCGGCCCCCTGTGACGTACCGGATGTGCCAGACGGACCTGACGGACTCGACGTACCGGCTACGCGGTCGCCGGCGGGGGCGTCTCTCCCGAGCCCCTGGGGATCAGCCGGGTGTCCAGGACCACGCGGGCGGGCGGCTCCTCGAAGCCGTCCAGGCGGCGGAAGAGGCGCTCGGCGGCCGTGCGGCCGAGCGCCGCCGCGTCCTGCGCGATCACGGTGATGCCGAGCAGGTCGGCCAGTTCGATGTCGTCGAAGCCCACGAGCGCCACCGGGTGCGCCCGGCCCGCCAGGGCGCGGACCGCCGTGACGGTGACCCGGTTGTTGCCCGCGAAGAGCGCGGTGACCGGCTCCGGGCCGGCGAGCATCGCGGTCAGCGCCTCCCGCACCCGGTCGGGGGCCGTCGTCCCGAGCGACTCCCACGACGGGTCCACGGCGAGCCCGGCGTCCTCCATGGCCGCCCGGTAGCCGCGCAGACGCTCCGTCGCCGTGTGAATCCGGGGCTGGTCGCCGATGAAGCCGATCCGGCGGTGCCCGTGGGCGATCAGATGCGCCACCCCGGCCCGTGCGCCCCCGAAGCTGTCCGACAGGACGACGTCCGCGTCGATCCGGCCCGCCGGGCGGTCCACGAAGACCGTGGCGACACCGGCCTTGATCTCCGGTTCGAGGTAACGGTGGTCGGAACCGGCCGGGATGACGATCAGTCCGTCGACCCGCCGCGCGCAGAGCGCGAGCGCCAACTCCTGCTCCCGGTCCGGGTCCTCCGCGCTGGATCCGTTGATGAGCAGCGCCCCGTGGGCTCGGGCGACCTCCTCCACGGCACGGCTGAGCGGACCGTAGAACGGGTCGGCGAGGTCCTCCAGGACCAGACCCACGGAAGCCGTACGGCCCTTGCGCAGCACGCGGGCGCTGTCGTTGCGCCGGAAGCCGAGCGAGTCGATGGCCTCCTGCACGCGGCGCTCGGTGTCCGGGGTGACCCCCGGTTCGCCGTTGACGACGCGGGAGACCGTCTTGAGCCCGACGCCGGCCAGGGCGGCGACGTCCTTCATCGTGGGCCGATTGCCGTAACGGTGCTCGGGGCGGCGGGCGGTGTCGGCCACAGTCTGCGAATCTCCTCGGTATCGGCTCTGTCTCGTCCGAGCATAGGCCCTGGACAACGTTGTCAGGGCAGGGGAGACTGTACGTCACAGCGATCTACCGCTCTCGCCTCTCTGGAGACACCGCGCACATGCAGACTGACCTCGTTGCCGCCCTCGACTTCGGCGGCACCAAGATCGCCGGTGCGTTGGTCGACGGCGCCGGCGACATTCTCGTACGGGCCCAGCGGCCCACTCCGGCCCAGGAGGACGGCGAGACGGTGATGCGGGCGGTCGAGGCGGTGCTCGCGGACCTGGAGGCCTCGCCCCTGTGGCCTTCGGTGCGCGCGGTCGGCATCGGCAGCGCGGGCCCCGTCGACGCCTCCGCCGGTACGGTGAGCCCGGTCAACGTCCCCGGCTGGCGCGGGTTCCCGTTGGCCGAGCGGGTCGGGAAGGCGACCGGCGGGCGGCCCGTCACGCTCGTCGGCGACGGCGTCGCCATGACGGCCGCCGAACACTGGCAGGGCGCCGCCCGGGGCCACGACAACGCCCTCTGTCTCGTCGTCTCGACGGGCGTCGGCGGCGGTCTCGTGCTCGACGGGCGGGTCCACCCCGGCCCCACCGGCAACGCCGGCCACATCGGTCACATCAGCGTCCTCGCCGGCGCCGGGCTGCTCGCCGCCGCCGGGCTCGTCGCCCTCGGCCCGTACCCGCTCTCCATGGTCGGGATGCCCGGCGAGAAGGTC